>DAHWBS010000065.1 GCA_027323445.1 Leptospirillum sp.
GATGAAGGGACCCAGGGTTCCCCGAAGCCAGCCAAAGTTTCTGACGATTGAGGAGGTCAACGATCTTCTTGATGCGCCGGATCCTTCCACGTGGGAAGGAAGACGAAATCGGGCGATCCTTGAGGTGTTCTATCTTGATGGACTTCGTCTGTCAGAGTTGTGCGGTTTGAATATCGGGGATCTCCAGGACGATATTCTTCTGATCAGGGGGAAGGGGAACAAGGAGCGCCGGGTTCCCCTTGTTGGTGTGGCAAGGATCCGTTTGCTCTCTTTTCTGCCGGAATCCGGCGCAGTGGCCCCGCTTGACTGTCTGTTCCCCGAAAGCTTCGGAGGAAAAAGGCTCTCCGTTTATCAAATCGGAAGGATTGTCCGGGCCTCTGCCCAAAAAGCGGGAATCGTTGCCGGTGTGACTCCGCATGAGATCAGACATACCTGTGCGACCCACCTGTTGAACAACAGTATGGATCTTCGGCATATACAAAGCCTCCTGGGTCATTCATCGCTTTCATCGACACAGAAATATACCCATGTGGGGATCCGGGAGCTGAAGGATCGTTATGACAGGTCAAAGAATCAGACAATTGTTGCCGCCCCGGATGATCAAGGTGATGCCGGGGTGAATTTGACCCTCGGGACGGCTCCGGAAAAGGAATGATTTCACCGGGAGGAGGTTTTTTGGAGGCCAATCAGGAAAAGGCTCGGGTTCTGATAGAGGCTTTGCCCTATATCCGGACGTTTTCCGGGAAGACATTTGTGATCAAATATGGCGGCAGCACCCGGGCCGGAGGGGTGAGTGACAGCTCGTTCGCGGACGATCTCGTTCTTTTAAGCCATATAGGCATTCGTCCGGTGGTTGTCCACGGCGGTGGTCCGGAAATTTCGGGCTGGTTGTCCAGGCTTGGCATTTCCTCGATTTTTTCCGACGGAAGACGGATCACCGATGACGAAACGATGGAAGTTGTGGAGATGGTTCTTTCAGGCAAGGTGAACAGGGATCTTGTCACGCTGGTGCAAAAACGGGGCGGCCGGGCAGTGGGCATTGCCGGAAGAGACGCGGGACTTCTGATCGGAGAGCGTATTTCTGCCGGAGAGCTGGGAGCGGTCGGTCGGGTGATTTCGGTGAATACCGAAATCCTGGATCTCCTTGATCGTCATCGCTATACCACCATTGTGGCTCCTGTCGGAGTTGACAGGGATGGGCAACCCCTGAACATCAATGCGGATGAGGTGGCCTCAGAGCTGGCTTCCGCGCTGAAAGCGGAAAAGCTGATCATGATGACCGATACCCCCGGCGTTCTGGACAGCGGGAAAAACCTGTTGACCTCCCTTTCTCCGGAACAGGTCAAAATGCTGATGCTCGACAAGACCATTCACGGGGGAATGGTTCCGAAGATGGAGGGGTGTCTCAAGGCGATCGAAGCGGGGGTCGGGAAGGTTCATGTGATTGACGGTCGGGTACCGCATGCATTGTTGCTTGAAATATTTACGCCGGAAGGTGTCGGCACGGAGATTACCAGGGGATGAGCTATAATCGTTTTCGGCCGGTCTTATGGGGGTTTTCCCTTATAACCTTTTTAACAGGTTTTTCCGCGTGTCATCCTGACGATCGTCAGGTCAAAGGAGTTACCGCCGTTGTTGCAGGAGTGGAGTGTCTGACCCTGTCGTCGGGTTCGACCCTTCTGGGGGTCCATCTGGACCTTAAAAGCGTGAGAAGGTCTGATGAGCAAATCCTGTCCTACCGGTTCCGCTCCGGCGGGGTGGAGTATCCGGAGGCCCTTCTGGGAAACAGGTTGAGGCAATCGCTGAGAGGCAAGGAGAGCCATCTTGACCTTTCCGGGCTTCCTACTGTTATCAAGTCGAAAAGCCTGGTTGACGGATGGGTTTTTTTCTCAATAAATGCTCCGGGAACCATTCGCTTTCGCTTGAAGAATACTTATGGGGCACTTGAGGCATTGTCTGTCGGTGTTCCATCGGCATCTTGCCAGGGAGGGTCCTGAGGTTTTTCCCTCAAACGGCTGAAGGAAAGACTGCGCGCTCCATCATCCCCGCCAAGGCCAGAAACTGTCGGGAGAGACCGGATGTTTAGAGAAGTCCCTGCAGCCGTGAAAAGAGATTTCGCTTCAGACGAGAGGTGCTGAAAATCATAGCTTTTTCAACAGAGGGATCGGGATTGCGAAGACGTATCGAAGCCAGAGTGGTCAATGATTTGCTTGGCAAAGAAAATATCCCGTTCCCGAGCTACCAAACGGAAGGCTCGGCTGCGATGGATCTGAGAGCTTGTATCTCAACGCCTGTAACCATCTCTCCTGGTCAGCGGGTCCTGATCAAGACAGGTTTCGCGATCAATATGATGGACGCCGGGTTAGTGGCTATCGTAGCTTCCCGATCAGGTCTGTCACTGAATCACGGCGTTCGTGTGGCGCAAGGCGCAGGAGTTATTGATGCCGATTTCCATGGAGAGATCGGGGTCATTCTTGCAAATGACGGCTGTGCTCCGTACGTTGTCCAGTCGGGCGAGAGGATCGCTCAATTAATGTTCCAGCCGGTTGTACAGGTTTCATTGGATTTTGTGGAAAAATTCTCTATCGAAACAGAAAGAGGTACTGGAGGTTTTGGCAGTACTGGCAAGACTTAGCCAGCAGTCAGACCTGTTTTTTTGTTGTGGAGGTTTTTTCGGGGAAGAGCGAAAGAGGCTGCGGTCGTTTCGGGTCAGCCTGGGTCTGAGATGGGGTCCGGCAGTTCACGGGCGTCTGTCCAGAGGTGGAGGTGTTCTCTTAACTGGGTCCAGTCAATTCCCCATGCGGAATGATTGTGTGTTCGCGCCACAGGAGGAGGGGCCCCCGGTGACCATGTGATCTTTCGTGCAACAGGTTTCCTGAGATGGACGCCATTTTCATCCTTCATCATCAATAGCGAAAAGTTCTGCTGGTTTTTATTGTTCTGATCGATATGGTGTCTGATGACAACCCCGACCTCACCGCTGCCAAGTTCCAGAACAGAACCAATGGGATAGATCCCCATGGCTTTGATGACCTGAGCCACGAGCTGGGTGTCAAGAGAATCCTGTGCCATCTGGGCAATGAGTTTCAGCGCTTTTGGGGGCGGCATGCCTGAGCGGTAGGACCGGTCCGCGGTGAGGGCGTCAAAGGTATCGAGAATCATGACCGCTCTGGTGATGGTATCGGTGGTAATGAACAATCTTTGGTCGGGATAACCCTTTCCGTTTTTCCGGACATGATGTTCCCCTGCAACCTTTGCAACAATGGGGGGCAATCCGTTCCAGGTCTTCAGAATCTCCTCTCCGACGCTCGGATGGGACTTGATGATATCCCACTCTCCCAGGGTCAGAGGTTCCTTCTTGTGCAGGATCATGGCGGGGATGGAGCATTTCCCCATGTCATGAAAGAGTCCGCACATTCCCCAGATGCCGACCTCCTCTTGAGGGATATTCTTGGTAATGGCCAAATAAATTGCCAGGAACATGGTGTTGACGGAATGAATATAGGTTTCGTCGTCAGTGGACTGAAGGTGCGCCATGAACAGAAGCGCGTCCGGATAGGATCGTCCGAGTCTTGAGACTTCGTTCAGGGCGTTTTTGTAGAAGGTGACATCGGAGGCGCTGGGTGTGTCTTTTCCATTTTTTAAGGACTGGAAGAGTTTTTTATACTGGTGAACAAGTCGCACATGAGTGTCAGCCAAAAGGGATGCCGCCTCAAACTCAGGAATCGTGACCTCTTCGAGATGATCGGAACTGTTCCAGTCGCTAATGGTTGATTCGTCGGACGATTGTTTCGGTTTGCCATTTTCTTTCTGACCGGGTTGCTGTTCCTTTTTTTCAGGAGGAAGGAATCTTGAGCGGGAAAGATCGACGGTGAGAAACTTGACTCCTGATGCCCTGAGGGCATCGATCTCATCTTTTCTGTGGATGAAAAAACGATGGGTCATGAACGGAGTTTCGAGCCAGCTTTTATCCATACCGACAACATAGTGTCCTATGCGAAGGTTGTCGATTGGTATGGAAATTTCTTTGCTCATCCGTATCAGTCCTCGTTTTTCAAGGGAAATCCGCTCCAGGAGATGGATGACTTCCCACCACGACTTTAGTAGCGAGAGAATACACTGAATGATCCAGTATTCTCAACGGTTTTCAGAAAGCATCCTTTATATTGAGTATTGTCTTGAATGGTGAGGCAATTATTTTTATCTTTATTGTCTGATATTTAATAAATTTTAATAAATCAAATAAACTGTTTTTTCGGAATCATGTTAAAGATAAAACTCCTGTACCTGTTTCAACCCGGAAATAATGATCAGTTAAAACCAATGGACACTTTTGCGGATCGTCTTATGGTCTTATCGGTTCAGTTTGCAAAAGACTGAGGAGCACTATTTTGAGGGGGCGAAGGTGAACATGGAGGGGTTGATCCGGCTATCGATCGTCACAGGTTCACGCACAAGCTCGGGAGCCGATCCGGTTGCGGCCAGCAGGTCAAACTGGCTCTGGAGAAAGGATTCTGTTGCGTCGACATATTTGAGCTGGGCATGGACAAGATCACGAAGACTGATGATGAGCTCGAGGGCATGATAGACCCCAAGACGGACTCTTTTTCTCGAAGCCATGAATGTTTGTCGCGCAAGCCGCACATCGGAGACGGCGATCTTTTCTTCAGCAAAGCTCTGGTTCAGTGATTCGTATGACTGGCTGACTTGCCGGTGGACCAGAAGCCTTGTCCGTTCCAGCCTGCTGTCGGCCAGTTCCTTTTGCCGGTTTGTCAGAAGAATCCTGGCAGGATCGAGTATTCCTCCCGGACCCACCGTCCATGAAGCAAAAAACAAGGTGGATCCGTATCCGGTCAGGGCGTATGGATCCGGTCCGAGTTGTCCGTTCAGCATCGTGACACCGATCGTGGGCAAAAGAGGTGCATACAGAGCCTGGTTGATGCCCTGTCGACCTTCTGTCACCTGATAATGGCGCTTTTGCAAAAGGGGCCGGTTCTTGTCCGACAGGGTCAGGAGTGGCTCGAGCAGATTTGGCATCTGTATGAAAAGTCTGGGAAGGATAAAGGATTCTTGGGGGATAGG
>DAHWBS010000066.1 GCA_027323445.1 Leptospirillum sp.
GCTCCGGCAGCATGACGTCAAGGATCACGAGGTCATAGGCAAGTTCCATTGCCAGATGAAGGCCGGTTTCTCCGTCTCGGGCTACATCCAGGATAAACCCGTTTTCCGAAAGGCCCTTTTTGAGGAAGGCCACCGTCTTGGCTTCGTCTTCGACCAGCAGAATTTTCACTTCGAATGCTTCCTACCTGTTTGGCCCTCCCGGGCAATGATAGAAACGCATAGCCAAGAACTCACCAATGTCTCTCCAGGTACACCTTAATTAAACCCGTATCGTCGGATGAACAGGTTCTTGACCATCTGGGCCAAAAGACAATAGGGGACAAGAAGAGCAAAAAGCCAGGGAAAATAAGTCCAGGGCAGAGGAACAAGACCAACCTTCGCTCCCAGCGAAGAAAAGGGAATGGACACCCCGAGAACCATGATCAGGGAAGTCATCAGAAGAAGCGGCGTCGATGCCCTGCTTTGAAAAAACGGAATCTTCCGGGTACGGATGATATGAACGATCAGCGTCTGGGAAAGAAGTCCTTCAATAAACCAGCCCGACTGGAACAGACCCGCACTTTCCGGGCTGTTCGCCTTGAATACAAACCACATGACAGCAAATGTCGCATAGTCAAAGATCGAACTGATAGGACCCATCACAACCATAAATCGACCGATATCCCCGATTTCCCATTTCCGGGGCTTTTCAAGATACTCCTCATCAACATGGTCAAAGGGAATCGCTGTCTGGGAAAGATCATAGAGAAGATTCTGGGTCAAAAGCTGGACCGGCTGCATGGGAAGAAACGGAAGAAAAACGCTCGACCCGAGGATGCTGAAAACATTCCCGAAGTTTGAACTCGACCCCATCTTGATATACTTGATGATGTTTCCAAATACCTTTCTGCCTTCGATGATCCCCTCTTCCAGAACAAGAAGACTTTTTTCAAGAAGAATGATATCGGCGGATTCCTTCGCGATATCCACGGCATTCTCCACGGATATCCCGATATCCGAGGCCATAAGGGCCGGAGCATCGTTTATTCCGTCCCCCATGAATCCGACAACATGGCCTTTTCTCTGGAGGGCGCGGATGATCCGCTCTTTTTGCGAAGGAGAAAGCTTCGCAAAAACCGTCGTCTTTTCAACCCGGGAATCGAGCTCCTCATCAGAAAGATCCGACAACTCGCCACCCAGCATCAAGGAATCGACTTCAAGGCCCACCTCGCGGCAGATTTTTCTTGTAACAAGATCGTTGTCTCCTGTTAGAACCTTGACCGACACTCCTTTTTTTCCCAAAAGATGGATGGCCTCCAGCGCCGTCTCTTTCGGAGGGTCCAGAAAAGCCACATATCCCAAAAGGGTAAGATCCGACTCATCGGGCACAGAGTAGGACAGGCCGCGCTGGGAGACATCCTTTGCCGCAACGGCGATAACCCGCATGCCGTCGTTGTTGAGATCGTTGGCAAGAGCCATGCAGCGCTCCCTGGAAACCGATTCGATCGGAAGGGTCTCCCCGTCAATTTCAGCAAATCGACAGATATTGAAGATCTCCTCAAGCGCTCCCTTGCAGATCAGGACATGACTTTTGTCCTTCCTCTCAAGAATGACGGACATTCGCTTTCTGGCAAAATCAAAGGGAATCTCGTCGATTTTCTGATAGTCCCGCTCAACGGCCAGCTCCCCCCAGATTTCATGGTGCTTTAAAATTGCGACATCCAGAAGGTTTTTGAGACCCGTCTGATAAAAACTGTTCAGAAAAGCATACTTGAGAACATGATTTTTGGGATTTCCAAGAGGATCGACATACTTTTCAAGAACAACCTTGTCCTGGGTCAGGGTTCCCGTCTTGTCCGTGCACAAAACATCGATCGCACCAAAGTTCTGGATAGCGGAAAGACGCTTGACGATGACTTTTCTCTTTGCCATCGACAAGGCTCCCCTTGCAAGATTCACCGTAACAATCATCGGAAGCATCTCCGGCGTCAGTCCGACGGCAACCGCCACGGCAAACATGAACGCCTCAAGCCAGGCTCCCTTGGAAAAACCATTGATGAGAAACACCATCGGTGTCATCACCATCATGAATTTCAGCATAAGCCATGTAAATCGATGTATTCCCCGGTCGAAGGAAGACAGGGAGCGTCCCTCGGAGAGAGTTTTCGCAACGGATCCCAGAAAAGTCTCCCGGCCGGTTTTTAAAACAATGGCCTGGGCTGTTCCGCTGATCACATTTGTCCCCATAAAACAGATACTCTGAAGATCCGGAAGGCTCATGACTTTTGATGGATCTCCGGAGACGGATGACGGGAATTTCTCCACCGGAAGAGACTCCCCTGTCAGGGAAGACTGGCTGACAAAAAGATCCTTTGAATAAGTCAGGCGAACATCGGCGGGAACCATATCCCCCGCCGACAAATGAATCAGGTCTCCAGGCACCACATCCCGGATGGGAACCTCCTGGCGAATGGAGATCATTTTATCCTCAGAAGACTCTTCACCTTTCAGCGTTCCTGTCCTGATGACCCGGATCACCGTAGCCTTTGTGCTCACCATGGCTTTCAGTCGCATCGCGGCCTGACTTGAGCGATACTCCTGAAAAAATGTGAGAAAGACACTCACCGAGACCATGATGCCCATGACCACAGCACCGCTTTTATCATCCGTCAGATAAGAGATGATTGCCAAAACGGTCAAAAGAAGAATGAATGGGCTCAAAAAGGCCTTCAAGAGCTGTCTTGGCCAATGAAGACGCTCCTGATCAATTTCATTTGTTCCGATTGCATCGAGCCTGGCTTTGGCAATCTCTTCCGTCAGACCCTGCGGACTCGCGTCAAGCGCCCTGAAGAGCTCTTCAAGATTCCATCGGCTGGCTTTTTGAAAAAAGGCGTTGTGGCGGTAGGGCTCCTGAGAATCCGGGCGCGATGACTGATTTTTGGAACCACCCTCTTTTTTGATATTAACGAGCATAAAATCCCCTTGAGAGCTTTGAAGAAAGAGTATTCGATACAGGCGATTGCCACCCGATATTAAAGACAGGATCACACCCGAAGTGTGTCCCTGACTTCAGAACAGGGGAAACGATCAGCCATTCCGGAGATCAGATCAGTGATCCGGTCCCGTTCAAAAATGATTTCTTATGGAGAGATTCTGCCAAGGATCCCGGGTTCATTCAAAAGAGTCAGAATAAAACGGATCCTGAAAAAAAAGATCTGAAAAACATGCCGGAAGGAACGAAAAAGAGAATGAAACATGGGGACCTCCCCCTTTTTTGAAAGAAGATTCACGAAAGAGTGATATTGGAAAACTCAAAAAACACCATAAACCTGTTAAAAATTCACAGGAAAGTGAAGTTTTTGGTCTGTTTCGAATATCAGTCGTTGGGTTTCAAAAAAGCGGAAGGGATAAGGAGGAGAAAAACGTGAGAAAAGAAAACTTAAACCATTTCCTCCTTTCCCTTCCGCCTGGGACTCGAATCTTGACCCATCAGGGCCCTTTCTTTTGTTCGGGAAGCTGGCTTTTCCGAATATTCATCCCGATCGGGATTTATTCCGGCCCATTTCTTCACCTTGGTGGCGGCATCCCGAATCAGAACCCAGAATAGAAAGGATCCAATCCGATGACACCTTCAATGGTCAGTTCAGGCAACTACTCCAGCCAATCAGGACAAAGGACATCAATGCCCTGCCATGACGCAAGAAATTTTAAAATATCTCTTTCAGTTCTCATTTGTCAAGGATTTTTCAATAAAGATCGGCAAGATCAGATCCACTTTCCCTCTTCCCAAAAGCCCCCGAGAATAACTCGTCAGTTTTCTTTACAACACCATCAGATATTTTTACAAAATTCCGATCAGGTTCACCCACCCAAAAACATATCCGTGGAACAATAAAACAATTAAATAATTAAAAAATAATAAAAAAATATATTAGCATAAGACTTGCTTATAATTTTACAACTAGGATTTCAGCCCGATAAAAAGCATCACAGAAGGGCAGCTCCAGACTACAGGGATTTCATGATTCTCTAACTTAAGGATCGACCATGAAACGTTCACTTCTACTGAAAAGCCTTCTCGCGGTGGCCATCATCGGAACAACCCATCTTCCCGATGCCTACGCTGCCTTCTCTTTCGGAACAAACTCCAGCGGGTTTCAGAGTGTTACAATGAATGCGTCCGATGTGGGGCGATCCTTTACGGCCGATTGGCTCTGCAGCGCCAATACCACTTGCGGAACATCCGGGACCACGCAGAACACACTCTCCGCCACCGGAACCTTTACCCTCGACTCCTACAAGAGCTCTGGAATAACACTCTCCGCCACCATCAAAAACACCACATCACCAAGCATACAGGCCGCATTGATGTCCATCGGAATCTCAGCTCCCAACCTAGCTCCTTCCTGGGGAACCCCCGGTTCAGTCTTTACCTCTATCGGGCCTGCTGGTGGCCAAAATGAAAATTTCCCCGGCGGATTCAATGGTATCAATGCATGTATCTACACATCAAAGGGCTGCAATGGAGGAGCAATAGCAGATGGACTCGGGGACGGATATACCGGAGGTTCAATGAATCCCCTCTCAACCGATTCTTTCAAATTCATCCTGACCCCGAACCTCGGAACCATTGGATCCTCGCTGACTCTTTCCGATTTCGCAGTCAAGTTTCAAACATACACTACTTCCTACGAATTCGGTGATGGGCTGGGCCCTTCTCCGACACCTGAACCCGGATCTTTCTGGCTTCTTGGATCGGCACTTCTCGCCATGATTGGCCTTCAGATCCGAAAAGGAATGCCCAAAAAAGCCTGAGACAATCCTCAGAGTCTCTCGAAGAAGGCCAAGGAAACTTGGCCTTCTTCGATTTCTCTTCCATTTTCGATCCCTCCACAAATCGACACGCCAAGCGTCCATCGACAAAAGATCATCCGGCATGTTTTATTTATAGACTTGCCGGCATTTGGATTTGAGATTTTTGATCGGGACTTTGTGGAGAACCAG
>DAHWBS010000067.1 GCA_027323445.1 Leptospirillum sp.
ATTCCCACCTCCCATGCCGAGGGAATAGCAGAAGAACTTATTCGTCGAAAACTGAAGATCAGAGGGTCTGCCTATGCCTCTCCTTCCGGATTGACCCTCCCCATTCTTCTTAAAATGGCCGAGTCCGGATGCGATGGCCTTGAGGTCGGCAGCGACTCAGCGGACAAAACGACCCTTGTGTCTCTGGGAAAGGGCTTTTCAAGAGACCAGATTCTGGATGTTTCAGAAAATTGCCGAAAAGCCGGCATTGCCCTGTGCCACAGCCTGATTTTTGGAGGACCCGGTGAAACGACCGAAACGGTGGAAAATACCTGCAGAACCATTGATTCGACCAAACCGATGGCTGTTGTTGTCATGGCCGGAGTCAGGCTTTATCCCAGAACCCCTATGGGAGACTGGGCTCTTGAAACAGGCTATGTCAAAAAAGCGGAAGATTTTTTAGAACCTGTATTCTATATCGACCCTTCCGTCAAAACATTTCTTCTTCCCTACCTCGAAAAATTTGCAGCAAAAAGAGGCAACTGGATCCTCCCCGGAGTGGTGGCGCCACTTCGTCCCATAACCCAGAAAATCATCCGGTTTTTGGGTTATAAAAAGCCTCTCTGGCATCTTCTTCGCTACGGAGTCTTCAAAGACCGGGTCTATCGGGACCGGTAATCACCAGAATGTCAGGAGTTGATTCTTTTCCGGCAGACTGAAGTTTCACATAAGAAACAGATCCAATAAAATCCAAGGAGAATAACGATGGATGAAAAAACGAGAATAGCTTCAGGAACATTGCTTAGGGTCTATGCCGATATCGATCTTCTGGCACTGGAGCTGTGCACCGACAGGCTTCCCTTCGCCCCTTCGGCAAAAGCCCGAAAGGAGTTGATGGATCAGATCAACGAGGAAGTCATCCATTTCAGCATTCAGGATCGAACACTCGAAAAACTCCAGATGCCATTCACGCCGGTATTGACCCTTGAAAAGCGCCGTGAAATCAAGGAATGGTTTTCCAATCAGGACTGGTTAGGTTTTCTGGCCGGGCTTCAGCTGGGAATTGAAGGGATCGGAATAGCGATCGTTGAAATGGTTTCAAAGCATGCCGATCCCATTATTCAGGAATCCCTCAGGATCCCCATCATCGACGAAAAAAGACAGGCATCATTCGGTGTTCTCGAGTGGAATGAATTCCTTTCATCTTGCACAGCCCAGGAAAAAGAAGAACAACTGAAACGAGTTCTTGATATCTTCGAAGAGATCTATCTCCTTACCGAAGCAGCACTCCCAATCCGTTTTGAAGATTACTGGGGAGCTCTGGGGCTTAAAAAAGAGGATCTTTGGGAAACGGTCAGGGAAAGAACCATTCTTATTCTTGAGAATGCCGGATTCGAGCCAGCACTTCCCGCTTCTTTCGTCGCCTGAATTTTTACATGATCTGTATCGGAGAAGGCAGGAGGGCTCCCCTCCTGCCGATCCCTACAGCCTTGTCGCGATAAGGTCCGTGACGGTCCTCTCCCCCAGAGCAAAAAGCTTGTGATCCCGGAAATACCCCAAAAGCGTCCAATTTGCATTTGGTCAGGATACTCGAGGAAAGAAACATGTCTCAGAAAATAGTTTTTTCTGTAGATCGGTTCGGATCAGCATAAATCCCGATATGAACGAACAGGATCGCGGGAATGTGCTCCTTTATCTCCGATTCGAGGGCCACTGCGCATTTGTTTGCCTCCAAAACGGAAGACCTCCCGTCAACAATCGCATCGACCTCCAGACAAAGCCTGTGACCAACCCAGCGGGCACGAATCCCCTCGACTGAAAAGATACCCGGCACGTGGGCGGCCGCATGTCTGACCTCCTCAATGATACCTGGCTCACTGCCATCGAGCATCCTGCTCAAAACAGCCTTGGTCGATTGCCAGACGATCCCGAAAATAGCAATCGATATCAAAAGACCCACTGCCGGATCGGCAAGGGGAAATCCAAGCCAGACACCGATGGCTCCTGCCACGACAGCAAGACTTGTGATTCCGTCGACCCTGGCATGATATCCATCGGCAATCAATGCGGCACTTTTGATTTTTTGTCCGACACGAATACGAAAAATGGCCACGAGTTCATTTCCGGCAAATCCTGCAAGGCCTGCGAGCACAATCCATCTCAGATGGCCAAGAACCTGAGGGTGAAAGAATCGATTGACCGCCTCATAGGCGGCAAGCGAGGCGCTGAACAAGATAATGAGCACAATGAGAATCCCAGCCAGATCTTCCACACGGCCAAAGCCATAATGGAAGCGGGCGTTTGGCTTGATGCGGGCCAGCCTGAAGGCAATCCAGAGCGGAAAGGCGGTCGTGGCGTCGGCAATATTGTGGATCATGTCCGACGCCAGTGCGATGCTGCCGGAATAAAAAACGATCGCAAACTGAAATCCGGCCGTAATCAAAAGAACGAGAAAAGACCATTTGACCGCCCTGATTCCCTCTTCCGTCATCGTAATGGTACTGTCGAGCGTCCCATGTGTATGGGCGTGCGAAGAGTGATCGGTGTGGTCATGATGCTCTTTTGGAAAGGCTCCCGATCTCAAATAAGCCAAGCTATCAAAAATCAATTCCTTCAGACTTTTCATCAATGTCTGGCAATACATTTGATTGGGTCAGGGAAAGCGTATGAATCAGTCGGGAAAGATTGAGCTGATTCGATTTCAAGACAGTAAACGCCACGGAGACGGTTTCGCATTATCTTCTCTCGAGAACCCGCTCTTCCATTAGCAAATATCCGTTTGGGAAACCTGAAACAGAACGAAACATCTGTCAATGATGTCTTCCTCTCGTTTGGCGATATCAAAATCCAATAGTCCTTTTCTATTAGAGTATACTATACCCATGGATAGTATACTGCAATATCGTGGAGACAATCTTCAGATCGACCGATCTGTTCGCGAAGTCTTTCGAAAGCCGTCAGTGCCGGAAAACTTTTTCATATCCGGAGATATCAATGAGTTGATGCTCAGAAAGACCAATACCAGGAAAGCCCTTGATAGCCCCCCCATCCTGAGGACACCGAAGACCTTAAAAGACCAGCATCAAATGTGAGATAGGAATTGATCCTGGAAAGAAACATCCCAAGAGCAACACCTCCCTGCCCTGCATTATAGGAGTTGTTTCCTTGTCCGATAAGCTCCGGACCAAGATAAAGTGAAACCGATTTTTTCTTTGGAGACCAAACCGGGGTCAGATACCGGCTCTGAACATAAATGTACTGTATGTACCCGGTATAATTGGCAAAAATGTCCAGAGCTCCGGGCCCGAAGGTCTTGTAGTATTCGGTCTGTGCGTATACTCCGATCAGGGAAACAATCGGAGACAACGTTTGATAGGCCTCTGCCAGAGCTACGCCAAGATCCCCTTCCCAAAACCCGTTTTTAAAAGGAATCCTGATACCCGCAGCCGGAGTGATCCCGTTGTAAGAGTTTTCAGTCATTGTCGAGGTTCCGGAAGTTTCATAGGCAAAGTAGGAAGCGACCACAAACAGATGAAGCGTGGGAAGGTCCGTTGAAGCGGTCCCCACTTCAGGATGATCCGATGAGCTTTTTTTCTCTTCGGGATTTCCGATATTCAGAAAATCTCCGGCTTCGGCAAAATAATATTGACTGTTTTGAGAAAAAACCGTTTCCCCGCCATCAAACTCAATCGTCTGGGCAGTGGCATTTTCCCAAAAGAGTCCGGGAGAAACCCAGATAAACAAAAGAATAAGAATCCGCTTCAACGGTAAAACCCCGGAAAAAAAACCGCTGGCGAAATCCTTGACCCAATCTTTTCCCCGATACAATCAGTAGGACCCCTTTTTTAATAATACGACCCCGATGGTCCGAAACAGGATCATGATATCAAGCCAGAGAGACCAGTTCCGTATGTACCACAAATCAAGCCTCACCCGAACATCAAAAGGACGATCGTTACGGCCGGTCACCTGCCACAATCCGGTTATCCCCGGTCTTACAAGCATATATTCGCTTGCCTGGTCTCCATAGTGCTCAAAAACCTCTTTTTCAAAAGCAGGACGAGGACCCACAAGGCTCATTTCCCTTTTCAGCACATTAATGATCTGGGGAAGTTCATCAAGACTTGTCGACCTTAACCATCGACCGATGGGAGTCACTCTCGGATCATTTTTCAACTTGTGATTTCTTTGATACTCAGCATTGATCTCCGAATTTTTGGACAGCATTTCCTCCAGAGATTCATGCGCTCCTTTGTACATCGTCCGAAACTTCAGGATCGAAAAGGTTCTCCCCTGGTAGCCATATCGCTTTTGGGTAAAGATCACCGGTCCTGGAGAAGAGATACGGATCAAAAATCCGATCAGAATCCCCGGAACGAGGAAGAAGAGAAAAAGCATAAAGGCCAATAGCCAATCGACAACCGATTTGATATTCCGGTTCAGCCTGGAGTGAAGACTATTCCGTATTCCAAGCAGGAAGATTTCTTCATAAAAGAGGAAAATCAGCTCGCTGCTGACAAGATTGACCTGAGAAACGTTGGGAACAATATAGACATCACGAAAATCGTGATGGAGCTCATTGGCTATCCCGGTTACTTCTCTGGCGTGAAGAGAAGGCGCGGCAATCACGGCACCCCGGACAGACAGGGGGATTTCGCCTCTTCTCCACTCCTCCCAGGTTCCCAGACATTTAAGGATTGGAGGCTTTTTTTCCGAGAGAAATTCCCCTTCTTTTGAAATCCCTGTACGGCATGAGACCTCCTCAACAGGCAGACCGGCCGGAGCGCAGATCCAGGCCATCGGCCTTATTCCCATATAATGGTCTCTCGTCAGACCAAGAGAAACCAACTGAACCCACTCTTTCCCCCCGATCAGTACGACATCAAGAGTTCCCACACCCCATCGATGGAGAAGGGGTTTGATAACGTGACGGAAGACCGGAACGAGAAACACGCAAAGCAATCCTGTTTCCACAAAAATGAGCC
>DAHWBS010000068.1 GCA_027323445.1 Leptospirillum sp.
TCGTTGCGGATATTCTGGAAGGAGGATGTCGGACCCTTTTGCTCGCAATTGTCTCGGGATTGTTCCCGGAAGCCATTCTGAAGGATCTGTGTGACAGGAAGATCAATATATTGTGTGCTCTCTGTCACAATTCTTCCGAACGGTTGCAGGGGTTGCCCTGAAAAGGTTTTTAGCCTGCTTCCCCTGCTCTTCTGGGGTGTATGGCTGTTATATGTGAAAAATATTTTATGGAAATTTTAATGGGGAGGAGGAGCTTGTTGACATCTTCTTTTTGAGATCTATAATGGGGTCAGGTGGTGGAAAGTGGGGGATTGTGGTGAGCCTGTTTCGTGGTCGATATCAGCATGCATTGGATGATAAAGGTCGTGTTGCGATCCCTGGCCGATATCGGGATATTCTCGATGAAGCCGGTGGGGATTCGGCGCTGATTGTGACGGCAGAACCGGATGAGTGTCTTTCTGTCTATCCTCTGGCTGTCTGGACAGAGCTTGAAAAAAAAATCATGAATCTTCCCCAGATGAATCCTGATTTGAAGACATACCTTCGTTTTGTTGTCGGATTTGCTACGGAATGTGTTCCTGATCGTCAGGGCCGGATTCTCCTTCCTGCACCATTAAGAGAGTTTGCCCATCTTGAGCGGGATGTCTGGTTTGTCGGAGTGCTTGATAAATTTGAGATATGGGATGGAGGCCGTCTTATGGAAGTGACAGGAAAAGACAGGATTAAAAGTGTTTCTCTGTCTTTGTCAGGGCTGTTCTGACTTTGGAAAGCCTTCCTGAGGACTCGGGAGAAGAGGCTTCTTTTTCTGCCTCCCACATACCGGTCATGTTGGTTCCGGCGGTTGACGCTCTCATGGTTTCTGCCGGGGAATGGTATGTCGATGGTACTTTTGGCCATGGAGGACACTCTGGAGAGATCCTGGCAAGAGGCGGCAATGTCCTTGCCTTTGATGTTGATCCGGCAGCTGTTGCCAGAGGGACGGCCGGCTACCAGAAAGAGTATCCCGGCAGGTTTTTGATTGTGGCGGAAAACCATAGAAACGTTGCGGAGGTTACCGCAAGGCTCAATATTCGCCCCAGAGGAATCCTGATTGATTCCGGCTGGGCGAGTTCCCAGATGGCGGATGAAGCCTTGGGGATGTCTTTTTTAAGCGAGGCTCCTCTTGATATGCGCATGGATCCAACTCTTGAATCTTGTGCACTGGATCTTCTGGAAACCTTGGAGCAGGAGGAGTTGCTTCAAATTTTTTCTGATCTGGGAGAAGAGCCATTGGCGTGGGTAATTGCCAGAAATCTGGTTGAGGCCAGAAGTCGAGGGCATTTGCCCCGGACAGGAAAAGACCTGGCAGCGTTTATTTCCGGGGTTTATTACCGAAAGGGGTTTCGAAGGAGCCGCAAGCATCCTGCGACAAGGGTGTTTATGGCTCTTCGGATCGCAGTCAACCGGGAAATTGAATCCTTGTCTTTGGGGATAACCGAGGGCAGAAAGGTTTTACCGGTTTCCGGACGGATTGTTGTGATCTCATTCCATTCAAGGGAAGACCGGGTTGTGAAGCATCTGTTCAAGGACTGGAGTCGGTCAGGTCTGGGGGAAACCCTGTTTCACCGGGGTCTTGTTCCCGATCCGTCTGAGATACGAGAGAACCCCAGAGCCCGAAGTGCCAGAATGAGGGCTTTTTCCATTGCTTGACCTGTCCCGTCCTATTGTCTCGTTTCGTTGGGCACTATGGTTTTTTCTATTTGCGCTGGGAATTTTTCTTTTCAGCATGAGCATATCCATTTTCAGTGTGCACACCGACCATGATGTGAATCGGCTCAGGGCCGAGATCGAGGCGTCAATGCGGCAGGAAAAGCGTCTTGAAATCCAGAAGGCGGAGCTGATGACCGAGAGCCGGGTGATGGCTTATGCGAGAAGCCATCATCTTGTTCTTGCAAGTCCTGCTTCGGTGATTTACTTGCATTGACGATATAAACAATCAAAAAGTATCAGCGAAATCACCTTGAGGTGATTTCCGGAGGGGACCGGGATGAAGAACAGGACAAGATTCATAATGGTCTTTGTCCTTTTCGGATTTCTGGGTGTTGCCATTCGCCTGCTGATTGTCCAGGGGTTCGGTCGGGGAACTTATGCCCAGCTGTCCTTGAAAGAGCATCAGCGTATTCTCCTTGTACATGGAGAACGAGGCGTGGTTCTGGATCGAAATGGCGATGTTCTGGCTTCAAACCGCTCTTTGCCCGGTCTTGTCTGTGACCCGACTGTTCTTAGAAAGCATTCTTCCATTGCCCGGGTCGCCCAAAAGCTTTCTGCGCCGCTGGGCATTTCATCATCACATCTTGTATCAATCCTGAGTAAAAAAAGCCGGTTCGTCTGGATCCGCCACGACCTTTTTCCTCAGACCGTCGCAGAGATCCGGGAATTCCATATTCCAGGGCTTTATATCATGAATGAAGAGCGGCGTTTCTATCCGGGAGGAGAGGCTTTTCATACTCTGATCGGAACGACCGGAATGGATAACTCCGGGCTTTCAGGGATTGAAAGAAGATTTGACAGGGAGCTTTCAGGGCATACGGGAGGGCGCGTCATTGAGGTTTCGGCACGGGGCCGTTCCTACTTTTTCAGGGATCTTGTTCCCCCTGAAAAATTGTCAGGAAATGTCATTCGACTGACGATAGACGGCGAACTTCAGAAGTATGCCCAACTGGCTCTTGATGAAGAAGTGGACAAGGTTCAGGCGGAAGGCGGTGTTGTTCTCGTCATGAACCCAAAGACAGGGGCTGTTCTTGCAATGGCTTCCAATAATAATGGGATGCAGGCCCAAATTAATCCCGCTGTTTCGATGGTTTATGAACCAGGGTCGATTTTCAAGCTTGTAACAGCCTCTGCTGCTTTAAACGAAAAGGCTGTATCCCTTGGGGAACAGTTTGATGGACACGATGGGATCTTTTATATTCCCGGAGGGGTTCTTCATGATGATGAGCCCCAGAAAAGTCTGAACCTTGCAGGTATCCTGGCAAAGTCCAGCAATATTGGGATTTCCCAGGTTGGGTTAAGACTGGGGGGCACCAGATTTTATCGCTATATTCGTCTGTTTGGATTCGGTTCCCGAACGGGGATCCCTTATCCTGGAGAGTCCTCCGGAATTCTTCACCCTCTTTCCCGATGGTCGCACCGGTCTATTTACAGTCTATCAATGGGACAGGAGATTGGTGTGACCCCCATTCAGCTTGTAACAGCGGTCAGCGCCATCGCAAATGGCGGAAAACTGATGCAACCATACCTTGTGAGCGCAATTACGTCTCCTGCCGGGGAAAACATCTGGAAAGGAAAGCCCCATATGGTCCGGGAAGTTATTTCCCGCAAAACATCAAAGATTCTTCTTGGGTTAATGGAGAATGTGGTTTCTCCTGGAGGAACAGGAGTGAATGCCTCCATCAGCGGGTATGATGTGGCTGGAAAAACGGGAACAGCCCAGGTTTATGACCCCTTGAAACGGGCTTATACGAGAAAAAGGACGATTGATTCTTTTGTCGGCGTTCTTCCTGTACAGGATCCTTCTCTGGTGATCCTTGCGATTATTGTCAAGCCAAAATCCCTTTCCTGGGGAGGAACGGTTGCAGCTCCTCTTTTCAGGAAAGTCGCTCAAATGGCGCTTGTGCACTTTCGGATCCCTTCGCCGCCGGAATCCGTTTCCCCCGCAGAGTCCTATCCTGTTCGCATTATAGCTGAGGCCAAAAAGATCAAGGAGGGAGATTGAAAGAAACTTTTGTTCGCAAAAACCGGCAATGGCTCGAGAGCCTTCTTCCTGCTCCCGCCTGGGGAGTCTTTCCGGGTGAAGTATCGGGACTGTCCGATGATTCAAGGTCCGTCGGAAACGGTGACCTTTTTTTTCTGAGACCTGGAAAAGATGGTGTCAACTGGTCGTTTTTAGGAGATGCAATAAGGTCAGGAGCAGGGCTGATCGTAACGGATTCTTCTGTTTTTGAAACCTGGTCAACGGAGCCCCTGTTTCATTCGGTTCCGGTTGTTTTTGTCAACGATCTTCTGGGAGTGATGGGGAATGTTGCCTCGTCCTTCTGGGGGGACCCTTCCGGAAAGATGAAGGTTGTTGCGGTGACTGGAACCAACGGGAAGACCACATCAAGTTTCTTGACCCGGTCGGTGATGACCCAGGCGGGAATATCCACTGGTCTGATTGGTACGGTTGTTTTCGATCTTGGGGATGAAGTTGTGGAAGCAAGCCAGACAACTCCGGGGATTCTTGATCTCCATCGCCTGTTTGGCGAGGGCTGGATGAAAGGGCTTCGGGGAATGTCCATGGAGGTTTCCTCTCATGCTCTTGATCAGGATCGCATTTCGGGGCTTTCGTTTTCCGTTGTGCTTTTCACCAACCTGACGCGGGATCATCTGGATTACCACCCCGACATGGAGTCTTACTATCAAGCCAAAAAACGTCTTTTCTCCAGATGCAATCCTGATGGAAGCTATCCTCTTTGCGTCGTCAATGGAGATGATTCCTGGGGAAAGAGGCTTATTACAGAAATTGTTTCGGAAAAACGTTTTCCTATTGTGATTGGAGAAGGACAGGGAGCGGATATCTTTCCCAAAAACATCTCTATGGGTATTGAAGGAATCAAGGGAACGGTCCGAACTCCGAAGGGAGATCTTTATATCGAATCTCCAATGACTGGCCACTATAACCTCATGAATATCATGGGTGTGATCGGATGCTCCCTTGCTCTCGATATCCCTCTGGAG
>DAHWBS010000069.1 GCA_027323445.1 Leptospirillum sp.
CATGGCCAGATCGCCGACGGCACCCTGGCTCCCCACAAGGGATGAAGGAATCCCGGTGTTGTAGTAGTTGGTAAACACAAGCGGCGCCGTCTGTCCGAGAACGTTCAGCACTCCCAGAAGAATCCCTGTTCCGATCCCGGCAACTGCGCCCGGCAGTGCGACTCCTCTCAGTGTTTGCCATCGGGTGGCACCCAATGCATACGCCCCCTCGATGTAGGATCGGGGCACGTCTCTCAGGGACTGCTCCGTCACTCTTGTAACAATCGGAATCATTATAAACCCAAGAGTCAGTCCACCGGCCAATGCGGAAAACCCCCAATGGAGGCCGTAGCCTGTGGAGGTGGAAAAAACATAATACCCCACAACACCCCAAACCACCGATGGAACCCCCAGAAGAAGGTCTGAAAACAGCCTGACAATCGATGGAAGCCGGTCATTGCCCCCTTCCCACAGGAACATTCCGGCCCAGATGCCGATCGGAACAGAAAGGGCGCTGGCAAGAAGAGCCAGAACGATACTCCCCACAATCCCGTTCAGGATCCCGCCTTCCGATCCCACGGGAAAACCCGATGGAAGCGTCGCCAAAAAGCTGAGACTCAATGCACTTTTTCCCTTTTCCCAGGAAACCCAGATAATGGCCAGAAGCGGCGTGACGGAGAGAATGAAAGCCAGAGCGGTTACCGTTCCAAAAACACCGTTTCGCATTCGCCTGAAAAGGGAAAGCCCCCTGACCTGATTCACCGCTTCATCCCCCTCCAACCGAGCCGGCAAGCCTGCCACCCATGAGTCTCATCAAAAGTTTTCGCCCCAAGGTATTCATGACCAGAGTGATCAGGAGAAGGATCAGTCCAAGCTCCACCTCAGCAGCAGAGTAGAGTGGGTCAATCACTGCATAGGTAAAGGTATTTGCCAGAAGCGCACTGATGGTGTACCCCACATCCTGAATCGTATGGGGGATCGATCCCTGATTTCCGATGAGCAGCAACACCGCCATCGTCTCCCCGACAGCACGGCCAAAACCGAGGGTAATCGATCCGATGATCCCGGGGATGACCGCCTTGAGCTTCACGAACAGCAACGTTTCGACCTGGGTCGCTCCGAGCGCATAGGATGCTTCGACCATCTCACGGGGAACCATCAACAAAGAATCCCTCGTCACAGTTGCCACAAGGGGGATGATCATGAAAGCCACCACAAGGCCTGCCGCCAGGATTCCGTACCCCATCGGATCTCCGTTGAAAAAATCCCAGTGGGCGCCAAGCGTCCGGGCGATAAAAGGTTCGACGTGATCCCTGAGGAGAGGAACGACAAAGGCAATTCCGAATGCGCCGAATACGATGGAGGGAATGCCTGCCAGCATCTCCATAAGCGTTGACACAATGCCCCCGAGCCACTTGGGGACATAGTCGGAGAGAAACAGCGCAGAAAGGATGGCAACGGGAATCGCCACAACAAGCGCTATCCCGGTCACCCAAAGGGTCCCGACAAGATAGGGAAACGCACCGAAGATTTGGCGGCTGGGGTTCCAGGCCGACGACCAGAGAAAGGCAAAACCGAACTTCGTGATCGATGGCCAGGCCGTGACAATGCAGACACCGAGAACGATGAGAAAGAGGATGAGGATAAAAAGAGCCCCTCCCTTAAGGGTCCATCCAAACATCCGGTCTTCCCGTGAAAGGTGCGCCCCCCGCATCAGGCGACGGGAAGGTTGCTCCACCCGGATTTCCCCGATGGCCGGAGTTGGGTATAGCTCCTCTCCGGAATTCATCTCGACTTTTTCCATCTTTTGATCCTTGGTCTTTTCCATCAGATCCCCCGAAGGAGCTGGTTTGCCATTACCGAAACAAAGATCGGGCAGCCCGGCATCGGCCGAACCACCCGTTTTTTGAAAACCCGTCCGGACGAGGGTAAATGCCTCATTCTCCGGACGGTGTCATGAAAGTTCCTCCCGATTCTTATCCAGGAGAAACTTCGTTCTTGCTGTTTCCCGGAAGGAGACGGTCGAGAATCTTGTTAAGACGCGGCTTCAAGGGCTCGAACGGAAGTGGAGCAAAACCGCTTGATACGGTGTATTTCTTTGCCTGTCCCGGTCCAAGGGCCCACAAGATCAGCTTCCGGACCTGTCTCATCGAACCGCCGTCCAGATTGGTCGAGACCATCCAGAACTCAAAGTTCGCATCCGGATAAGCCTTGGGATCCTTGAGGTTCCAGACGATCGATCGGTTGAAATCATTCGGAAATTCCGGATCTTTCAGGGCGGAGTAGCCGGCTTTCTTGATCGTGTCGATCGTCCCCTCGACATAGTTTCCGAACTTGTTCTTGAGAGCCGCTGAGGAGAGGTGATATTCCTTGATCCAGCCGAGACCGACATATCCGATTGCGCCGGGGGTTGACATGACCGCAGCCACCACTGCATCGGAACCATTGTATCCGGAGCCGACAGGCCAGGCAGGCGCAAGATCCCGGCCGACCTGATCGTACCAGGCCTTTGAAGTCTGGTTCAGATAGTCCGTGAAGACAAAAGTTGTTCCGGAAGCATCTGCCCGGTGGGTCACCTTGATCTTGGTATGAGGAAAGGACACATCCGGGTTCATCGCCTTGATCCTGGAGTCATCCCAATAGCGGATCTTACCGAGGTAGATTCTTGCTACGGTTGGTCCATCAAGCTTCAAAACGGTCTTTTTGTCGACCCCGGGAATATTGTAGATCACCTGGGCATCGTCAAAAGCGATCGGAATGGAGACCAGATTGGAATAGCGCTTCCTGAAGGTTTTTGTGAGATAGGCATCGGATGCTCCGATGGAGATGTTTCCATTGGCGGCATTGGCGATTCCGAAACCGGAACCGGTCGAGGCAACAGAAATATGGACCCCCTTGTGGGATTTCTGATAAGCCTCCGCCCAGACCTGCTCAAGCGGAAAAAGCATCGATGAACCCGAGATCGTCAGATCCGATCCGGCGTAAGCCGATGGAAGACCAGGACCGAACAAGGCCGTGGCCACAAAAAGTCCAGCGGCAACCGTTGATACCGAAGACTTGATCGTGGCCAAAGAAAACAGCCGCTCCGGCATTTGTTTGGACATTGTAAACCTCCTCATGAAAATGTTTTTTCAGTTTTCCCACAGTGCTGATACATCCGCATGACAGATCGATGACAAAACGATGACATTCTTCACCGACCACCGGACTTCTTGCCCGGAAGCTTCCCGGATCTCCTTAAAAAACAACAATAATCAGATCATGGCCACTACAAAAGCAAAATCTCAGGAACCGGTCTTTCACCGGTTTTCCCCCGACACCGCACGAACGGATGTCGACTCTCCTGTATCCTTCAGTCGATACCCTGTTCCACGGAGTGTTTCGATATACTTTGGTTCACCCGGTGTCTCTCCCAGTTTCTTGCGAAGCGACCAGATATGAACATTGAGGTTGTGCTCCTCGACCTCCCAATCCTCTCCCCAGAGAGCGATCATGAGCGCATGCCGCTCGATCACAAATCCGCCTTGCGAGATCAGATGGGCCAGAATCCGGAACTCAATGGGGGTCAGCCGGATTTCACGACCGCTCACCCGAACCTCATGCCTTCCGGTATCGACAATGAGTGATCCCATCTCGAATCGTCCCCTTGGAACCGTTGACTCCTGCCGGGTCTGCTCGACTCTCCGGTCCAGGGCATGGACTCTGGCGACAAGTTCCCTTGTCGAAAAGGGTTTGGCCAGAAAGTCGTCGGCACCTTCCTCAAGAGCCAGAACCCGTTTGTCGGTATCGGAAACCGCCGACAGGACCAAAATGGGCACATCCCGGATTTCTTTCTGTTTTCTGATGAACCGGACAAGATCGATCCCGTCCCTCACCGGAAGCATCAGGTCCAGGATCGCAAACTTCAGCCGGCCGCGGGCAATCACCCGGCGCAGAAGCCATATCCCCTCGTCGCCGTCCCTTGCTGTCAGCACCTGGTATCCTTCCCGCTCCAGAAGATTCTTCAGAAGGATCAAAAGATCCTCTTCATCATCGACTACGACAACAATGGGGCGATTTTCCTGCTCGTTCATCAAACCCTCCTTTACAAGGACCTTCTCTCGACTTTGATACACTACACCTATCAAATGTCACCAAGAGAACAACGCTGTAAAGAACCGGTCACAAATCAGAAACCTTGACCAAACGACATGGAGAACCTTCTCCGAAAAGAAGCCGGAAGGAAAGGGAGAGCCTCCCCTTCCGGATCCAGAGACCTAAAAGAAGTAGAACCAGGACATCATGACGCGGTTGTCGATGGCGTTCATTCCCGTGGTATAGAGTGTATCGAACTGGCCATATTCAAGACCCGCGCGAACGGCCGGCGTGAAGTCGTGCCAGAGGTCGACAAAGGCGAATGTATTTGCCGTCCATGCCGCAGAATACTTGAAAAGCCCGTTGGTGGAGCCGGCACCGCCCGTATTGTAAGCTCCTACAGTGTTGGCGATGCTCTGAAGGTTCGTCGCATCGGTCTGGGCAAGCCCGACGGCGATGGATGTATGGGCATCATCCGGAAAGTAATACTGAAGGTCCACATTGAAGGACCGGGTATCGAGCGGAACGAAGGCATTT
>DAHWBS010000006.1 GCA_027323445.1 Leptospirillum sp.
GGGAACCTGAATGAGATCTCCCGGAGCGAGGGAGTCGATGGGGGATTCCATGACCCCTCCATCGGGGGAGATCAAAAAGGCCCGGTCTGGCAGAAGGGATATGGTTCCCTCAAGAAGAGAGACGGCCTGGTTCCGGGCGGAGAGCTCCAGGATTTTTCCTGTTCTGATGAAGAACAGGAGAAGTCCTTGTGTCGCGAACATGGACATGGGTGTGATGTGAACAAGCGCCAGAAGGCTATAGATCAGTGCCGACAGGGTGCCGAGCGCAACGAGCGTGTCCATGTTGGCGGAGCGATTTTTGAGTGCGTTATAGGCTCCCCGAATAAAGATTCCCCCTCCGACAACCTCAAGAAGAATGCCTGTGATGGCCTTTTCCAGGCTCCAGAGACCGGATGGTGTCTTGTGCAGTGGAAAAACAAGGACAACGGTGAGGACTCCGGTGAGGAGAAGGCCGAGAAGCTCATGGAAGAAGGCACTTTTTGTCACCATTTCTTCAGGGGGAATCGGAGTATAGCCCGACTTTATGACGGTGTCGAAGAGTTCTTTGGGCGTTATTTTTTGGGGGTCATAGGAGAGACTGCAGGCGGATGTGGCGAGGTTGACCCGGACATCTCCGACGCCTTTTTGCGCAGCCAGGGCTTTTTCAATGGTAAAGACACAGGTCGCACAGTGCATCCCCTCAATGTGAAAGTCCAGGGAAAGTTCTTCTTTTTTGACGGGAGAAGACGCTCGGGGGGCTTCATGTTGAAGTTCCGGTTTGGCCGCCGTCCGGAAGGATGGGTCCCTGGCCTTTGCGGGGGGCTCTCCTGAGACGTCATTGGATGCTTCGTAGCCTTCTTCCCGTAGAGCCTCCTGAATGATGGAAAAATCAACAGGAGAAGTGGACTCGATCTCGGCAGATCCCTTTTCGAGAGAAACGTCAGCGCGGGTGACCCCTTTCTGGTTCAAAAGGGCTTTTGTCACATGGCGAACGCAGTTCTGGCAGGTCATTCCCGAGACCCGGAAGTTTTGGGTGTGCGACAAGCTCAACTCCTTTTGTATGAGGTTTGAATTTGATGGCCAGGAAGATGCCAAAGCAAAATTATCCTCCGTTCATTTTGTGTGGGCAAGCCATCAGGTATTCGATGGCTGGGGTGCCGGAGGTCCCATGATGGATTTTCGGTAGAGGATGAGAAAAAAAATCAGGGAAAGGAATCCAAACGCCGCTCCCAGAAAAAGGGGCGTGTTGATCATTCCCTTTTTCCAGAATAGACCCGCCAGTGCCGGACCAAAGACGGCAGCTACTCCAAGCGATGATAGATGGATGCTCTGTGCCCATCCGGCATGTTCGGGACGCACCAGTGTTCCGGCAAGGGCCTGTCTGATCCCACCAGGGCCGCGAAGGCAGGCAAATCGGAGGGTGAAGAGAGCGCATGCCCATCCAAAAGATGAAGGAACGGGCATCAGAAAAAGAGAGATAACTGCCAGAAGCTGGAGCAGGACCGTTGCCCTGAACAGGTGGGAATGGGGATGTCTGCGGGCAAGAATGGCTGAAAAAAGAGCCGCGACAAGAAAAGAGATCCCCAAAACAAAGGAAATGGTTTGAGGACCCATGTGAAATCTGAGCATGAACCAGTATGAGATCGAGGGATCGGTAATCCCCATCGAAAGACCGAAAAGAGCATTCGATGTTGCAAGCAGAAGAAGGTTCTTTTTCTCGCCGGAGAGAAGGGGAGAAGGTCCTGATCCGGCGGTTTTTTCCTGTGTTCCTGTTGTCTCAAAACGGGCCGTTTTGATCAGAAGAAGGATATTCAGAAGGGAGGAGGCGACCAGGAGGGCAAGAAGTCCCTCGAGATTCTCCAGAGGGAGAATGTCCCGGCCATGAGGAAGGATTGCCCCGGACAGGGCACCGATTGCCATTCCGGAAAGCCCTGCTGCCAGATTGTTGCTGACAGTGGAGAAAAGATGACCAATTTCAATGGTTTTCAGAAGAGTCGTCTGTTCCGCCGGCGTAAAAGGACCCGGGGATCCGTTAGATCTTTGTCCAAGTCCTGAGAGAGTCGCTGCGATCCAGAGAAATGCGGGATGATGATTCCAGAGGAAAAAAAGGCATGGTGTCATGGTCAGGATTTCGCCTGATATCAGGATGGGAATTCCCTTTCTTCGATCGGCGATCCGGCCAATGGCCAGTGTCAGAAGGAAATCGAAGAGGAGCCCGGCCGAAAGGGCCATTCCCGCAAAAACAGGAGACCACCCCAACCGGTGGAGATCGGGAAGAAACCATACGATCAGGAATCCCTGGGCGATACCTCTGAAAAGCCGGTTTGCCGAGAGGATCGAGATAATGGCCCGGAAGGGCTTTTTTTCCGAAGAGCCCGGAATTCTGGGGGACTCACTCAAATCAACGGGTCTTTATCTTGATAATGGAATCCTGGATGAGTCCCGGGATTTGCCTTTCATTTTGTGGAGAATATCGTGCCGGATTGAATCGCCATTCCTGTGGTCCCGGATCTTTTTTCGGACCCGTTAAAAGAGACTCCATGGCAAAGAGGACCGATTCGGGGGTGATGGCCTGAATACATTTGTTGTCACCCGCGCAGGGAGGTGTTGGCGTGTGGTGAAGGCACGGGCTGCAATAGATTGGCTCATAAAGAAAAATACTTTTGGGCGGATTGGGCCGGTAGAGGATGAGATCCGGATGGGTTGGCCCAAACATGGCAACGGTGGGGGTGCCGAGGGCAAGAGCCAGATGAAGGGGACCACTGTCGTTCGTCAGGAAGAGGGAGGCCTTTTTGAGAAGGGCTGCCGTTTCCTGAAGAGTCAGTTGTCCTGCCACGTTTCGCATGGTGTATCCGGAATCGGAAAAGGATTCGAGAATGGGTTCATTGTATTGGTATTCTCCCGGTCCTCCGGGAAAGACGACATTGGTCTCCGGAAATTTCCGGAGAAAGCCTTCGATGAGTTTTATGAAGTGGGTTCTTGGCCATCGACGTTCGTGGGATAGTCTGGAGGCATTGGGATTAATGACGATCAGTCTTTTTTGGGGATCAGGAAGGTCCAGTTTTTCCAGAACACGGTCCTGTTCTTTTGAAGAAAAAATAATGGGTATTTTGGGTGAGTGCGGTAATGGTCCAAGCTCCAGAAGGTTCCCGACCTGACGAAAAACGGCATACAGGGGCTGGTGCCTGTTGAAGTAGATGGAGTGGGTGAGAAAGCGGTCCCTGGCCCGGTTTGGGCTGCTTTTTAATCCGACCCGTATCGATGCTCCGCTCAAAAGGGAGAGAAGCATCGAGAGCGACTGATGGGTATGGATCTGCAAATCGATAAAGAGTCTGGGTTTTTCAAGCCGGAGAATGCGTATCTTTTTCCAGAATGAAAAAGGAGATTTCAGAAAATTGGCAAGTCCCGGTTTTGAAAACAGGATGGTTTTTGTAACCTGAGGCAGAATCTTTGTAAATTCCTCATTTTTTTTATGGGTCAAAAGAATGATGCTGGATTGTGGAAAACGGTTTTTGATCGCGTCAAGAAGGGGAATGATCGTGACAAGGCTGCCCCATCCGGAAAATTTGGAGACAATAATGGTGCCACCCATATTGTCCGGCAGATGGTCCGCTATGGCAGAAGCACCATGATCGTTGAGCTTGTCAAGAAGACGATCCTTCGTCTTTGTTCCGGGATTTATTGCCATTAGTCCCTTTCAGGGAAATCGTTCGGCAATTGACTTTGGTCAATCCGAATAGGTTCCCTCTTCCAGGATCTTTTCATATTCAACCGCAGCCTGGGGAGGGAGATTTTTCTTTCCATGAATCATCGATGACAGAAGATTTGTTCCAAAAGTCAATTCGCTCATGATGACCCCGCCGATATGGAGGATCACGATGGCCACAATGATATACATCCCTGTGCTGTGAATGTTTGAGAGAAGGTCATCGACGGATTTTCTGGTCGCATGATCCATGTTGTGGAGAGCGGGTACCGGCCAGTATCCCCAATTGAGGCTTCCCCAGAGGACTCCTGTGATGATTTGCAGTGGCAGCAGGATGAAAAGAAGCGGAACATAGAGAAATCGTCCCAGACGGTTATGGCCTGGTTCGGGTGGTTCTATCGGTTGTCCCTTTTCGTCTCTGGGAGGATTTTTATGAATGCTGATTTCGTGGCGAAGAACTTCCAGAACCGATTGCCCTTTTTCGGAAAGGCGAAGGTCGCGCATACGGCTGAAGGTTTTTCCCCGGAAGAGAAGAAAAAAACGGTAGAGAAAAAATCCTGCAAAGACAAGGCCAATGACCCAGTGCGTTTTTTTGAAAAATCCGGATGTTTCTTTTGTGAGCCCCAATTCCTTGTGCCAGTCGAACAGAAAGGATGTTTCAAGGAGGAGGAGGATGGAAAGAGCGTTGGCCCAATGCCAGATCCGTAGTCCGGGTTCCCAGATCGTGGCGGTTTTAATGGCCGGTTGTGTGTCGATGTTCAATGTTTTGGCTCCTGCGGCGCGATTGATTCATGGGTGATGACGAAGGTATCGTTTCCGGCGTTTCCATACAGTGAGAAGAATCCGGCACAGGGACCTTCAAGTCAATAAAGATCATGGTCCCGGTGAAGATTTTATCTTGATCCTATTGAAACGGATCGCCTCAGGAGCCACCATCCGGCAATACGAGATGGGCCCGGGATCTTGTGCAAGCCGTCCCTTCCCGGTACGGGGTCAGTTCCAGCTGAAGATACGAGTCTCCCTTCGGGAGTTCGAGTGTCTGGTGAACAGGACAGAATCCGGGAAAAACAAGGTCGAGGATGTAGCGTCCTGGCACTATGGGAGGTGCGATGAAGCGCCCCGTCGGATCAAGAGAAATCTCTTTCGTTGTTTCCCCTGGCCCTTCTGCGGTCAGAAAAAAACTCATTGTTTGAGGATTTGATCCGACCTTTGGAGCCGGAAGTCCATTGATGATTCCGGACAAGAGTGCGGGCTTTTTAAGGTGTCTTCCCTCTTTGTCAATCGCTTTTCCGGATAAAATGATTGTTCCCTGACCGCAGTGAATGAAAGAGATACGGACAAGCTCGACTCTCAGGGGCACTGGCTGGCCCGGATTCTGGGGAACGATGATTTCTCCCTTGACAGGGCAGTATCCGACCGGTTGTGTCGAGAGCAAATAATGTCCGGGCAGTACATCAGCTCCAAATGAACCGTCGGCCCTTGTCAGAAGCTCCCTGCTGTAGCGAATGTCGCTTCCCTGCAGAAAAATTGTCGCACGATTGATCGGAAGTCCCTCTGATACGAGTTTTCCGGATAGTCGGGTTCTTTCCCCCCCGGAAGTGGATGGATTCTGGAGGCTCTGGCAGGCGGAAAAAAAGGTGAGCGCCACCAGAAGTGTCGATAAAAATATCGGGAGAGACAGGGTCCTCCGGGTCTTTTTCACGAGACTAAACCCTTTCAATGGAAAACTGTTAGAATTTTGAAACGCCGACCAGAGGGTACCCGGACAAGGAGAAACGACAGGATTGAACTCTCTGTCCATGAAGTATAATCGATTTTATGGGTATTGGAAAACGGACTGATTCGGGACGACTTGTCCAGGTTGGTCTGTTTGTCTGCCAGCAGTCCTTCCGGCATGCCTGGGCGGGACATCATCAATGGAAGGGAGGGATGTGAAAACAAGGATCTCCACCCTTGGCAGCGGGTATTGGGCCATTGCCCTGACGACCCTTGTCTGGGGATTGCATTATGTTGTTCTTTATGAACCCCTGAGGATACTCTCTCCCCGCCATTTTCTGACCTTGCGGTTTGGTTGGGGCGCTATCTTCCTGCTCTTTCTGGGGCACAGACTTTTTTTCCTGTTGAGAAGCCTCACTCTGGGACAATGGGTGGGTTTGTCTTTCTTGGCTTTTCTGTCGACCATTTCCTATCAGATTACTTTCCTGAAAGCCGTATCCCTTCTTGATCCTCTCACGATTTCCCTTATCCTGTCGCTTGGTCCCTTGCTCCTGGCTGTCTTTGGACATATCGGTGCAGGCGAGCGATATAAAAAGAGTCAATGGGGCGGGATGCTGGTGGTTTTTTGGGGAACAGCCGTTCTTGTTGGAGGGGGAGCCCCTGTCGAAGTGGGTTCCTTTTGGGTGACCGGTCTTTTATGGGGGGCTCTTTGTCTTTTCCTCTTCGTGCTCCAGACACTTTGGTCCCGAAGGCTTCTCCGAACGCTCCCGCCGGTAACGGTAACGGTTCTTCCCATCCTGATCGGGGGACTTTGCATCGCCCTGTCCAGTCCAAAAGACTTGTTCCTTTCCCCGGCCCAAAGAGTTCCTGTGGTCTACTTCGCCTTGTTCTACACGATCTGCATTGCTCTTTATCTGGCCTATTTTTTCTGGAACCGGGCCCTTTCCACTCTTGGAAGCACCCGAACCAGCTTTTTGGTAAATGGACAACCAATTGTCACCGCTTTGGGGGCGATTGCCTTCTTGGGAAAGCCTGTTTCTTTTCATCAGGTCTCTGGCGGACTTCTGATGCTGTCGGGTTATGCCCTTTTTTTTGTTCCCGAATTCCTTGGTAAACCGATCCCGCTCGAGAACCCTCTGGATGTGCCATCGGACAGTGAGTCATGACCCGTAAGCCTTTCCCGCTCATTTTCCGTTTTTCCGGTATCGACGGGCATGATGTGTGCCATGGATCAGTGGAGCAATTCTCCCCGGATCCACATCGGCCTCATCCTGGTTACTGGCTTGAGGCAGAAGTGGGGAATCCGGGAAGTCGGGGGTTCTCAATCGTATCGTCTTCGGTGTTTTGTTGTTCTGGGGAGATGCTTCATGTTTTCTGGCCGATTCCAGAGATGTTCGAATTCCTTGGAAAACTGTTTGGCCATCAGGGGATTTTCTGTCAGAAACAGGTTGTTGTCCTGCTGGAGACGGTGGCCACAGGAATAACGCCTGCATGCGGCTCCCTCTCCGGGAGGTGACCAGTTGGCTGACCCTGTTCTCAGAATCCGGCCATCGACGATATAGGCTTTCAGATGCATGATGTTGCTTCTTCCGTTTCGTTTGATCCGGATTGTGATTCCGGGCTGTTCAAGCAGCTTTTTGCTCTGGTCGCCATGGTCATGGATTTGTGTCCGGTCCCGGTAAATACGGATCTTGACCCCTTTTCGGGCTTCCAGAAGGAGGACCCTCGAAAGATTCCTGTCGGTAAAGGCATACATGGCGATATCAATGGATTTTTTCGCTTTTTGAAGGATGGCAATATCGATCTTTTCAAGATTCTCTGCCGGTGAGTAGTGTTCGCCCATTTTGGGGGATCCATGAAGGAATGATTCTGCAAATGCAGTCGGGACCGTTCCGGGAGCAAGAAGAAAAAAAGGAACAAGCATGAGTCCTGTCCAGAGGAATCCTTTTTGTGTGGCCCCTTGTCGTGTTTCCTGCCGGGGGCTATGATGAACGGATGGTAACGGCTTTGTAACGATTTGTTTCTTTTCGGAGGAATCCATGAATACTCCTGTTAGGTGTCCTGTCTGTGGAGTGTTGAACAATGTTGACCCGGGAAGGTCGGGAGCGCGTTGTGGTGCCTGCAGGGCCCCCCTGCCCGCCGGTGGTGTTCCGGTTACGGTTACCGATGCCAGCTATCAGTCCCTTGTCCTGGCTTCGCCCGTTCCGGTGCTTCTGGATCTATGGGCCCCGTGGTGCGGTCCATGCAGGACGGTCGCTCCCATATTGGAGCAGCTTGCAAGAAAGTACAACGGCAAGATCACTGTTGCCAAGCTCAATGTTGATGAAAATCCCGAAACGGCCCAGCGTCTTGAGGCCAGGAGCATCCCCCTGATGGTCTATTTTGAAAACGGAGTTCCATCCCGGCGCCTTGTCGGGGCCATGGGACTTTCCGAGATTGAGCGCTCTCTTGGACTTTCCATCTGATCATGCCTTAACCCGAAAGGATTCACCTGATGTCCGATATGTCCTGCTACCAGCTTCCCCTTGATGTTCGCCCGACCCACTATGACCTGACTTTGAAAATCGATCTGGATTCGCTGACTTTTTCAGGAGAGGTCAGAATTCATCTTGATGTCCGCAGGGACACCACGGAATTTGTCCTGAACTCCGTTGATCTTGCCATCGATCATGCAACGGCCTTTGTAAAGGGGGATCCCTCTCCCCTTCGGGTTCTCGATGATCGGGAGTATGAGCGGATCATCCTGAAAGCGGAAAGGCTCTTCGAGGCCGGATCCTCTGCACTTCTGGAGATTGTTTTCGGCGGAAAGGTCAACGACCTTCTCGCGGGCCTTTACCAGAGCCGTTTTACAACCCCTGACGGAGAAAAACGTCTTCTTGTCACGACCCAGTTTGAGGCTACGGATGCACGGAGGGTTTTTCCCTGCTGGGACGAACCTTCAGCAAAGGCGACCTTTTCCCTCACACTGGCGGTTCCCAAGGATCTTGTCGCCTTGTCCAACATGCCGGCGATCGGGGAAAAGCTTCTGAAAGACGGGATGAAGGCAGTGACTTTTGCAAAGACTCCCCGAATGTCCACCTATCTGCTCCATCTTTCCGTCGGAGATTTTGAGGAAGTCAGCGACCGGACGGTCGACGGCACCCGGATTGCGGTCTGGTCGACAAAAGGCAAAAAAGAGCAGGGACTCTTTGCCCTTGATGTGGCAACCCGCCTTCTTCCCTGGTTCAACAACTATTTTGGCATTCCTTATCCCCTTCCAAAGATGGATCTTCTGGCCATTCCCGATTTTGCGGCCGGCGCCATGGAAAACTGGGGCATATTGACCTACCGGGAAACGGCTCTTCTTGTTGATCCGGCGGTGGCCTCAGCGAGAACCCGACAGAGGGTGGCCATCGTGGTCGCACACGAAATGGCCCATCAATGGTTCGGAGACCTCGTGACGATGGCCTGGTGGGATGATCTCTGGCTCAATGAAGGGTTCGCTTCGTGGATGGAGGTCAAGGCTGTCGACTATCTTTTCCCCGAATGGCGCATGTGGGAGCTTTTCCAGGCGGAGGACATGACAGAAGCTTTTGACCTTGACGGCATGGAAGAGTCCCACCCTGTTCAGGTGGATGTCCGGGATCCCCATGAAATCAATGAAATATTTGATGCCATTTCCTATACGAAGGGCGGTTCCCTGATCCGGATGCTGGAAGGCTATCTGGGGGAGGAGGTTTTCCGGGAGGGTCTGTCGGATTATCTCAAGCGGCACAGTTACGGAAATGCCCGGACGCAGGACCTTTGGAATGCCCTGGGTCGAAAGGCCGGTCAGGATGTTCGCTCGATCATGGAGAGCTGGACCCTTAAAAAGGGATACCCGGTCGTGAGCCTGAATGCCGAAAAAGGGGTCTCCGTCTTGCAGGAAGCTTTTGCCAATCACCCCGTACGGATGAAAGAGCTCCTTTCCTCTCCCTCAAAAAAGACCTGGCAGGTTATGATGGGTGTTCGTCATGAGGAGAATGGCCGGTTGTCCGGGCAATCGTTTCTTCTTGGGGAGTCTGTCTCCGCATTTCCGTTTCCGCTGGAATCCATTCGCAGTCTCAATATTGAAGGAAGAGGGTTCTACCGGGTCAAGTACGAGGGATGTTTAAGGGATCGGATTCTTTCCGATATCGGGGACGGAAAGGTTTCTGCAGCGGAAAGCCTTGGATTCGTCAATGACGAGTTTTCACTGGCGCTGGCCGGACTTTCCCGAATCGAGGATTTTCTGGATACGGTCAATGTCTGTCGCCATCAGGAAAACTATGTGGTCTGGGCCGATATCATTGCTCATCTGGCCTACCTGGACCAGCTTCTCGCCTTTGAGCCGGCCTGGTCCGCTTTTTCGGGGTTCATCCGGGATGTCTGCCGGGACGCTTTCAATCGTCTCGGATGGGTTGTGGGAGAAGGGGAAGACCATCAGGCGAGACTCCTCCGCTCGCTTCTTCTGGGGGCGCTTGGACGTTCCCGGGACGTTTCGGTCCTCTCCAGATGCGAAGAGCTGTTCCGGGAGTTCCTGACGGATCCTTCCTCTCTTCATCCTGATTTGCGAATCGGCGTTTTCCGGACCGTTATCGGAGGGGGTCGACTGGAGGACGCTTTCGGGATCCTTCGGGAACGGGCGTTGACTGAATCTCACCAGGAAGAGAAAATGCGCTTTTTGACAGGACTTGCCTCTTCCCGTAAATCGGAAGAAATCCGGTTGCTGTTGGAAGACTGTCTTTCAGACAGGATCCGCTCCCAGGATACGGTGTCGGTCGTGGTGTCCATTGCGGACAATCCTTACGGACGAGAGCATGCATGGTCCTTCTTTACGGAGCGCTTCGAGGAGTTTTCCCGGCGCTATTCAAGTGGGGGATTTGCTCTTTCAAGGTTGATCCGCTCCATGGGTGACCACCGGAAAGACCTGAGATTCTCAGGAGTCCTTGAATCATTTTTTGAAAAAAATCCCCTGTCCGGAGGGCAAAGGGCCATTCGCCAGACACTGGAAGCGATTGATTTCAACTGCGCGGTCTGGGCAGAGCAGGGTGAAGGACTGTCAAAGAAGCTGTTGTCATTGTTCCCGGGGAAATGAGGGAGAAGATAAAGACGCAGGTATTGGCGATGCAGGGGGAACCCGGAAGGATCCCCCCTGTTTTTCAGCCGGGAATATGGACCGATGGTCTGCGGAAGTGGTTTTTTGTGTACTCGTTTATGAGGAGGCCTAAAAGGATACCAGGGTCTGAATGGTAAAGAAGGCGACTGCCGGTTTCCTTTCCGATCTGCTTCACGATGTCTGGAAGGATCTCGGTAATGCCTCCGGACCCTTCCAGAACTCCGATCAGTTTACCCTCGTCATAGGCGATGGAAAACTCTCCGAGGGTTCCCGAGTGTCCTCCGACGATCAGTACAAGATCGCTTGAGCGGATATTGATGACCTCGCGACCCATCAGTCCGGATCCCGTGAAGATGATGATGTCAAAAATATCGTTCGGGGACTGGTACCGGGCAATATGTTCCTGTTCTGAAAGGGCTGGGGAAATACCGATGGAGATTCCTCCGACCTCCTTGAACCCGGATGCAGCCTCGTAGGGGAGACCGGGACAGGCCCCGGTGATGAGACCAAGTTCCCGTTTGGCGATTTCCCTGCCGAGAAAGCGGGCGATGTCCCTGTGCTGCTTTTCGAGATCTCCGGATGCGGCGCCCATGACGCCTACAGTAAAGAGTCTTCCCGGTGGAGCGGAGACCTTGCCGGGATCCTGTTCGAATGTTTCGAGGCATTGCGGGCTGTGAAAATAAAGAATTCGTCCCTTGTGGATACGAACTGCGTAGGCGTGCTGAAGAGTTGGAATCTTTGTTCCGCAAACAGGATCGACGGTCATGACGCTCCTTTGTCATGGGTTAATGAAGTCACATTTTTCACTATCCGCAAATAGTGCGGCAAAAAGGAGGCAAGATTCAAGATGGGGACTTCGGGAGGGGCAAGAATTCTGGCCCAGACGCTTCCCTGGTTTTTTCTGTCAGGCGCATTGGAAGTGGGCGGTGGCTATCTTGTCTGGAGGTGGTTGAGGGAACACCAAAGCCCATGGCAGGGGGGGCTCGGTATGCTGATGCTCGCCGCATATGGTATTTCAGCGACAAAGATCCCGGCACCTTTTGGTCGGGTCTATGCGGCTTATGGAGGGATCTTTATCGTCATTTCCATTTTCTGGGCGATGGTGTTTGACCACTTCCATCCCGATATCTGGGATAAAGCCGGGGCTGTACTGGTTCTGTTCGGTGTGGGGCTGATGATTTTGGCTCCGAGGGGATGACATTGAGCGGAGACTCTTCAGACAACAGCTTCAGGATGGCTTCTGCGTTTATTCCTTCTGGCGATCAGGGGCGGGCGATCGAAGTCCTCTCAAGGGGAGTGAGAAGCGGTGCGTCTTTCCAGACGCTTTTGGGCGTGACCGGCTCCGGAAAGACCTTTACTATGGCAAAGGTCGTGGAGGAACTCGACAAGCCGGCTCTTGTCCTGGCCCCGAACAAGACATTGGCCGCCCAGCTCTACCGGGAGTTCAAGACCTTTTTCCCGGAGAACAGGGTTGAGTATTTTGTGAGCTATTACGACTATTACCAGCCCGAGGCCTATCTGCCGTCGACGGACACTTTTATCGAGAAGGATTCGGCAATCAACGAACTCATTGACCGAATGCGCCACTCGGCGACTTCTGCCCTTCTCGATCGCAGGGACACTCTTGTTGTGGCTTCCGTCTCCTGCATCTATGGACTGGGTTCTCCCGAATCCTACAAAAAGATGCATCTCTATCTTGAACGGGGCCTCGTGATTCGTCGCGAAAAGCTTCTTGAGCGGCTTGTGGGGATCCAGTACCAGAGAAACGACATGGATCTGAAGAGGGGAACATTCCGTGTCAGGGGGGATGTGATCGATGTCATTCCGGCTTCCTATGAGGACAGGGCCATCCGGATCGAACTCTTTGGAGATGAGATTGACCGTTTGCGGGAATTTGATCCACTGACCGGAACGGAACTGTCCCAGATGTCATCGGTGATCATTTACCCGGGAACGCATTACGTCCTTCCTCCGGACCAGATGGAGTCGGCCCTTTCCAGCATAGAAGAGGAGCTTGTCGACAGGATCCGGTACTTCAGGAAGGAAGGAAAGCTGATCGAGGCCCAGCGCATCGAGCAACGGACACTTTTTGATCTGGAGATGATCCGGGAGGTCGGTTACTGTCACGGGATTGAAAACTATTCCCGACATTTATCGGGACGAAAGCCAGGGGAGCCACCCCCCACATTGTTTGACTATTTTCCAAAAGATTTTCTCGTTTTGATCGACGAGAGCCATGTGGCTGTTCCTCAGGTCGGCGGAATGTATCATGGGGATCATTCCAGGAAAAAAAGTCTTGTGGAGTACGGATTCAGGCTTCCCTCCGCCTTTGACAACCGGCCAATGACATTTCCCGAATTTGAGTCGATCTTGCCCTCTGTTATTTTTGTATCTGCAACCCCGGGCCCCTATGAACTCGAAAAATCAGGAGGGGTGACGGTGGAGCAGGTTATTCGACCGACCGGGTTGACCGACCCGGTCATTGAAGTCCGGCCCGCCAAGACCCAGGTCGAAGATCTTCTGGGCGAAATCCATCTGGTGGTCGGACTGTCTGACCGGGTGCTGGTGACTGTCCTGACAAAGAGAATGGCGGAGAATCTGACCGAGTATCTGGAAGAGAGAGGAATCCGTGTCCGCTATCTTCATTCGGAGATCGATACGCTTGAACGCATGGAGATTCTCAGGGATCTGCGGAAAGGGATCTTCGATGTGCTGGTGGGAATTAATCTTCTGAGAGAAGGGCTTGATCTTCCCGAGGTGGGTCTTGTGGCCATTCTTGATGCGGACCGGGAAGGTTTTTTGCGTTCGAGGCGCTCCCTGATCCAGACAGCAGGCCGTGCCGCCCGCAATATTCGCGGACGGGTGATCTTTTACGGAGACTCCGTCACAGGCTCGATGAAGGAAGCCATAGATGAAACGGACAGGCGCCGGCGTGTGCAGATAGCCTTTAACGAAGAGCACAACATATCCCCCCAGGGGATCATCAAGAATATCCCGGAGAGTCTCTATGCTGTTTCAGAGGGCGATTATACCGAACCGATGGCTCTTATCGAAGAGAAAAAAGAAAAGGATATCGATGGACAACTGTCCGATGCGGACATTCGCAAACTGATGGAGTCGGCAGCGGGATCCCTGGACTTTGAGCGGGCGGCCTATTTCCGCGATGTTCTGAAGAGTCGTGGAAAGGACGTTGATGGCCGCGGGATCAAGATTGCCGGAAAATCAGGACACTCCCGAAAGAAAGGGTAACCGGAGCTTTCAGGAGTTCCTGTAGATGTAATATCCGAGAACCATGCCAAGAAGATTGAGCAGGTTGATGTGAACGCTTGTCCCGACAGTGATGTCCAGCAAGATGAGTTTCAAGGTGAGCGGTCCGCTTGATCCGACGGTGACATGTGTCAAAAAGATGTTGGCCAGTGGTCCGGAAGGGACAAAAAGATTGAAGATCGCAGTGAGAATCGATCCGAACGCTGCCCCGAGGAATAGAAAAAGAATGAGAAGTCCCATTCCCTTTTTTTGTTGTCCTGCAAATGCCAAGTGTCTGTCCTGACTGTTATCAGCGAAAAAGCTGTCTGTTTTTTCCCATTTCCGGGAATGAATGATTCGGGATCCCCGTATCGGTTTCAGGATGATATCCGGAATAATGAAGGGTCCATCCATATGATCAGACTAATGAACCACGATCAGCCATAAAAATCAAATCATAGTCATACTGAACAATCTTTCAAACTTCAGCTATGTCTCCCGTCTGGCACGAAAGATCAGAAAGCCTATCTGCCGTCCCTATACTGTAGAGCCAAGACTTCTGGAAATGGACTTCTCCATGGGATCAGCCTCTATCCTCTTGATGGCCTTGATGGGGCAGAACGGGTCCGGAAGGCGGACCGGGCGATGTATCAGGCCATGGATGACATCGAAACGAAGCGCCACGCAGTATTACTCCCGCCATCTCCTGCTGCAAAAAGATTCTCTTCTGTCTCTTTATGGAGCGCTTCAAAAAGACGTCCTTTTCCGGTCGATGATGAGAAAAAATCCAGAAAACAGCTGATCGGCCCAATTCTTCCTCCCGGGGGTCCTGAGCCGGTTGTCCGGGAAGTTTTTTAATAAATCCGGAAGACGGTCCGGTGTCTTGACATTTTTTTAATATTATAATATTATAATGTTATGAAAAGTGAAGACAATAAAATGATGACAGCTAAAATAAGTCCATCCAAAGCCTTAAAGGGAGCGAGGTGCCTCCGGATCCTTGGTCACCCTGCCCGTCTTTCGGTCATTGTCATTCTTTCCGAAGGGCCGAGGAGTGTGAATGATCTTGCAGGGCTTGTCGGGGTGAGCCAGTCCAACCTTTCCCAGCACCTATCCCTCCTGAAAGACCGGGGGGTCATCGATTCTGTGCGGGAGGGGCATCAGGTTTTTTACCGGATTGCCAATCCACGAGTCATGGAGTTCATGCGTCTGATGGAGGAGTTGTTTTGCCATGAATCCTGAGAGTCAATCGCCCGGAAGGCGTTCCCTGCCGGTTTTCTTGATCGTTTCCAGAATTCTTTCCGTTGCTTTGATACTGGGTTTTTGGGGGCAGATCTCGAAAGCCTGTGCCCTGACATTGCCGGAGGCTATTTCCCGGGCCCTTTCCAAAAACCCTGCGCTTCTCGAGTCCAGCCTGTCAGGCGCGATCATGCATGCCAGAAAGATTCAGGCAATGGGTGCATGGCTTCCGGCGATGTCTGTGAGCGAGTCGGCGATCAGTACGACGAATCCCCTGAACGCGTTCGGTCTTTTGTTGAATGAAGGGGTTGTTCAGTCAGGGCAGCTTTCAAATGTCAATTCGCTCAACAATCCTTCTGCGACTCAGGTATTCGGGTTTGCGGCCATTGTCTCGGAGACCGTTTTTCAGGGAGGAAAGAGGTATTTTGCTTATCAGGCCTCAACAAAAGGAGAGCAGGAAGCCCGTCTTGAAGTAAAACGGGCCAGGGAAAAACTCATTTCCGATGTAACGAAAGCTTATTTTGACGTGGTTTCCTCCGAAAGAAAGCTCCGGGTGATTGAACGTGAGCGTGTGGCTGTCCGCTCTTCTCTTTCCCGTGCTTCCCAATCCTACAGGGACGGAGGGATCGACAAGACAATGTATGATGAGGCAAGGCTCAAGTCCCGGTCCATCGAGCTTTCCTGTTTCCGGGCGCACAAGGCCGTGGACGTTGCCAAAATGAAGCTTGCCCGTCTGATGGGGTTTCCGTCCGGAGATATTCCGGAGGCATTGTCGAAGGAAAGATTTTCTCTTCCGCCGGGAGGGGTGAAATGGGCCCGTGCGCTCATTGACCGATACTCGACGGCCCGTTTCCAGACATTGTCCACCCAGGCTCTTTCTCATCGGCCGGACTATCAGGCCAGCGTCCTGGGTGTCCAGGGCGGATCCAGTCTTCTCTCCGCGGCGCGGTCCGGCTTCTGGCCAGCCTTGTCCGCTCAGGGAATCTTCAATGAATACGCGGAGGGAATCAATACCTGGGGAAAGCAGGACTACACGGTCATGGGAATGCTGAGCTGGTCGATCCTGAATGGACTTTCCGACAAGGAGCAAAGTGAAAGGTCCCATGCCAGGCTTCGTCAGGCGCTCTACTCCAGACAGGACCTGAAATCGAAGATTGTGTACGAGGTCGCGAAATCCAGGAGTGATGCCAGGGTTCTGGAATCGACGCTTGAGTTTGACGAGCAAAAGGTCGGGATCCGTTCTGAGGAGAAACAGGTGGAAGAAGATCGTGTTTCCCAGGGGATTGACCCACCGGTCATGCTTCTTGATGCGGATGTTCGTTTGGCCGATGCAAGGCTTGTTTTGCTTTCCGACAAGATAGCGCTCATGGATGCGGGAGTTGATCTTCTGTTGGCAACCGGAGAGCTTGGTGACAGGGGTATGGTTCCAGGGGCAATGGAGGTTTCCGGGAAATGAAGGTTTTTATGATGGAAAAGTTGGTTTCCGTACGGAGAAAAATGTTGTCTGCCGGTTTGATCGGGATGTCGGTCCTGTTTCTGGAGACGTCCTGTCATGAATCGGCCCGGCCGCCGGCTCATACCAGAATTCCTGCGGTCAATGTAAGGGTTGCGACGGTTACCGCCGGAGGCGGAATGCACCTGTCCAGGGTTTCGGGGGTTGTCGAGGGTGAAAAAGATGCCAGGATCAACAGCAGGGTTCAGGCAAGGGTCGAATCCGTCCGGGTCCGGACAGGCCAGATAGTTCATAAGGGAGACCTGCTCCTGAAGCTCTCCGGAAGGTCCGCCTATGACAGGCTTGAGGCATCACGTGCCCGCTTCGAGAATGCTCATGGCCGATTCCTGAGGATGGATGCCCTTTATCAGAAAAAAGAAGCATCGAGGCAGGAATGGGATGCTGTCAGGGCTGAGGACCTGATGGCTTCTGCGGATTATTCGGCAGCCAGAAATGAGGTGTCCCTGACCCGTATCACAGCTCCTTTTTCCGGAAGGGTGGCGCTCAGGAATGTCCGGGTGGGAGATGTGGTCAGTCCGGGAGTCTTTCTTGCCGAAATTATAAGGGGCGGACATCTTCGTGTGACCTCCAGCATTCCGGAGTATTTAGCCGGTGATATCGCTCCTGGAATGCAGCTTTCTTTCAGTGTCAGGAAAAATGGCATTAGAACGAATTTGCCGGCAAAGGTGCGCTCGGTCTCCCCGCGCTCCGACTCTGGAACCCACACGATTCTTCTGAAGGCTGACCTGGGTGTTGTGGCCGGACTCAGGCCAGGCTCTTATGGGGTGCTTCTGTTGCCTGCGGGAAGAGAGAGAAACGAGCTTGTTCCCAAAAGTGCCGTGATGGATCACGATGGAATCCACGAGGTTTTTGTTGTTAAAAATGGTGTGGCAGAACTTCGTTACATTACGGTCGGTCATCTGAAAAGCTCTTCCGTTCAGGGCAGTCCGCTTGTAGAGGTCCTTTCCGGCCTGGATGACGGGGAGAAGGTGGTTACGTTCCATGAGGGAGCGTTGGTCAACGAAGCCCCTGTCCATGTGCTGGGAGAAAACTGATGTCCGACAGTTTAAGACATGGTCCGGGATTCGCGGGAAGGATTTCCCGAGCGTTTATTGATTCCCCCCTGACACCGATCCTGATCCTGATCTCCCTTGTCCTCGGTGGTCTGGCCATTTTGAAAACGCCAAGGGAAGAGGACCCCCAGATCAAGGTCCCCATGATGGATCTCTTTGTTTCTGATCCAGGAATGTCCGCAACAGAGATCTCCCGTCATATCGTGGCACCGCTCGAACGGCACCTTTCCCGGATCAAGGGGGTCAAGACCGTTTACTCCCGTTCTGAAAGCGGGACGGCTGTTGTGACGGTTCGCTTTCACGTGGGCGAGCCCATGGGAAAAAGTCTTGTCAAAATTTATAGCGAGGTCCTGAAAAGCCGTGGGTACCTTCCCCGGGACGCGGGTCCTGTGGTTGTCAAGCCTATGGATATCAACGATGTTCCCGTCATGGCGGTGACATTGTATTCGAAAACCGAGTCGGATGAGGTCCTTAATCGTCTTTCGGAGGATGTTGCGACAAGTTTCAAGAGAGTTTCGGGAACGGGTCGGATCACGGTTATCGGTGGCCGGAGACGGACCGTCCGGGTTGTCTTGAGCCCATCGGATCTGACAGCCCATCATCTGACCCCGCTGGATGTTTCCGCTGCGATCTGGAGGTCGAACAGAAGCCTCGACCTCGGAAGCTTTGACCGGGACAATATTTCTTATCAGGTGGCTCTTTCAGGGGCACTGACACGGGTTTCCCAGCTTAGAAACCTGGTCGTTTCTGTCCAGAATGGGAAAAGCGTCCGTCTGTCCCAGGTTGCAAAGGTGACAGATGGTCCCGGTCCGCTTGAAAGCTATGTCTGGATCGGTCATCCGCCGACTTCTCCTGAGCCGGGCGATGAAACGGCGGTCACAGTGGCTGTTGCCAAAAAGAAAGGGATCAATGCCGTTCTTGTCAGCAACAACATTCTTCAAAAGATGAAAGACCTTTCGGCGAGAAAAATTCCTTCTGATGTTCACTGGGCGGTGACCAGAAACTACGGCCATACCGCCAATGAAAAAGCCGATGATCTTTTATGGCACCTTGTTGTTGCGACTGTAGCGGTCATCCTTCTTGTCGCACTGGGTCTTTCCCTTCGGGAATCCGGAGTGGTTGCCGTTGCCATTCCGGTAACGCTTGCCCTTACATTGTTCGGATCCATGATGATCGGATATACGGTCAACAGGGTGACCCTTTTTGCGCTGATCTTTTCCATCGGGATTCTGGTGGATGATGCGATTGTTGTGGTTGAAAATATCAACAGGCATTTTCACTTTCTGGGAGGAAAAAGGGACAGGGATACGCTCCTTGAGCGCGCGATTGTTGCTGTAAGCGAGGTGGGGAATCCAACAATCCTGGCCACATTTACCGTTATCGGAGCGCTTCTTCCCATGGCGTTTGTCAGTGGGCTGATGGGGCCTTATATGCGTCCGATTCCGGTCAATGCCTCATTGTCGATGACCGGATCCCTTCTGGTAGCCCTGACGGTAGTGCCTTTTCTGGCCCTCCGGATGGTTCCCACCGCGGGCCATCACAACAAGATGATGGGAAAAGTCGATGGGGGAATACGCCATTTCTATCGAGTCATCATGACTCCTCTTCTGGAATCCCGGCTCCGTCAGAATCTGTTTTTTGGGATGGTTCTTTTGCTCACGGTCGGAGTCATGGCTTTTTTTGAAACCCGGACTCTTTTGCTGAAGATGCTTCCCTTTGACAACAAAAGCGAGCTGGATGTTGTGATAGACATGCCTGCTGGCACAACGCTTGAGTCAACCGCCCGAACGGCGCTGGCTCTGGAGAAGGTCATCCTGCGGGATTCTTCGGTCCGTTCTGATCAGGCTTATGTCGGGCTTGCTGCACCGTTCGATTTTAACGGCCTTGTCAGACACTATTACCTGCGCCGGGGAAAAAGGGTCGCTGAAATCCATGTCAATCTCCTCTCACGAGAGAAGAGGTCTCTTCAAAGCCATCGGATTGCGGAAGAACTTGAGCGGAAACTTTCTCCTGTGGCAGCGTCCTTCGGGGCAAGGATCAAAATGGTTGAAGTTCCTCCTGGTCCTCCGGTCATGGCCCCGATCGTCGCGGAGGTGACCGGACCGGATCAGGCATCCATTGTCTCTTATGCAAAAAAAGTCCGGGATGTTTTCCGCAATACGGATGGAGTGATTGATGTCGACTCAACTCTTCCCGACCCTCAGGTGCGTTACAGGATGCGGGTAAACGAGGAAAAAGCGGCTCTTTCCGGCGTTTCAACGGAAGAAATCGAAAAGGCCCTGATTCTTGGACTGCATGGTGAGACAGGCGAGCTCCATAGGACCTCCGGAAAGGGGTATGTTCCCATTGTTCTCGATGTAGCAAGGAAAGATCGCTCTTCCATCAAGGATCTTGGCTCGATCATGGTCCGTTCGGATAACGGAAGACTTATCCCCCTGGGGACCCTGATTGATGTCTCGAAAGAGTCGGCCCCTCCCGTTCTGTATCGTAAAAACCTCCGCCCTGTGGTCTATGTGACGGGGAACACGATCGGATCAAGCCGAAGCCCTGTCTATGCGGCGGTTGATCTTTCAAGAAAACTCCCTCCTTCGGATCTGTCGGGCCATAAGGAGACTGTCCGGCAATATTTTTGGGGATACCCGTCCTCGGATGAAAAAGTTTCTGTCCGATGGGGAGGGGAATGGCATGTCACCTATGTCACATTTCGGGATATGGGAATGGCCTTTATTGCGGCCATTGTGCTCATTTACCTTCTGATCGTGATCCAGTTCAAAAGCTATGTGACTCCATTGATCATCATGTCTCCGATTCCTCTGGCACTTATCGGCGTGATCCCCGGACATGTTCTTCTGGGGTCGAACTTTACGGCGACATCTATGATCCGCTTTATAGCCCTGGCCGGAATCATGGTTCGAAACTCCATCCTGCTCGTGGATTTTCTTCATACGAAAAAGAGTGAGGGGGTAGAGCTGAAACAAGCGATTCTGGAGGCCGGTGCCGTCCGGACAAGGCCCATATTGCTGACAGCGCTGGCACTGGTCGCTGGTTCCTTTGTCATTCTCTCCGATCCGATTTTTCGGGGAATGGCCATTGCACTTCTTTCGGGTTCGATTGTCTCGACGATCCTGACCCTTGTTCTTGTTCCTCTCCTGGTGGCCCGGGTGGAGGGGAGCCGCTGGCCGGAAGGCCGGCGGGTGGTTCCCGGGAATTGATTCTGGGATTTCTGATGATGGAGGAGTAAAATGTCGATGGAAAGAATGATCCGTGCCCTGGCCGGATCCATGATACTGATCAGTCTTCTTTTATCTGTTTATGTTTCAAGGGAGTGGTTATGGCTGACAGCCTTTGTGGGAGCCAATCTCCTGCAGTCTTCCTTTACCCGGTGGTGTCTTGCGGAGTCTATTTTGAGAAAGATTCTTCGAAGGCCGGTGGAAGGGGAAAAGAACTGCTGCTGACGGTGAGTGTCCGATGAAAGCGATGATTCTGTCAAAAAGAGGGCCTGTAGGTCCGGATTCCCTCATTCTGAAGGAGATTCCTGTGCCGTCTCCGGGGAAGGGGGAGGTTCTGATCAGGGTTCGCTCTTGCGGGGTTTGCCGAACGGATCTTCATGTGGTGGAAGGTGATCTTCCCGGGGTCTCTCCCGGGACGATTCCTGGCCATGAAATTGTTGGCGAAATCGCGGGTATCGGGGAAGAGGTCACCGGATGGAATCTTGGTGATCCTGTCGGCATGGCCTGGCTTTACAGGTCATGCGGATCGTGTCGATTTTGTCTTTCAGGGAAAGAAAATTTGTGCTTGTCCCCTCTCTTTACAGGTTATGACAGGCCCGGTGGATTTGCCGAGTATGTCGTGGGGGATGGGCGTTTTGTTTACCATTTGAACATCGGGGATCCCTCTGTGTTTGCACCCCTTTTGTGTGCCGGGATTATCGGATACCGGGCTTTTAAAAGGCTTGGCCTTTTCCGCGGGCAGCATCTGGGTCTTTACGGATTTGGCGCATCGGCCCATCTTGTTTTGCAAATGGCAAAATCTTCAGGAATGAGTGTCTCGGTCATCAGCAGGGGAGATGCGCATCAGTCTCTGGCACGGGAAATGGGGGCCGATTTTGTTGGGGCTTCGGGGACTCACCCTCCGGAGCTTCTTGACGGGGCGATCCTGTTTGCGCCGGCAGGAGAAATCGTGCCGGACATCATGCTCGACCTTGATCGGGGAGGCCGGCTTCTGATTGCCGGGATCCACCTTTCGGATATCCCATCCCTTGTTTACCATGATCAGCTTTTTCTGGAAAAAAGTCTTGGCTCGGTGACCGCGAATACCAGGGAGGATGGACTGGGTCTTTTAAAAATGGCCAGAGCATTCGACATCACACCAAGAGTCAGGATTTATCCTCTTGAGGATGCGACATCCGCCCTGATGGATTTGAAAAATGACCAGATTCGGGGAGCTTGTGTCCTGAAGGTTTCCTGAAGGGCCGTCTCTGGAGGACAGGACCGGACCATAAAAAAAGCCCTCCTTGCAAGGAGGGCTTTTTTATTTATTCAACGTTGACGGTCACTTTGGACTTTGGTCCCAGGATCTTGTGGCCTGCGGTCGCGACCTTGAGCGTAAGGGTATGCTTGCCTTTTGGCAGTTTGATCTTTATGGGGTTTTGATGGCTGGGCTCAGAAAACTGTCCGTCAATAAAAAGGTGGACATGGTCGCCCTTTGGTCCCTTGTGAAGAATGTAATGAATCATAACGGGGTTATGAACAGTCGATCCGCTTTTGGGGGCGGTGATCCTGACGGATGTTTTATCGGCGGCGAATGCCGGAGACGTAACGAAACCCAGCGAAAGAAACGCGGCGGATATAAGGGAAGCTGTGACACTTTTCAAGTGATTCATTGTTCCTCCTTCTTGATGGTATTTGGGTGACCTGTTTTAAACTATCATGAGATGCCAAAAGAGCCAAGACTTTCCTGCCGGAGAGCAGGTCCCCTGGACTCTCCGGTTATTTCAGGGAAGACAGCCGCGAGGGTCCAGCGGATGGAAAAATGCTCCAGACTCTTTCTTTGAATGATTTTAGCACGATTTTGGAAAAACGGTTTTTTAAGACGCTCTTGAGATCTTGATGCCAAGAATTAAACGGGAGGTATATAATATGAACCGGGACGTTCGGGGAATCGCTGTTCCCTTTATCAACCGGCAGTGAAGATGCGCAAAGCTATGGAGGTATCTCATGGAATCGGATCGTTACATTGTGATTCGGAACAGGCTTCTCGACCTTGATGGAGAGATTTCCAAGGATCATTTCGTGATCGGAAGCCGCTGGCAGTCTCTTGAGCAAGACATTGACGAGGGAGAAAACGAGCATTTATTCTCTTCTGATGAGGCATCGTCTCTCCGTGAGCTTCTTGAAGACCTGCGATCCGAACACGATCTTCGGATGAATTCCGGCACATTGGGGAGCTAGTTTGATGAAAATCCAAAGGTGTTTCTCTCTCCCAACGCTCTCAGGAAGGGGGATCTTTGTTTCCTTCTTTTTTTTCCTGTTTTTGGCCATTGCGTCTTGCCAGACATCCCCCGCAGAGCATTTTACCCCGCAAATCATTGCAGAGGGTGAAACCGGAGAGACTCCGGTGACAATTTCAAAGCAGCTGACCGCTGAAATTGATGCAGTACTCGATGCTACTCTTGAAAAAGGAAAGCCGCAGGAGAGTGTTCTTGTCCCGAAGTTTATGGATAACCGTGGTGTTGCCCGGGTTCTCGGACGATATCTGGCATCGAGAATCAGCGAAGGTTTATCGACGGATCCCGCCCTGAATGTTGTTGACTCTGGAAAGCTCCGTCAAAAAATGCATCTGGATGCTATTTCCCAGGGAGGGCAGGGGTCGTCTTCGATGATTATGGTCGCCAGGGAGTTGAATGCGGACCGGATTGTTTTGGGTCGAATGACTGATCTTGGCCAGCAAATCGAGATATCGGCCAGGATCATTTCCGTTTCCGACGGAAAGGTTCTCGGTCAGGTCTCAAAATTGGTGAAAAAAAACGGATCATTTCTGAACCTCTGGGATGTTGGTCCCTGACAGCCGGGGGAATGCTCCTGATGATAGTGTGGAGGAATCAATGAAGAGTCTAAAAAAGGCATCGGGTGCTGCTTTCCTGATGGCATCCCTGGCGGGTTGTGTTGTTTCGATCAATCCGGGACAGGCGGGTGTTTTCTGGAGCATCAGTCATGGAACGGACAAGGCTCAGATCTACAGGGAGGGCGTTCAGGTGATTGCTCCCTGGAACCAGATGTATATTTATTCGCTGAGAACCCAGGAAGCGAGACTGAATCTGAATGTATTGACGGTGAACGGCCTCCCTATCGGGATGGATGCATCCGTTCTCTACAAGGTGGATGCGAAATATCTTCCGACCCTTCAGGAGACCGTTGGCCCCGACTACTTTCATGTGTTGATTGCTCCCTATGTTCGGTCCGAGACGCGAAAGATCGTTGGCCGTTATACTCCCTCCCAGATCTATTCCAACCAGAGAGAGAAAATCGAGCGGTCGATCCTGAAACACCTTCGGGAGAAACTCAAGGGCTATCCTGTGACGGTCAGCGGATTTTTGATCAGAAATGTCAAGTTGCCGAGGGTGATCCGCACGGCGATCGAGCATAAGCTGACAGAGGAGCAGAACTTCCAGCGGATGGAGTATGTTCTGGATATCGCCCGAAAAGAAGCCCAGAAAAAGAGGATCGAAGCGGAGGGGATTTCGGCTTTTCAGAAGATTGTTCAGGAAAACCTGACTTCACAGTATCTGACATGGAAAGGAATTCGGGCAACCGAAGAACTGGCCAAGAGCCCCAATGCGAAAATTGTCATCATCGGCAGCGGAAAAAATGGTCTTCCCGTGATTCTGAATGCTGATCCGGGAACGCTTGGGCAGAGAAGCCACCATCACACATATCGGGGAAAGGATCAATCAAATGGCAACTGAGTTATTGAAGGAAGGGGCTTTGGCCCCTTCCTTTTCCGCTGCGGTTTTTGGATATGAGACACCGACGGTCAACCTCTCCGATCTTCGGGGACATATGGTTGTCCTGTATTTTTACCCAAAAGACGATACGCCCGGCTGTACCCGGGAGGCCTGCGATTTTCGCGATGCTTTCGAGGTGTTGAAGCGCGCGGGGGTTCTGGTCTTTGGAGTTTCCAGGGATTCCCTTGAAAGCCACGGAAAGTTTGTCAAAAAATATGGACTGAACTTTCCCCTTCTCTCGGACTCTGATAGTGCCATCTGTACGGCCTATGGGGTTCTGAAAGAAAAAAACATGTATGGACGAAAATCGATCGGGATTGAAAGAACAACTGTTGTGATTGCTCCTGACGGGACCATCCGGAAAGTGTATCCAAAGGTCAAGGTGGACGGACATGTCGGTGAAATTCTTGGATTTTTGGGGGTATAGGTCTTCTGGCCATGAAGAATCTGGAGAGGTCTTTTGAACTCATTCGATGACATGGGAGGCAAACGGATCCTCTGGGTGCTTCTGGTTGTGTGGATCGGGCTTCTTTATATGGCCCACTCGATGGAGTCCGGTTTGGGAACGGGAAATACCGGACCGCATCAGATGTTGCCATCCGGACCGTCGAAAGGGCTTCCTCCCGATGGCGATGAAAGGTCTCCGCGCTCCGGGGGGGACGAGGGAACGAGTGGTTCTCCTCATTTTCAGCCAACGGGACTTGGCCGATGACTCTTTTTTTCTTTAGGTCTTGATCGAATGTTTCCCTTGACGGGGCAAGGTTTTCAAGAGAAGAAACGTTCCTGTTGCGATGAAGGCAAGTGTCACTTCGAGAACATTGAGACTATGGCCGTGTTCCCAGGCCCAGGCGGCGGCAGGCTGGAAGAGGATCACTCCTGTCGTGCTGAAAATTTCGAGCTGGGAAAATCCCTTGTTTTTCTGACCTGCGCCCAGTTGCGAGGAAACCCGGGTTTTGACCGCTATTGATGTCCATAGTTCCCCCGCTCCCCACAGGGACATTCCGGCAATATAGTTCATTGACCCTCCGGATGGGAGAAGGAGGAGAATGATCGCAAGCGACAAGATGATCGGTCCAGGCAGCAGATCGAAGCGTTTCTCCGGGTCGATCGGCTTGAAGGACAAAAACAGCCCCGATGCGACATGAATGACGCTTGAAAGAATAAATCCGGCTCCCATGATGATGGGCATACCGCTTTGCTCATTAAATCGGAACATCAGGAGTGTTGCAGGGAATATCGATGTTTTTAAAAGCGTTCCCCCAATAAGGGTCGGAATCCATCCGTCCTGTCCGGCCGAGAGTGTTCCTTTCAGAAAATCCTTGGGAGGTCCTTGATCCCCGCTGCTTCCGCCTGATAGGGAAAGGGTGTGTTTCTGGACCATTTTTGAGGCGGATACAGCCCAGAAAAAGCACAATGCTCCGGGAATGGCTGTCAGGTAGAATAGTTTCTGGACAGAGACCGTTCCGGTGAGGACTGTTGCCACCAGCGGTCCGATGATTCCTCCTGTCTGGTCAAGGGTCTGGATGCGGGAAAAAGATCTCGACAGCCATTCTTTCGGAATGACCCCGGAGACCAGTGCGTCTCTGGCTGGTCCGCGCAAGCCTTTCCCGAACCAGGAGACGGATTTGAGCAGGATCAGTGCGCCAGGAGCTGATACGACCCCCATGAGGGGGGTGACAACGGCTGTTAGCCCGTAACCGATCCTGACAAACAACCCCTGATTTTCTGTTGTTCCTCCCCAACGGGAGGTGCTGATGGCCCCGCCCATTCTTGCAAACTCTGCCACAGATTCCATAACCGAAACCGTAACAGCTGTGCCGCCCAGATGAAGTATCCAGAGAGGCAGGAGCATATGGGCCATCTCGTATGCAAAATCCGCATAAAGGCTCGTTTTTCCGAAAGCCATGACAATGGCTTGTTCTTCTTTCGGGAGGTTCGTGTCCATCAGTTGGCCCTTTCTGTCCCCGACCGTGCCCAGAGAGTTGAAAGAAGAAGGGCAAGGATCAGGATGCTTCCTGCCGCAATGTGTCTTTCCTGAATGATCCAGGGAGAAAGGAGAAGGCCGGATGCGAGCGTGACCGTCAGCTGAAAGTGAATCGATCCCCAGAGGATTGCGTAGGCTGCGGGGATATCCCGTTTTTTTAGAAGCATGAAAAGAGAGAGTGCTTCAGGCGATTCTGTTGACAATGAAGACAAGACGAGTGACAGGATGAAAATGGTTTCTCCTCCATGGGATCCTCCAAACTGGAGGATCCCATTTAACAAGAGGACGGGACCGGTGAGAAGAAATCCGACTCCAGACAAAAACGAAAGAGCTGTTCTGATGGAAAACGGGTTCTCCTGATGACGGGAGGTATTGTCAGGTGGATCTTCCCCTTTGAGTCCGAAGAGAATGGCCGGGTAGAGTAAAAGGAGCAAGATGGCAACGCCCCAATGGAGAATGGTCATCCGGGAAGATCCGGCCAAAAGAGCCAACGTGAGTCCCGCTGCCAGAATGGGGGCTTCTTTGGACAGCTGTTTTTTTTCTGAAAGAGGGGCGGGCGATTTTCGGGTGACAAGGAGCGTCATGGGCCAAAGTATGGCGATGAGAAAGAGAGGGGCTCCCAGTATGGCGCCAATTCCCGCATCTTTTCTGCCCCCTCCCGATCCCCCCAGAAAGGAGAAGAGAGGCAGGACCAGTTCTGGGAGGGACAGGGAGATGTTTCCCAGGATCCTGCGGCCGAGAGAATGATTTCTGAAAAGCTGCTGTGTCAGGGTTTCTGCCGAATGGGAAAAAAGGGCGCTTCCCGCCAGGATCAGCAGAAATCCGCCGGCGATCAGGAGTATCGCTGGCATTGGAGTCGCCTTGTCTGATATTTTTGTTGCATGTCGGAATCAGGTATGGTGACTGGTGCTTTCTGAAATCGGAAACGTCTTTTTTGAAAAAGCATCTTCAGATGATTATCCCCCGGTGATTCTTGATATCGTCTCTGGAGGCGACTGACCGCTTCATGTTCTCGAAGATTCCCCGAATTGTCAATGAGAATGCCTTCATTATTTTTTGGAAAACATGATCCGGATGATTGGACGGGAGTAATCTGCTGAACAAGGAGGTTCATTGAAACAGTTTGTCAATGACGATATTTCCCTCTTTGCGACTGGATCCGCCGGGGGCGGTCAATGGACTCAGGCATCCGGTGGGGAAGTGTGTGTGCTCGAGTCGCGTGGAGATGAAAATGAAAGCTTCTTTGTCCGGATGAACCGGGGGGAAGCATGGCGATTTGCCTCTTCCGGAGACCTTGAAATTTTTTTGCTGTCAGGGACTGTCTATTCCGGAAAAACTCTTTTGGCTCAGTACTCTTATCTGCTGGTTCCCCAGAGGTCGACTCCCTTTATATTCAATGCGGTGGATGACGAGGTTCTTTTCTTTGTCAAAAGGAGACATCCTGAAGGCCTCATTGGCAAGCTGGGTCTGATCCAGACTCAAAAAGCCAACTGGGTTCCAGGGCTGGTTCCCGGTCTGCATGTGATGCCTCTTTTTTCTTCAGGAGGTGAAAATACAGCACTCGTTCGTTGGGACCCGGGGACGGTCTTTCAACCGCACCGGCATTTTGGCGGAGAGGAGATCCTTGTTGTATCGGGTGTTTTTGAAGATGAGCACGGAAGTTATCCGGAAAAAACCTGGTACAGGAGTCCCCACTTGAGTCGCCATGATCCTTTTTCCATTTCAGGTTGTACCATTTTGGTCAAAACAGGCCATTTGAACATCCTGTCCGAGGATGCCCACTCTTGGGGCGCAGGCTAGGGCAAGTCAGAGGTGATTGAGACAATGCGTCTTTTCGTTGCTAGCTTGAGTCGGGCAAGAAATTTTTGAATAGTTCCCTGAGGCGGGTTGTGTTTTCTATCAACTCCAGCTTGCGTTTCTCCAGTGCCCGCCCATCATTTCTGTCATGGGCCAGAAACGCTTCCCGAGCCTGATGGTGAAGTTCTTCGTGGAGCCGTCTGATTTCCTCGAATGCTGGCAGGTTTCCAAACTGGCTTTTACCGGCGTTGTCGATCCATTGTCCCGGCAAGCAAACATGGGAGTTGATCCATTCGTCCTTTGCGGTTTCCCCGGAGTTCAGGGCAGCAAGGATTCCCTTCAGAAAGGATGTTAATGAGTGGTCGACAACCAGAAGGAGGGCTCCTCCCATGGTGGCCGGATTTTTTTTCAGGGATAATCGGGTCCAGGAGTCGAAAGGGCGCCATGTGGACACCCATTGCGGGATTTCTTCCGGAGCCATCGGCGGAGCGATGGCATATCCCTGGGCAACCGGACACCCCATTTTGATAAGGGTCTTGCCTTCTTCTTCTGTCTGAACGCCCTCGGCAACCACATTGATGAGCATCATGTGTGCTGCAGTGGAAAGTGTCGAGACAATGGCCAGGTCTTTCGGACTTTCCATCATTTTCTGGACAAAGCCGACATCGATCTTGACCTCTCTGACATCAAGTTGCTGGAGAGATGTCAGAGACGCCTGCCCGGTACCAAAGTCATCGAGACTGACTGAAACGCCAAGCTTCCGGCAAAGGCTGATTTGCTCTCCAGCCTTTGCCAGATCACGAAGTGTTTCTGTTTCTGTTACTTCTATCTCAATTTCAGGATGTAAAGACCGGCCGGTGCTGGTGAGGATCTGGGTCAGAGTTCCGATGAATTCCTCAGAGAGAAAATGTCGCGCTCCGATGTTGACGCTGATGCGAAGGTTGACATTCTGTTGTCTCCACTCATCCTGTTGACGGATGGCCGTTTCGAGGACCCATCGACCGAGGGGAATGATGAGGTCGCTTTTTTCGATCACTCCGATAAAGGAGTCCGGCGGGAGGAGACCCTGCTTGGAGTGTTTCCAGCGGAGGAGAGATTCAACGCCGAGGATGACTCCTTTTTCCATGTTGACTTGAGGTTGGTAATAGAGGCAAAGCTCCCCGTTTTCAAGGGCCTTTCCGAACTCGGACCTTATGCGGTGTTGTTTCATCAATGTTTCTTCCATCACCGGCTCGAAGATGGCCCATCCGTTTCGTCCCCGATTCTTGACTTGATAGAGGGCCAGATCCGCATGAGCGATCAAGGCGGTAACGCCACCGTGTTCAGGGGGTGTTACCGCAAGCCCAAGACTTCCTGAAATCCTGACCGGTTCAGCGGACTTTTCATTCAGGACAAAGGGCTTGACCAAAGACTCAACAATTGTTCTGAAAAGTTCCTGATCGCTTTTATCGTTCTTTAATCCGGTCAGGATAAGACCAAACTCATCTCCGCCAAGCCGGACCAGCGTGTCATCCGGGCGCAGGTTGTCCTCAAGTCTTTTTCCCACCTGGATCAGCAACGCATCTCCCTGTGGGTGTCCCAATCGATTGTTCACCTCATTGAACCCATCAAGATCCAGAATGCCGACAGCAAAGGATTCCTGTGTTTTACTGTGCCGGATGAGGGTCTCTTCGATGCGGTTGAGCAATACTCTCCGATTGGGCAGATCGGTGAGAGGGTCGTGTGTGGCCATGTGTTCGATACGGATTTCGTTTTTTCTCCGATGGGTGATGTCCTGAGCTGAAATGACAAGTCCCTCCCGGCTCCCGTCAGGAGAGAAAAGAGGGATTTTTGTCACATCGAGGATGACTTCATTCCCTTTTGCATCATGAAGTGTTTCGATCACATTCGAGACACCACTGCGATTCCATGCCTCGTTGTCGGAGACCTCGCATCCGTCATATGTTGAAGCGTGTTCGGGCTGAAGAAGGGCAAGTTCCTTGTTGGTCCTGTCGTTCCAGATGGTGGTCCCCTCCAGCCCAAACAAACGAAGCCCGGCCTGATTGACGGATTTCCATCGTCCCTCTCCGTCCTTGAAAAAAATGGCTTCGGGAATATTCTCGATCAGGATGGTCAGACGCTGTTCCGCTTCAAGTCGTCTTCGTTCTGTATCGATGGAGTCAAGCGCTCCGCTCAGAATTTCTCCTGCCTCACGGGTGAGGGCTACAAGATCTTCGTCGAAGTAGTCAGGAATCCCGATATTGACGTTAAGAATGTGCGAGATTTCTCCACCCCGGCGAAGAGGGACGCTGATGGCGGAATGAATGCCCATCTGCCGGATGGCATTTTTGCTTTGGGGGTCAGCGATTTCTTCTGCCATTTTGGGGAGATCATTGGCCACTCCGGTCAGTCCCTTGAGAAGAGTGTCCCGTATGATGGGATAACGGTGGTTGGGGTGGCTGGCATCGGACGATATGAAAAGGACGGAACAAATCCTTTTCATGTCTTCTGTTTCGGTGGACTCGAAGAAACGGGGACGAATGCCTTTGGTGTCCATGTCGACTCCCCAAACGATGACGGCAGTAATGTTCGGCAGGTCCATGAATACGGAACAGGCTCCCTTGAGCAGGTTCTCTTCATCGGTATTGGATGTGGCAAGAGAACTGAGCTTCTGCAGGGCATTATAAAGAGCTGTTTTTCTTATAAGCCGTTTTTCTGCTTCAATCTGTTTTTGTTCTGTATCGATCGCATCAAGAGTGAGGGACAGAATATTGGCGACTTCTTTCAGAAGGTTCGATATATCTGGAGAGAAAAAATCTTTTTCTTCTGAAACGACTGCAAGAACACCAATGCACTGATTGTTCCGGAAGACGGGAAAGATCCCGACGGACCGGAATGAGAGGCTGTCATAAGTTTTCCAAAGGGGTAAGAGTCCCGATTTTTTATAGGCAGTGAGAAGGTCGTTTTCGATGACGGGACTTCGGGTGAGATAAGACCTGACCGTTACGGTCCTGATATCGGGAGAATCCGGGTCAAGGGAAAAAAGGGTCGGATGTTGCTCGGTCAGACCTGAGGGGTCGGTTATTTTGTGGATCTTGAGTTCGAGGTGCTGATTCTGCCTGTCCGGAAAATAGAAGCCTGCGGCGATAAAGCCACTATGCTCGATCAGGGTGTTAACTGTTTCTGAAAGGAGTTCCTTTTCGTCTGGTTTTCGAAGGATCAGGCCGTGAATGGCTGTGAGAGACTTGTAGAGGCGTGTGACAGAGTCAAGCTGTCTTTCTGTTCTCAAACGGTCGATGGCTCTGGATGCGTTGTCGACAATATCGGCAATGCTTTCAAAGATCATCGGATCGTCTAGGGCGTCGCTTTTTTTGGCCAGGATCATGAAGACTCCGAGCAGAGGATCTTCAGGTGAGCGCCCGTTGAGCGGAAAGCCCGCTATCAGATCAACCTCCCTGAATGCTGGAGTATGGTAATAATCCGGAAGCTCAGGGTCGTTTGAGAGGTCTTTGATGAGAAGAGGTTCTTTTTGATTCCATATCCGTGTCGGAGGAGGGACTGGTAAACCAGATTGAGGCAATGACAGCGGTGGATCCGGAAGAAGTCTTATCGTGTCGGCAAGAGGACCATCCATGGAGTAACGGTTAAAAACAGTCTTCTCCGGGTATGAGGACTTCAACGGCAAGGGCTTTGGTTCCCCGGCTCACAACGGATGAAAGGATCCGGTAGATCTCTTTTTCGGTTTTCGCTGAAAGAAGCTCTTTCAGGATGATCCGCTGGGCTTCCCGTGCTTGATCGAGCCGAATCGCGATGGAGCGGTCTTTCTTTCTGTCCAGAAGTCCGGTGACTTCATCGGCGATTCTTACGAAAAGTTCGGCTGTTTCCGGAGAGATCATCGACTCATCGTTGAAGTAGGCGAGAAGGAGTATCGTTTCTCCTTCTCGCCTGCGAGAGGTCACTGAAAGGCTTCCGGTAATATGGAATGCCGGACCCCTTTCTTTTATTTCGTCTGGTGTGCGCGGATCTGAAAGAAGCCATGGTTGGGGAAGAGCTGTGCGGATAGCCTCTCCGGCTGGCCCTTTTCCTCCAGGACGGGACGGGTCAGAAGAGAGGATGATGCCGTTCATCCATTCCTGGAAAGGACCTGTGCTGGACAGTATTTCCACATCTGTACCACCTGCGGGAATTTGTCCGATACAGAAGAGCGAGGTAGACAATAGGTCTGACAGAGACTGGGAAAGTCCTGACAGGATTTCTTGAGGGGAGATATGGTCTGCTGGCTGGTGAAGGATTCTGGTGGTTTCAGAAAGGGCCCGGTAGAACGAGGAGAAATTTCTGTTTTTCTCGAGAGCCTCTTTTATCTCGGTTACATCAGTTGAAATTCCGCAGAGTCCGACTATTTCCTTTTTTTCATTGAAAAGCGGGAGTTTGACAGACCAGTAGATTCTGGTCTCTCCAGTGGACTCAATGACATTGATTTCTTCACTTTCAATTCGTTCTCCCAGATGAAGGACCCGGAGGTCGTTTTTTCGTAACGAGTCACTGGCTAAAATGTCAAAAAAGCGCTCATCACTTGATCCGATCACTTCCGAGAGCGGTTGTCCGAACAAGTCTGTGACCATTTTATTTGCATATGTATAGCGTCCTTCAAGGTCTTTCGTGAAAATGTAGGCTCCGACCTGATCGAGAATATAACGGAATGGAGACAGACCTCCTTGTTGAGTTGAGAAAGAGGAGATGTCTCCTCTTTCTCAGGACTCCATTTCGTTATTCATCAGCAAGACCCTCCTGATCTTTTCTGCTTGATAAAATGGAGAGACGGCAATGACCGGTCATAGCGGATCGCTTTCAGTAAAATGGCTCTGGGTCGGAAACGTTCTTTTCATGATGATTATTACCTTATTGGAGCATCTTGTCGAGAACATACAGAGAGCTGTAAGGAGCACATAATCTGTCCGGTTTTGGAGCTCGATGGTTGTCCGGTTCAATACTGGGTCCAGGGAGGACTCAGAATGAACCGAACAACCGTGCTACAGAAGTATGTTGGAAGTGTTTCCGATTGGATTGAATGGTATGTTTTTCGTTTTTATCCCGGCAAAAGAATCATTGCATTTTATTGCGGTTTCTTACGAATCATCCAAACTAAAAAGCTGTTTGGACATATGGTGAGCACTTAGATGAAATCCTTTGTCCAAATACAGTTTATGAGCATCATGTCTTGCATATCCTGTATCCAGATGCATCCCTGCACATTTCTCGCTTTTCCCATGTGTAATGAGCCAGTCGAGTAATACACCGGCATAACCACGCTTTTTTTGATTGGGAAGCGTTATAAGGTCGTCAATATAAAGTATTTTTCCCCATGCAAGAAATTCAGCGATACGAAATCCGGCAGCGCTTTTAATCATATCTTCGTGTGCAAGTGCAAGAATCTGATAGCCTTGGGCTTGTTGACGCCGAACCTGCGGAAGAAATTCTGCTTCGTTTAAATGTGGACGCAAGACTTTGAACAACGAAAGGCACTCATAAATTTCTGTGTCGGATTGCGCTATGAATATTTTTGTTTGCATGACCCTCCTTATGAGGAATGGACTTTAATGACTTTTATAATCATGTGTCTCTAATGATAAAATTTCTATTGATCGAATCCCAACCTTTTTGCCACTTCTCTTGGAGTAAGAGCAGATCTTCCGGCTTTGGTTACGGCTGCCTCCCATCCGCATATGGACTCCTCTGATTGTTTGTAATCTTATAAGAACCTCCGCATTCTACCCATCACTTTCCCGGGAGCCCACATGAATTTCGAGAATAACTCTGATGTGATTGTAGGGGCTCAAACTCCATAAGGTTGATTCTATCCGGCCATGTATAAGTCCCTGGATTTGAACCTCGTAGCCGATCAGAGGTTATGAATTTACCGATATACTTAGTGCGGATCTCATCCTCCGCTACTTTCCCGACAAATTCCCATCGTGATCGATCAAACTCGTCTGAATTTCTGGTTTGATATTCAGTTGTACCAGCTGGAAACCATTGCTCTATTCGGTAGACTTCAAGGATTTTCTTCTTATAGACAGAGAAGGCATATATCGCCTCTTCTCGACGACTTCCAAGGACCCATACACCCCGCGTTGCTTCATAAAGAGCCATTGCATCCATTGACGCATCGAACGTTCTGTTTATGCGAAAGATGATACCTTTTTCCTCGATCGCAGATACAGACATCACTCCCTCGATTCTATTTTAACAACCCCGCCAGGTTCTCGGCTTTCAGGTGGGTGTACCGCTTCAACGTTTTGTGCCCCGTGATAGCCGCGACCTGCATAGGGGTAAGTCCTTTCTCGAAGAACCGGCTGGTAGCCTCGTGCCGGAGATCCTGAAAGGTCAGATCCACCAGAAAGGCTGGATCAGGCTTCTCTTCTTTTTTTCACATTCCTTCTCATAGGAGGCACGGGCAAACGAGATGGCGATGGTTCGGCTATATTCCCCAAACTTCGCAGTCGATTCTCCGGACAAGTTCGGACAGGATACGGATTGTGTTGAGAGAGGAACGATCCGCTTTTCCCTGTTTTTTATATCCAGGAGGGTCACCGTCCGTTTTTTAGGACCACCAGTTTGACCCACCTTGATAAGGCAAGAATAAAGGTATCATTTGGCTGTCTGGGTGAGGAGAGGCTGACAAATTAATGGAAAATTACAAAGGAATTTTTATAAAAATAGCTCTGGTATTGGAGGCGGCGGGCAGGTTCGAACTGCCGTATAAAGGTTTTGCAGACCCTTGCCTTACCACTTGGCTACGCCGCCCTGAAATGGAAGAAGCCAATACTACCAGAACCGTCGTGGATTCGGCAATCGTTTTTGGTTCTGGAGACCGGTCATGAAATCCTGTAGAACCATCCGGAGATTGAGCTTGAGATCCATAAAAGAAAAAAAACTTTTGCAACGGGGACATGAAATCGGGAAATGGGAGCGCCCCTTCTTTTCATGAATCCCAAAATTGCCAGAATGATAAATAAAAAAAGGGCCCCCTGAGCGGTGATCAGATGAAACCAGTCAAGAGCCGGAGGTACCGGATGGAATTTTATTCTTCCCTTGATTCGTTCGACTTCCATGATGATCGTCCCGCTGACATCGCAGGAAAATCCAAAGAGAGCCGAAAATATATGTCCGCGCCGGATTCGGATGAAATCAGAAGTTGTTTCTGTGGAGAAAAGTGATCCAATTTTGCGTCCAATGGCTGATCCGTGTTTGCCTGACCGGATGTACCATGCTGTCAGGTATCCGGCAAGGGCAAGGTAGATCAGGATCGACATCATGACAATATAGGGATTCACCGACACCTCGGAGGCTGAAAGTTTATGTTTTGATTAGACAGCGTCCTTCCAGTATAGTTTCTGTTGAAGCTCTGCTCAATTTTTTATTGTCTTGTTCTTGAAAAAACTTGGTATGCGTACTCTGATCGGGGAGGAGATGTTTTGGATCAACGTCATTTGCTGGCACAGTCCATTCTGGATCATACGGCAACGGCTATGTGGATCTTTCTCATTCTGGCTTGGAGCGGTGCCCTTATTTACCTCCTTTTCCGGAAACGAAAGAAAAAAAAGTAGGTTCAAGAAAAGCGTTGACAAATCAAAAAACACCTTCCGCTTTTACCTGATCATCTCCGGTACACCTGATCACAACTCAATTCCTTTCGGGGGCGTTACGACATGTACCAATAGGCTCCGGCACCAACAAGAAGACAATAGATCCCAAAAGGAACAAGGGCTCTTGATGTTTCAAAGGACCGGAAATACTTCATGAGGACAAACGTTGTGATCCACGCTGTAAAAAAGGAGACAATGGCGCCGGCAAGTGAGAGATGAAGCATTTGGGGTGAGTGATCCCTGAGCATCTTTGGAATTTCAAGAACTCCAGCGCCGAGAATGATGGGGGTAGCGAGAAGAAATGAGAATCTGGCCGCTTCTTCATGACCTAATCCATTGACAATTCCTCCAACCATGGTAATGCCCGACCGGGAAAACCCCGGGATCAGTGCCACAGCCTGAAACAGGCCCACCAAAATAGCTCTTCCCATCGGAAGATCTTGAAGGGGGATTCCTGTTTTTCTGGATTTGAGAACCTCTCCTCCAAACAGGACCAGTCCGTTTGCCACAAGAAAAATGGCTGCCGTTTTCGGGGACTGAAAGAGAACCCGGATTTTTTTTTCAAGAAGAAATCCGAGTAAACCTCCTGGAATGCTGGCTCCCATGACAAGGAGAAGAATCCTGGCATTATCGCGGTCATTTTTAGAAAGATGGGATTCGCTGGTTGTTAGACGACGAAGAAATCCCAGACACAGATTCATCCAGTCCCGGTAGAAATACAAAAGGAGAGCCAAGGCTGTTCCAAGGTGAAGTGCGACCATGAAAGGAAGAAAATCCTTGTGCATCTGGAGGGATTTCCAGCCGAGAATTGCCGGTAAAAGGATGCCATGACCGAGTGAGCTGACGGGGGCAAGTTCTGTTGCACCCTGAAGAAGAGCGAATATAACGGCTTGTTGGGTATGAATGGCTTGCCCCTTTTAAGTAAGTTCCTGTTTTTAAGACGGTGGATTTTTGATATCAATGCATTCTATTGATCATTCAAAAACTCTCCTGAAATGTCAATGAATAGAAAATCAGGACGGACGAGATCACAGATCCTGATGCAGGAAAAATCAAAATTTTCAATAAAAAAAAGCTGTTTCAGATCGTTTGATTTTTGGGGAAGTTTGTCTTAGAATTCCTCGCATCATACCACATATTGTATCTGCGGAGTTTAACCATACTATAAGCGGTATGCTATGGGTATCTTTTGGAATAGTTGAAATTTCAATGAGTTAGACCAAATCTGTTTTTTGGAATGGGGGCCTTATGTCTGGAAATGTTGAGATCATGTTGTCTGAAAATGCGTTAAAGGTTTTGGAGAAGCGTTATTTTGCCAAAGATGAAATGGGTGTTGTCCGGGAGAATCCCGAAGAGATGTTCAGACGAATTGCCAACGCGATTGCCTCGGTCAACCCCCAGCCATCTGAAAGGGAATTCCTGGCAGAAGAATATTATCGCCTCATGGCCGGTCTCGACTTTCTTCCAAACTCGCCAACGATCATGAATGCAGGCAGACCACTTGGACAGCTTTCTGCCTGTTTTGTTTTACCGATCGGGGATTCCATGCCCGAAATTTTTGACACGGTAAAGGCCACAGCCCTTATTCACCAGACGGGTGGAGGTACCGGATTTTCCTTTTCCCGCCTTCGTCCCAAGGGAGCGGTGGTTCGCTCAACCGGAGGGCAGGCATCAGGTCCCGTGTCTTTTATGAAAGTCATCAACGCATCAACAGATGCGATCAAGCAGGGCGGAACCCGACGTGGTGCGAATATGGGGATTCTCAGGGTGGATCATCCCGATATTCTGGAGTTTATTGACTGCAAGATGGATCTGACCCAAGTGACCAATTTTAATATTTCCGTTGCGATCACAGATGTTTTTATGAAAGCTGTCAAGGAAGATGCTCACTATGACCTGATCTCCCCAAATAATGGCGAAATTGTCGGCAGTCTGCCTGCCCGGATGGTTTTTGACCGTATTGCCCATAATGCATGGGCAAATGGTGAGCCGGGACTTTTCTTTATCGATACGGCCAATCGGGCCAACCCAACCCCGTCAAAGTGGGTCTATGAAGCAACGAATCCATGTGGGGAGCAGGTTCTGGGCCCTTATGAGTCCTGTAACCTTGGTTCTATCAATCTTGAAAAACACCTTGTGCGAAATGCCAAGGGAGAGTATTCAGTGGATTGGGAGAAGCTGACCCACTCGGTCTACCTTTCCGTTCGCTTTCTGGACAATGTGGTTGATGCCAACCGATTTCCCATTCATGAGCTTGAAGAGGTCAACAAGGGAACGAGGCGAATCGGACTCGGCATCATGGGGTTTGCCCGGCTTTTGATGTATCTGGAAATTCCCTATGATTCCGAGGAAGGAATCGAGATGGCAGAGTCCATCATGAGCCATATTCAGGAAGCGGCAGAAAGAACCTCGCAGGAAATGGCCTCGATACAGGGTCCGTTTCCCTATTTTGAAGGAATTGGCACTAAAAAGCGCAACAGCCATCTTTTGACAATTGCACCGACAGGGACGATCAGCATGATTGCCGATACGTCTTCTGGCTGTGAGCCGGAGTTTTCCATTATTTGGTACAAAAATGTCATGGATGGAACTCATCTTCCGTATACGCTGGACTATTTTACCGAAGTGGCCCAGAGGGAGGGGTTCTGGTCGGAGGAGCTCCCATCCTTGATTGTTAAAAATCATGGATCCTGCAGGGGAATTCCACAGGTTCCCGAAAAGTGGCAGATGGTTTTTGCAACGGCCCATGATATTTCGGCGCCGTGGCATGTCAGGATGCAGGGAGCCTTTCAGAAATATATCGATGCCGCTGTATCGAAGACGATCAATATGTCCCAGGAAGCCACGATTGACGATGTGGAGAAAGCTTATCTTCTTGCCTACGATCTCGGGTGCAAGGGCATTACCGTCTATCGTGACGGAAGCCGCTCCAACCAGGTTCTGAATCTTGGAACCCAATCAGAAAAAGCCTCCGATACCCATTCATCAAAAGATCTGAAGTGGGGCAATCGCAGGGTTCCTCTTGATACAAGCCGCGGTGTCCGTGCCAAAATCAAGGGAAAATCCGGAAAATCCTACGTGCATCTCTACTTTGACGCAGATGGCCGTCCTGCCGAGATTTTTGTCACTCCCGCAGCAGATCACCGGGAGAGGGAAAGCGCGATTCTTTTTGGTCGTCTCGGATCGATGGCGCTTCAGTATGGTGCTCCCATCGAAGAGGTGATCGGTCAGTTCATCAAGTCTCATGAGGAGGCGGGTACCTTGGGATCTGATCCTTACGCAATTGCCAAGGCTATCGGTACGATCCTTTCTTCCCAGGATGGCGAAATCGCTGAAAAAGGTCTTGCCATTGAGGTGGCCTGCCCCACCTGCGCAGGGAAGGTTGCCTTTATGGAGGGATGCCTCAAATGCATGGGTGGTGAAAACGGCGGGAGCTGTGGCTGGAGCCAGTGCTGACGGATTGAAAAAGAGAGTGGATCAGGAGTGATCCACTCTCTTGATGGCAGGAGTCGTTGATTAAAAAGGGGAGCCTTGAAAGGCTCCCCTTTATTTTTGTATCGGAAAAATTTGAAGTTATGACAAAAGGATCAGTCTATGCCATGTTCTTGAGTGCTTGCGCGAATCGTCCTGCATGGGACTTTTCGGCTTTGGACATGGTTTCAAACCATTCTGCGATTTCTTCAAATCCTTCTTCCCGAGCCGCTTTGGCAAATCCTGGGTACATCTGGGTATATTCGTAGGTTTCCCCTGCGATCGCGGACTTGAGGTTGGTTGGCGTATCGCCGACAGGCTCTCCAGTGGCAGGATCGCCCACTTCCTTCAAAAAATCAAAATGGCCAAAAGCGTGGCCTGTCTCACCTTCTGCGGTATCCCTGAAAACGCCGGCGACATCCGGATACCCTTCAACATCGGCTTTTCTGTCAAAGTAGAGGTAACGACGGTTGGCCTGGGATTCTCCTGCGAAGGCAGCTTTCAGGTTGTCGACTGTTTTTGAGCCTTTGAGAGATTTCATAGATGGTCCTCCATTGGTCATGGTTTGTTTTTTGTGAAAGGATTCTAAGGATGAAGCTGCAGGATAAAAAGCTCTAATCCGTCACCCAAAAGTCTTCTTGGTGCCGGAGATTCCTTTGGATCGATTTTCTGCGACCTCTTGTCATTGTAAGTGGGAGAGATGACCAATGCAAGGTTAGATAAAGAAATATTTCATTTCTTTTTTTAGAGGACCGAATTGTTTTTCGGAAACAGGGAATGAAAAGTGAAGGATTCATTAATTTATTTTTGATATGGCTTCAGTCTAAAATTATGGTATATTCCTCAAGCGTTTTAGCTTATTTGTCAGTTAATATTTGTCACTGGAGGGTTAAGATGGTGCTGTCTCCTTTTAAGTCCGGGAAAATTTCATTTTTGGTTTTATGCTTTTCTGTTGTTTCTGTCCTGTCGTTTTCCGGGTGTTCTTCGTATAGTGTCAAACGGGTGAGTCTTGATACGGAAGGTGGCGTGACAAGCCGCTGGACAGATAATGACGCAAGACTCACTGCAAAAACACTCATCAGAAAAGCCCTCCGGGAAAACTGGCTGGTCAATTTCAAGTCCAAACATGGAAGAAGGCCCGTTGTTGAACTGGGACAGATTATCAACAGGTCGGACCAGCATATTAATACCCGGCTGTTCCTGAATCATTTCCAGGATCAGCTCCTTGAATCCGGAAAGGTTCATTTTGTAACAGCCAATGCCGCCCATCGTGGAGAAGCTTCTTCCGAGAGAGCCTATCAGATGTCGCATGCCAGGTCGTCAACGATACATGGACCTGACCAGCAAACCGGAGCGGATTATCTTTTGACCGGATCAATTAATTCCTATGTGGCGAGAAGGGGGGGAAAGACCGTCCGGATGTACGAGACCCACCTCAAGGCAATTGATCTGACAACGAACGAGATTGTATGGGCTTCAGAATATCGTGTCAAAAAGATTGCGCATCAATCCGGGTATGGCTTCTGATTCTATTTCAGACGGAGGTATTTTGAAGGACGAAGCGAATCGAGCCCAGAGGGCTGTTTCTTCGGCTTTATTCTTGATTCTGACATGTCTGATTCTTTCCTCATGCGCTCCGTCCACTGAGCAATATAAAGGATATTTCGCGTCACTGTCGATCAACCCTTCCGATGGAGGGGTTGATCCGGGGCCGGAAAAAATCATCAGGAAAGCGCACGATTCATACGGAGAGAGGAACGAAGTCCTCTACGACATGGATCTTGGTGCCGCCGCCCAGGCTTCCGGTGACTACCGGACAAGCGAAAAAGCCTTTCGCAGCGCTGATCGCCTGAGCCGGATGCTCTATACGAAATCGGTAACCAACATTATTGAAGCGTATCAGACCAATGATCTGGTCATTCCTTATCAGGGGTACCCGTTTGAACGGGTCATGATCAATTTGCTGAATTCCTTGAATTATGCGCAGACCGGAGACTGGACCGGGGCACTTGTTGAAACCAGAAAAATCAGGCTTAAACTTCAGCAGTACAATCAGGACTACCCAAAGGTCGCATCTCCTCCCGGAAAGTTTGCCCAATACCAAAACTCTGCCATTAATTTGATGACACAGCATCATATTTCTTTTAACCCGGCCCAACTCAATCATTACACGGATGATGGTTTTGCAAGGTTTCTCTCGGGAATCTATCAGGAAGCACAGGTCAATTCTGGAGGGGTAGACTATTCTTCATCCCTGATTTCCTATCGAAAAGCCTACTCAACGTATGAAAAGAACCAGATCCTGTATCGTGCTCCGATCCCTTCTTTCGTGGTGCCGGCTCTTCTCCGTTCGGCGGAGGCTTCCGGCCGGGTGAATCTTTTGGCCAGCCTGAAAAAGAGATTTCCCGGTGCCCAGTGGATCAGGGCTGCCTCTTTTGAGAAGATGGGGCATGTTATCTTTGTTGGCTACAACGGCCAGATCTTTCATTTGACAAGTCAGCGGTTTGCCTTTCCTTTTCCGATCGCAAACACTTTGGCGATGGTCAGCTTTTCGGTTCCGAACCCTGTCCATGGCGGGACCCGTCTCTTGGGCCATCGTGTTGTTGCAAGGGATACTGCGAAGACCGTTGTTGCCGAGAATAGCTCCGAGGTTGCGGAACCTCTTATGGCGATCGGCTTGACGAACTTTCAGGATCATTTGAAACGGGTGGTTTTCAGGGAGGCTGTGCGATCGATCCTGAAGACAGCAGAAGAGGTGGTTGCCACGAATGTGGCGGACAGGCAAGGTGGAGCGATTGCGGGAATTATCGCCATGATTGTCGGGGATGTTGCAAATGTGGCTTCAGACGAGGCGGATACCCGCTCATGGAGAACGCTGCCGTCCCAAATGGATTATTCCGAGCTGGACCTGAATCCGGGCACATATGATATTTCCGTGTATCCTGTGGGGGCATCAGGACCGGTCATGGAAAAAAGGGTCACTCTGGTTCCCGGGCAATTTTTGCTTTTGCACGAAACCGATGGACGTTGAAAACTTTTATAATAAGGAGATTTTTCATGATTCATCACTTTCGGGTTAAAGTCCTGTCGGCCGTTTTCCTGTGTTCGTCTTTCCTGGCCGGCTGTGCAACATCTTCTTCCAATGGAGCATGGTGGGAGACAGGGATGAGTTCTTCCTATCCCCGTTCAACCTATCTGACAGCCTCGGGATTTGGCAGCTCCGTTGATCGGGCAAAATCGGATGCTATGAAAAATCTCTCGGGAATCATTCGCTCAAAGGTTCGGTCACAGTCTGTTTCGATCCGGACAGAGTCAAGCACAACCCAACATTTTCTCCGGAAAGAGCATCTGGATGTTTCAACGAATGCGGTTCTGAAGGGCGTATATTTTCCCAAGGTTCAGTTTGATTCTCATCAAAATGGTTACTATGCCCTTGCGGTCCTGAACCGGAAAAAAGCGGCAGAGGCTTTGTCATCCGAGCTGTCTTCCCTGCGCCTGAGAATCCTTTCGAAGAAGACGCAAATGGAAGGAGCGCCTGATCCTGTTCATCAGGCAAGGTTGCTGGTCCGGATTATTGAACTTGAAAAGAAAGCTACCAAGAAAGCCCAGGAGCTGTCAGGGCTTTCGAATACGCACCCGATTCTTGGGTTTTCCATTGGAGACGACTCTGAGAAGCTGATGAATCTTTTCTCCAAGTATCTGACCTTTGCTGTTCATATTACGGGCGATCCTTCCGGAGCTTCGATCTTGACTGGTCAAATCACGGAGTTGCTGGGAGAAGATGGTTTTCGTCCGTCAACAGGAACCCCTTCCATTCTTATTCAGGGCGATATTCACACAGGACAAGTTCCGTCTCCCCCCGACTCACCCTATACTTTTATCGGCTTCAACAGTGCCATTGCTGTCGTTGATGTGAATCGTCGACAGACGGTCCAGGAAATTCTCAAGTCCGGCAGGGATGCGGGAAATGATTTACCCCAGGCTCAAAGACTTCTGGAAGGGAGGCTCAAACAAAGCATTTCCAAGCCTGTTGTGAATACGGTCGAAGATTATATTCTCCATCCGGATCGTCTGGTGCACTAGTTTGTCTGGGCATTTTTTGATGGTTGCGATTATTGGATGAATTGAAGTAGAATAACCAAGTTTTCCGCTTCAATGGTGAGTGTAGCTCAAGGGCAGAGCACTGGTCTGTGGCTCCAGGGGTTGGGGGTTCGAAACCCCTCACTCACCCCAATAGAAATGACTCCCTGTATAACCTCTCTGCATTACCGACCTGAATATTTTGAAATCCCCCTGAGTTTGTTCTTTTCATACTTTTCGTTTGTTCATGGTGTTTTAAGACAAAAATGGTTATTGAGTTACATTTTTGTTACCCATGTTTTTATTGTATTTTATATATAAAAAAAATCTATCTTAATTATCTGAAAGAACTTATTGTTTGCTCATATTTCCCGAGATGGCATATGGATTGCTTTTACTAAAAGCAATGAAGTGAACCATTGTAGTTTATCGGAGGAGATATGCTTAAAAGTCATCAGATGAATTTATCGGTAGATGAAAAAAAATGGCTTCCTTTTTTTGGAAAGACGGGTTCGCTGAAGCTTGGTCTGTCTTGTCTTTTGAATCGGGATACCTATGGGCTTGTGGAAGGAACTTTTGAAGGAATTTCCGCTACCAGATTGAAAATATTGACCCAATGGGCTCAGGATAAGTGGACCTTTTTGTCGACAATCGCTGAGGATATTGCTTCTTTGTGGCCAAATTTATCTGAGAGGTTTCTTGAGCTGGAACGGGTTCATTCTCTGGATATTTCTGAACTGTTTGTTCTGGATTTTTCTGGAACGGTTATTGCTTCAAGCAAAAAAGGGTGCTCAGGGCGAGCCGTTCTGGTATCCAAGGCGTTTTTTGAGGGGCTCAAGGCACCGTTTCTGCATGGTCCCTATATTGACCCGGAAACCGGGCGAATTGGTCCTTCCACATCAAAATTTCATGACAGTGTGACCTTGATGTTTTATTATCCGATCAAGGTTCGGGGTGAAACGCTGGGTTGTCTGTGCGCACGAGTTCCAAATGATGTCCTTGGAGATTTGATCCAGCGGGAGGCGGGTCATGTGTATCCTGAGTCTGGGGACAATTATCTCTTCATGGTGGAATCCTCCTTTGATCCTGCGATTGCTCCGGGAACGGCACTTTCCCGTTCACGTTTTGAAGACGACAGCTTTTCTTTTGGGGAGAACCTTAAGGGAGGAGTGAAAACAGACTGGGGAACGGTAAGGGTTCTGCAGCATACAGAGCTTGAACTCCGGTTTACGGATCCATCAACGGGGAAGCTTCATCCCGGGGTCCGGGAAACAATCAGGAACGGGAGCAATTTATTTGTGACCTATCCGGGATACCCGGACTATCGACATATTCCCGTGATCGGATCCGGTGTGACCTTTCAGATGCCTGGCTCTCCGGATCGTTGGGGAATGATGTGCGAAGGAGATCTTGAGGAGGTTTATCGCCGAAGGTCCATGAATTTCCAGTTCATGGGGCTATTTGTTGGGTTGAATCTTCTTGTATGGGCGTTGAGCGCTTCTCTTCTCCATCTTTCCTCCCTTTCTTTCTGGGAAAGGCAAGCAGCCACTCTTCTGGTCTTTCTGACAGGCTGCTTGTGGTTCTATAAAAAGGGGCTCAAGCCTTTTTCCCATCGCCTGAAAGAGATGACAGTGGTGATCCGTACCATTTCAGAAGGTGGAGGAAATCTTCGTCAGAGACTCGATCATAAAATTCTTGTTGCGGATGAAACCGGAGAAATGGGGAGATGGATCAATAGTTTTATCGACAATCTTGACGGAATTGTCGGCCAGGTTGTCAAAACGTCTGAGTTGGTTCTTGAGACCAACCAGCAGATGCTACAAAAAAATAATGAGGCTGATGGGGCTTCAGGGCAGGTGGTTAAGGCGATCGAATCGCTTCTTTATTCTCTAACCACTCAGATGGATGAAATTTCAGTGGCATCGAAGACTGCAGAGGAAATGAAATCATCAATGAATCATGTGATTGAGAATGCCAAGTCCCAATTCGATGCTGTGCGGGCCAGGACTGGCGGTATCCGACAATCGATTGATCATTCCAAGGGATCGATTGAAGCCCTTGAGGTGAGTGCCAGGAATATTGGGAAGATCGTTGAGGTGATTCAGGAAATTGCCGACCAGACAAATCTTTTGGCACTGAATGCCGCTATCGAGGCAGCAAGGGCTGGTGAGCATGGCAGAGGATTTAGTGTCGTCTCAATGGAGGTTCGTAAACTCGCTGAGCGCACCAGCCTGCAAACGCGTGAGATTCGTTCGATGATCAGTCAGGTTCAGGGAGAAGCAAAAGAGGCTGTTATGACAATGGAAGGCAGTATGTGTGGTGTTGAGGAAGGACTTCGGTTGGCGGAGGGGGCTAACTCAGATCACTCGGGGATCGAGGGGGTAGTTCGAAAAATGGGAGATTCGATTGCCAATATTTTTGAGACAAGTGAGTCTCATAGCGGTATTGCAAAAAATACCAGAGTGATGACGGAACAAATGCAGAATGCTGTGGAGGGTCTTCGGGGGAGTGTCGGAAAGGTCCGGTTTGCAACAAGGCAATTGCAGCAACTGGTAGGGCAATTTCAGGTCAGTGACCGTTAGGTCCCAAGTCATGTTCATTCCCAAGGCTCTCTTTTCTGGAGGGCCTTGGGTCTGGACCGCATTCATGCCTTGGCTTTGTAGCCTTCTTCCTGAAATCTGGGGAGATGGAGAGGAAAGTTGTTTGATGAGGTTTCTTTTGAGATCCTGAGGGAGTTGACAAACGATGTCGAGGAGACCAGGCGCCATTTTTTCTGATTTTCTTTTTTGGACAGATACATCGCCTCATCGGATTTTTGGATAAGATCTTCCCATTCGACCCCATCTTCTGGACAGATGGCAACCCCTGCAGATCCTGTTATTTCGACGAGTTTCCCATCGACCCTGATGGGCTTCCGTATCGTCTCCATGATGCGTTCAATGAGAAATGTCAGGGCGGTATTGTTTTCGACGTTTTTCAGGAGAAGCAAAAACTCGTCTCCCCCCAGCCTGACAACAAGGTCTGTTTTTCTGGAGCAGCGAAGAAGCCGTCCCGAGATCACTTTGAGAAGAGTATCTCCTCCTGTATGCCCACATGTGTCGTTTATTTTCTTGAACCCATTGAGATCCAGAAAGAGAACAGCCATTCGACTTTTTTCCTTCTGGGTCCGGAGGATTTCCGCCGGCATCCATTGCGAAAGGTAATTCCTGTTGGGAAGACCTGTGAGTGGATCGATGTGGGCTTGTTTCCAGAGAGTTTTTTCTTTTTGAATCTTGTTGTCCATGTCTTTCCAGACATGAACGAAGCTTGTTACCGATCCATTATCTCCAAGGATGGGAATGATGGTCAGTTCATAGTCGCAGGGGGAGCCGCTGGTTTTGTAGTCATGGAGAATTGTCGTAAAGATCTTGCCCTGCAGGATGGTCTTCCAGAGAGACATCTTTGACTTGTGAGTATTGGGAGGGGTTTTCATAAAATCGGGAATCTGACCGATTAAAGCTTCTCTTTCTTTTCCGGTCATGATGAGAAAGTCTTCGCTTACCCAGACGATATGTCCATCCTGATCCGATATCATTGCGCCACTTTCTATCAATGACATCGAACTGCCTGTCCGGACACCGGAGGCTCTTTGTTGGGAAGGGGATTCATCTTCTGCGCTGCCGACTCTTATACTGGCCATCAGGGCCTTGATTTCGTCTGGGGAAAGAATCGGATCCATGATTGGCTCCTTAATCGAGAGCAAATGTCGTTCGGTGTTTAGGGAAGAGTTCATCGGATATTCTGCTATGCAGTGTTATTTGTAATCTTTGAGAAACAGGATAGCCTCAATGTGAGGATTTATCTGTGAAATGGGTCATGTTTTTGTGTGACGCAAATCACAGTAATGGATCCCTCTTCGTTTTGTTATCGGATAGAAGTCTTTTTGTTGTTTGGTTTTTAAGGGTACGGCAAACATATCTTTGAGGCTCTTCTCTGTCAAGACCTAGTAAGAACTTTCACAAACCCTTCTGAAAAAACAGCTTCTACAGGAGTAAGCTCCCGGCATCGGAGCGAATTCCTCTTTATCGGCGATACCGTTTAGGGGGTCCTGGATTTTTGCAAGGATTGTCCTGGTGTGTTTCTCGATACGGGAATGGGTTTCATCCATGATTGTCTGGGAAGAGGACCCAAGAGTGACTTTCCGGTCCGGACTGGAGAGATAGATCGCTCCGGTTCTGATTGTGTCAGGAGATCGATCAAATTTTTTAACCGCGTAATAAGCATAGAGATCGAGTTGAAACTGGTGGCTTTTGGGGCTTGGTTTTCCTGTTTTCCAGTCCAGGATAATCAAGCCGTCTGGATCGTTGATTGCAAGATCAATGGACAGGTAAACAGGAAAATCAATCCCATCGGTCCGGAAGGGAATGCTTTCGAGTATCTCGTCGGTCCGTAAAAGACAGTCTGGTCCCAGTGACTTGATCCATTCCCATGGTTCGGACAAAAAAAAGTTTTCCAGTGCTGCGATGCTTTTCTCCACGATCTCTTTCCATGCGGAATCGATGATCGCCATTTCCTGATCGTCATGCTCTATGAACCGATAGCTTCCTTTGGGTGGGATTTCTCCGTCAAGAAGATCTTTGGATTTTCTGAAGTCCTGTCTCATTTGCAGAAGGAGTTTCTGTTTTGCCTCCTCGGGGGTAACCGGCTGGCTGGCCTGAAATGATTTCAGAATAGAGGCAATGGCTTCATGCACCCGGCTTCCGCTCCAGAGATAACGGTTTGAGAGTTTTTTCAGCCTGTAAATCTCACGGGTCAGGGGAGGGCAGTCTTTCTCCCACCCCCCCCAGGAACCATAGCGGGAGAACCAGTATTGTCGGGGACATGTTTCAAATTGTCCCCATTGGGAAGGGGAGTAACTAAAGGAGTTGACAAGCTGGGCCATGGGTCCTCAGGAAATATTGGGGGTGATAAAAGTGATCGGGGTATCCTCTGTTTCCGAGGATTCGGGAAAGGGCGACAGTTTCATTTTGAGACGGCAAAAACTGCAGATATCGGTGTAGCAGGGTTCATGGCACATTTTACAGTTTTCTGAAGGAGGCGATGTTTCTTTTGATAACGGAAACATCTTTTGGGAACGCTCCAGAAATCCGAAGTAAAAAAACTGCTTTGTTCCGGGGGACTCTTTCTCAATGTCATTCAGGATTTTTTTGTAGAAAATCTGTTTTGCATCGGCGGACATGGGACACTCCCTGATGACATAATCGATTCCATTCAGGTAGGCATAGGCTGCCATCTCTTTTTCTGTCAGGCGGTTCAGCGGTTTGACTTTCCGGATGAGCCCTCCTTCAGCGGGAAGGGCCGGAAACTGTTTTTCCAGATAGCCATCCTGCCAGTGCAGAATGTTCCCCAAAAGACGGGAGGCTTCATCGTCCATGTTGTGCCCCGTTGCAAGAACCTGACAGTCATATTGTCTGGCCGCCCGGTTGAACAGGTGTCGCTTGGAAAGACCACAGGCGGAACAAGGTGGTCTTTTGGTTGACTCGGCAATAACAGGAAGTGTGGCTCCCGTTTCCGATTCGATTTCTTCAACGATAAGACGATATCCCCGTTTCTCGGCAAAAAGACGCGTTTTTTCCGTGCTTTCCTTTGAATATTCGGAAATGCCGAGGTCAAGATGGTATCCAAGGACATCAAGCTCAAGTCTCGTCAGGATATCCCAAAGGGCAAGAGAGTCTTTTCCCCCTGAAACGGCCAGAAGAATGCGGTCATCTGGAGAAAACATCCTGAATTCCTTGATGGTTTTTCTGACCTGATCCATCAAGTACTTGTCAAAGCAGTCTGCGCAGAATGCGGTATTGTGTCTGGGAATGGCTATGACGGCTTTTTTTTTGCAGACTCGACAATTCATTGTTCTGATCCTCCGGAGATGACTGGCCTGATCTCCACTTCAAACTGGGGATCAATGCTGTCACCTGGCAAAAGAAGAGAGTCTTTCTGTATGACAAGAACGGTTTCAGGGTCCATACCCAGCTTGAGAAGAAGCGTGGAAACCCTTTTCTGAAAGGGAACTTCGAGATGTTCTCCCGTCTGGGCGTTGAAGACTTTTATGGGTGTCGGAACCCGATGACGGGGAACGTTTCCCTCTCCCGGGACCCAGTTTGTTCTCTCGGGACTCTGGTCCTTGGATTCTGACAATGGGCAATCCTTCCTGCTGATTTTTCTTTCTGGGGACAAACGAAGGAAGAACGAAAAAGTTCCAATGACCCTCATCTGTCAGTGTCTGCCAATTTTTTCATCATATCAGAGCGGGGAAGCCTTGGAAAAGGAAAGACGACCGGATCAGGGATCTGAAGCGGGCTCTTTTTTGATCGGACTGGTGGGGAAACCCAGCTTTTTGCCGGTCAGAAGGGATTTGAGGATGATGGGGTAACAGGCTTTCCGAATAGCGGGATCTTCTGACAGCATGGTGATTTCCGTCGCCTGACTCTGGATCTCTTCTGTCAGCTCTATTCGGTTTTTTGTTGAAAAAGAGGGTTTTCTGAAAGGCTTTTCAAGTCGAATGACAATGGGGAGAAGTGCGAGGTCCGGTGCGATGGCTTGTATCGTCTCCCGGATTTCTGGAAGGAGAAAAGTGCATTGTCGCTGCCACGCTTGCCGTGATGTCCGGATGACGATGCCTTCGGGAGAGATGGCCCCCGGGTAGGTATTATCTTTTATTGGCGATGGAAGGTGGGTATCCCAGTCTCGTTGGAAGAGGACAAGACGAACCCCGGCTTCGATTCCGAAAAGGGATTTTTGAGAATTGGCAATTGACGAAATGGGTGTAAAAGACATGTTTGGCCCCAAATCTGTTTTTTGAGAATTTGCAGGAAAAATCCAGTTTATGGAATAATACATCCGGATCTTTTGTGACTCAAGGATCTTTCCTGTCATAAAAGGCTCTCTGAAGCATTTTCGACGGATCAGGTGCTGTTGTCGTTAGGAGATCGGGGGTTCGGATGTCCGGGCAAGCCCTTCTTTTGAATGCAACTTATGAACCACTGAAAATTGTTTCCTGGGAAAAGGCCGTTACCCTGATTTTTCAGGGGAAGGTTGAAGTTGTGGAAACTTTTGACCGGGAGATCCATTCTGTCTCCCTGTCGATGAAGATCCCCTCCGTCATTCGTCTTCAGCGGATGGTTTCTTTTCATCAAATCCGGCAAATGGTCCGATTCTCCCGGGAGACGATTTTCGCGCGGGACGGTTATGCCTGCCAGTATTGTGGAAAACGCTTTGATAAAAATGATCTGACCTTTGACCATGTCTTCCCTGCCGCTCGTGGCGGGACAAAGACATGGGAAAACATCGTTACCGCCTGCAAAAAGTGCAATCACCTGAAATCTGGACAGACTCCGGATGAAGCCGGTATGAAGCTTCTGAAGAAAGCTGCCCGTCCCCATTGGTTTCCTGCAATCCTTTTACATATGTCCCTTCGTTCTGAAATGCCCTCTTCCTGGTCAAACTACCTGTTCCAGTCCAATTACAGGGAGAAGATGCTGTCAGCGGTTTCTTCGAAGGACTCTTTTTAGCAGGGACTGACTTCCGTCAAGAAGGAGCTGGCCTTCCATAATGCCTGATGCGATTGTTCCGGCAATATAGAATGTGGCTCCGGCAAAAATAAGGAAGAGCACCTCTATCGCAATAAAAGATGGGCTTGGGTTCGGAAACCAGATTGCGAGCTTTTTCCATAGAAATGCTTCGAGTATGAAAAGTCCGGCTGACCATCCCGAAACGGGGAGGGTATTGCCAAAGATAACCCATGGCCATCGGCCAAGGATCTTTTTGGAACCATAAAAAAGGACCAGTTGATTGACAACAGATCCAATGGTGATTCCGATGGCAAGAGAAATGATTCCCAGCGATTTCAGGAAGACAACCGATACAACAAGGTTGGCCAAAAGCCCGAAAATGGCAGCTTTAACCGGAAATCTTGTGTTTTGGACTGCATAGTAGATTCGGACAAGGATCCGGACCCCCGAAAAAGACCAGAGGCCGATGGCATAACCCCAAAGCGCCAGAAGAGTTTCGTGGGAACTCTTTGCGCTGAAAGAGCCATGCTGGAAGATCATTCTGATCAGAGGCTCTCCCAGAGCCAGAAGTCCGGCTGTCGCCGGAAGCATGAAGTAAAGGGAAAGTCTGTATCCGTCCTTCAGGGTGTGCAGGCTTTTCTCCTGGGCATTTTCCTCGAGACTTTGCCGGGAAAGTATAGGCAGTATCACCGTTGCAATGGCCGCTCCAATCAGCCCGAGGGGAAATTGCACAAGCCGCATTGCGTAATAGAGCGAGGAGATTGTTCCCTTTGCAAGATATGAGCCCAGAATGGTTGCAATGAGCAGATTGCCCTGCATGACCCAGAGTCCACCGATAGAAGGAATGATCAGCCGCATGACTTTCCTGGCTTCGGTATGTCTGATCCCGTCTTTTAAGGGCATGCTCCAGTCAAGGCCAATTGAATTTTTTTTCATGAAGATCCACTGGAAGACCCATTGAAAGATCCCTCCCAGAATAACCCCCATGGCAAGTCCATAAACAGGATGGTGGTCGGTCAACTCTCCGGGAAGAATCATTCCGATGACTAGCCCCAGCGAGAAAAAGGCAGGAGAAAATGCCGGCAGAAAAAATTTGTTCTCGACATTCAGGATGCCCATCAGGAGGGCTGACAGTGAGATAAAGAACAAAAAAGGAAACATGATCCGGATGAGAGTGATGCCCATTGTTCTTGAGTTTGGATCCATCGCATATCCCGGAGCGAGTATCCGGAGGATCTCAGGGGCAAAAATCTCTCCGAGCAGGATAACGCCCCCAAGGATGATAACGAGAAGATAAAGGACTGCTGTGTAGAGTCTGGATGCCTCCAGGCTCCCTTTTGTTGCGAGAGTTCTGGAAAGAGAAGGGATGAAGGCGGAAGAAAGGGCCCCTTCGGCAAAAAGCTCTCTTAGCATATTGGGGATTCTGTAACCGATATAAAAAAGATCGGAGAGAGAAGTGGTTCCAAAGCGGTCAGCGATAAACATATCCCGAAGAAATCCCGCAATCCTCGAGATGAGTGTGGCAACCGAGACCGATCCGGTCCTTTTTCCGAGATGTTTGGGTTCTTGTCTTTTTTCGGTCATGGTGCCCCTGGAGGATGTTTGTTGAAATGTTTGAACTTTTCCCCTAGAATGACAGCTTCGGATTTCGTGTCTTTTGTCTCGGAGATTGCGACCGATACCGTTTGATACCGTCTGAATTCAGGATGGATGGGCGGTCTCCGATTGGTTAATCGAGAAGTTTTCTGCTTTCTTGGCGGCAGAAAGACAGGTAAAATGGCCCACCGATTTCGGTTGGGTCTGATGTTTTCAAGGAGGTTCGTTTGGCATCTCATAGTGCTACAATCAAAGACATTCGTAAAAATGAAAAAAGAAGAAATCACAATCGTCAGGCGATTTCGATGATCAGGACAATGGCCCGAAAGGTTGAGGTAGCTGTGTCCGAAGGCAAAAAGCAGGAAGCAATCGCTTTTCTTGGTGAGGTGGTTCCGGTCCTTGACCATGCCGTCAACCGTCGTATCCTTCATCGGAATGCCGCTTCAAGAAAGATTTCCAGACTGACGACCAAGGTCAACGCACTTTCCTGACGCCATATTGGTTTGTGGGTTTCTGTCCCTTGGGGGACAGTGCCCACAGTCCCAACATGAGTCTGTCCATGGAGATATCCGCATTCGCACCTGACTTCATCAGAAAATCCGTTTCAGTCAAAAGCTCATAGCCCTTTTTTAGTATTTTTTCATTCAGCTTTCCTGCTGTTTCCATTACCTTCCGCGCCCTGTAGGGGGATAGTTTTTCCATCTGGGCCAGAGTTTGTGTGCCATCAGGTTCCGACAGGAGCAATCTCCCGATCGTGTAGAGTCTCCACTGGCGATGCCATAATGACAAAATTCCCAGCGGTGAGCCGCTTTTCCCGGCAAACCGTTTCCAGTCCAGAAGGATTCTCCTGTCCTGTTCTTCCCATCCTGTAAAGAGATGAAAAACGGTTTGAAGAGGGTCTTCGATCCTGTCCTCCGAGCGAAGAAGAAATTCTGGCGTGATAACGGGACGTTTGTTGTTATTGTTTGAGTCTTTCAATGGAGCGTCGACTTTTTCCAGCCATTGATCAACAAGCCCCAGATGTCCATCAAAATGATGTTGCAAAATTGCAGCCGCAGGTTGTGTGATCTGCAGACCTCTTCTTTTCCCCAGTTCGAGTACCCAGCTCTGGAACTCCTGGTCTTTCTGGGCTGCGATTTTGGGCCACCCCATTCTGAATGCCGGTATGGTTTTTGAGAGCTCTTCCCCGGACTTTTCCTTGAGCTCAAGGACAATCAGGGCTCGGGGAATGGATGGATTCCCTTCCAAAATGCTGGATATTGTTTTTGAGGACAGGTCCTCAATTTTCTCGGCCTGTTCGATCCAGACCAGTCTTTTGGACCCGAAAAGGCTGGATTCAAAAAGAAATCTTCGGAGGTCGAAAATTTGAATGTCACCCCCGGACTTTTCCTCGAAATTGATCTGGATGCTGTCGGTATCGCAGTCGGGGAAGGTCCGGAGAATCAGCTCTCTCCTGATAACCTGCCTGATGAGGGAGTCTTCGGGAATCAGGCAGAGAACAGGGGATGAAGGGGATTCCTTTTGAAGGAGTTCAAGAGAGGAGCTGATCATGGGATTGTTCCAGGGGGAATGCCGCCAGGAATCCCGGGTTGCTGGGGGATTCCTCCCGGAGAACCCGGAGAGTTGGGAAAGGGGCTGGCCATCCCGCCGGGTATCTGGGGAGACAGCGGTTGAGAGAGAGACTGGTTGGGAATGATAAAAGTGGCCGACTGCAGGTTATGGGCCATGGAGGAAATGAGACGGCTTACAGCCGACTGTGTCGCTTCGTTCATGGCATAAGACTGATTCTGCTGGAAGATGGCGAGATTGTTGTTGACATACATTGGGGCGCCGCCAATGATGGATCCTCCCTGCCAGATGATTTTTCCGTCATAGCCGGTGACCTTGGCGGAAAGGACGATTTCAACAAGGTATTGTTCAATTCCCTGGGTTGAGGAAAGGGCAAGGGGAATTTCTGCTGCGCTGACAACCGTTCCTGACAGGACAAGATCCGCATATTTGGGATTGTTGACAAGGGTAACTCCGGAAACCTTCAGAAGCTCGTCCTTCAAAAGTTGTGTGACTTGGGTTTCAATCAGAGGAAATACGGTTGCATTGTGAAAAGACTGAACGGACATTGTCACATGTTTTCCCAGAGACAGGTGTCTGGAGTTCGGGAGATGGGTCAATCCTGACAGGTTGGAGAGGTGGTATCCGCATCCTCCGAAGGTTCCCATGAAAAGGATGAGAAAGCTCATTCGCCAGAAAAGGGTTTTCAACGGACTATCCGGGTCCCACGACAAAGTTCATCAGTTTTCCGGGAACATGGACGGCTTTCTTGACCTGTAATCCTTCAATGGCACGGACCACTTTTTCGTCTTTGAGGGCGTGCTCCCTCAGTTCGCTTTCGGTTGTGTTTGGAGGGAGCATCAATGTTGCCCTGAGTTTTCCGTTGACCTGGACAATAAAGGGAACGACATCCCTTAAAAGCGCCGACTGGTCAGCTTCCGGCCAACGCTCATCTGCGACCAGACCTTTCGCGCCCAGAGTGTTCCAGAGATGTTGGGAAAGATGGGGCGCAAACGGAGAGAGGAGCATGGAGGTCACCTGCAGTCCTTCCCGCAGGACCAGGCGTTCCTCGGCCCCTTTCTGAAGGTCAATCGAATAGAGCGTATTAAGGAGTTCCATGAGTCGGGCAATGGCGGTATTCATCTGGGCATTCCCTTCAAGGTCCCGTGTAACATCCTGTATCGTCTCGTGAATTTTAGTCCGCACGAGACGAAGCTCCGGAGAGAGTGTGGCTGTTGCGGTCCCGACCGATGAAAATTGGGGATGGGTCAATAGCTCCTGTGCCTTTTGGGAAAGCCTTCCCAAAAATCGGTAGGCTCCTTCGACGGCCTTGTCGTCCCAGGCCAGATCTTTGTCCGGTGGTGCGGAAAAAAGGGTAAACAGTCTTACTGTGTCAGCCCCGTAACGGTCAATGAGTAAATCAGGGTCGACGACATTGCCTTTGGACTTTGACATCTTGCTCCCATCTTTCAAAACCATTCCCTGCGTCAGAAGGGAGGTGAATGGTTCCCGAACAGGTGAGAGACCGAGATCATTCAAGACCTTTGTGAAAAATCGGGCATAAAGAAGATGCAGGATGGCATGCTCCACTCCTCCGACATACTGGTCGACCGGAAGCCAATGAGCGGCTGTCTGTCGATCGAATGGCAAGCGGGTGTTCTTCGGATCGGAAAAGCGGAGGAAATACCAGGATGAGTCGATAAAGGTATCCATCGTGTCGGTTTCTCTTTTGGCATCTTTCCCGCATTCTGGGCATTTGACATGGAGAAAGGAGGGTTGCTCTGACAAGGGAGATCCGCCTTTGCCTGTAAAGGAGACGTGCTCCGGCAGAACAACGGGAAGATCCCTGTCGGGGACAGGAACCATTCCGCAGGAATCGCAGTAGATAACAGGGATAGGCGTTCCCCAGTATCGTTGCCGGGAGATTCCCCAGTCCCTTAGCCTGTAAGTCGTGACAGCCCGGCCAATCCCTTTTTCCTCAAGGTGTCTGGTGATTTCGATTTTTGCCAGATCATTGCTGAGTCCGTCAAATTTCCCCGATTGAACCAGAATGCCGGGGCCAGTCATGGCTTCGGAGGGTCGGTCTGGAATGTGTTCAGAGTCAGAAATGACGGTTTTAATCGGGAGGCTGTATTGAATGGCAAATTCAAAATCTCTTGTATCGTGGGCCGGAACGCCCATGACAACTCCTGTTCCGTAACCGGAAACAACGAAGTTTCCAATCCAGAGGGGAATGGTTTCCCCTGTCAATGGGTGAATCAGCCTGATTCCCGAATCGATTCCTTCTTTTTCAACGACCTCGGTATTCCGTTCTGTTGTCCGCTTATGGAGGGTTTCCCGGATAAAGGCATGGGCCAAATCACGGTTGTCAGAAAGGGAGAGAAGATTTTCCATCTCTTCGTGTTCCGGTGCGATGGTTACAAATGTGACGCCGTACAGGGTATCCGGCCGGGTTGTAAAGACGGTCAGCTGTTTGTTCAGCCCGATGACAGAAAAGTCAATGTGGGCTCCCGTTGAGGGTCCAATCCAGTTTTCTTGCATGGTCCTGACTTTTTCGGGCCATCCGGGAAGATCTTTGAGTGTGTCATGGAGCTCTTTTGCGTAATCGGTAATTTTCAGATACCACTGATCGAGTGACCTGAGTTCAACCGGGCTTTTGCAGCGCCAGCAAAGACCTTCCTCCACCTGCTCATTGGCGAGGACCGTCGCGCACTGGTCGCACCAGTTGAGAAGTCCTCCCTTTTTGTAGGCCAGCCCCCGTTTCAGAAATTGAAGAAAGAGCCACTGGTTCCATCGATAGTAATCCGGGAGGCAGGTTGCGATTTCCCGTTCCCAGTCGTAGGACAAGCCGAGCTTTTTCAGCTGTTTTTTCATATGGGCAATGTTGTCAACGGTCCATGTTTTTGGGGGGATGTTTCTTTGTATGGCGGCATTTTCGGCCGGAAGACCAAATGCATCCCATCCCATCGGATGCAGGACGTTGAATCCCCTCATTCGCTTATAACGGGCGAGGGCGTCTCCGATTGAATAATTTCTGACATGACCCATATGAATTTTTCCGGAAGGGTAGGGAAACATTTCCAGACAGTAGAATTTTGGCCGATCGCTCTGGATTTCCGTTCGGAATGTTCCTTTTTCTTCCCAGATGGCCTGAACGCTGGTTTCGATTTCTTTGAAGAGGTATGGATGCTGGCTCACGGGACGGGTATTCCTCCATATTAATAGGGATATCTGATATCGGATATCTTAACAAAAAAACATGCTCATCCAAAGGAAAACAGAGAAAGTGCATCGGAAAAACTCAAGGGATTTGATTCCGGAGAAGAATTCACTATAATCGGACGTCCTTCCTTCTTTTATGCGCCCGTAGCTCAGCCCGGATAGAGCAACAGACTACGAATCTGAAGGTCGCAGGTTCAACTCCTGCCGGGCGCACCAATCACTAACTGTTCTCCGAAAACTCTGCCAAACACAAAGATCGCTGTCTAAACCGATAGGATAATGCTCCCACTTATTTCCCGTGTTTATCCGCGTCAATCCAGCCCAAACTTCCTCTGGTACCATTTTTTCAGCAAGTAGGTGAGGGCCATGTAGGAAAGAATCATCGTGGCCAGGATCGGCCAGTAAAGAGGAGGGAGGTGGACAAACCCGAGGGAGGGGCCGATCG
>DAHWBS010000070.1 GCA_027323445.1 Leptospirillum sp.
GAGACTGTTTCTCCGGAGCTTCCGGTTAAGCTTGAAAATCTCCATGAGGTCGGGACGATGGTTCTCATTCATAAACTCCTTCGAATCCCTGCAGGTGGGGTTGCGATCATGGTCCAGGGAATCAGGAGAGTGAAAATTGATGAGATCGTCCAGACGGATCCGGTTGTCCGGGTGAGGGTTCATCCGGATCCAGAATCACCGGATCGCTCCGTGGAAACCGAAGCGTTGATGAGGCTGATCCTGGGGCAGGTCAAGCAACTGGCAGAGCTTGCGCCTTACCTTCCGGACGAGTTTGAGACAATGGCTTTAAACATTGACAACCCCCATCACCTGGCTTACCTCGTTGTGACGTTTTTGAAATTGCCAGTTGAAGATCGTCAGAAAATTCTGGAAATTGATTCGTCTGAAGCCAAATTGACGAATTTGTCGACACATCTCGAGCGCGAGATAGAGCTTCTTGAACTTGGTGGAAAAATAAAGTCCAAAATTCAGGATGATGTTCAGAAAAGCCAGAGGGACTTTTTCCTTCGGGAGCAGGTTCGAGCAATCCAGAAAGAGCTTGGTGACGGGGAAGAGGGTGATGAGGACATTGTCCGTTATCGGGAAAAAATTGCGAAAAGCCAGCTTCCTCCAGAGGTTTTGAGAGAAGTGAACCGGGAGCTTGATCGACTGGTTCGCTTTGGAAACGGGCAGTCGCAAGAGTCTGGTGTCATTCGAACCTATCTTGACGTTGTTCTGGATCTTCCATGGGCAAGACATTCCACTGAACCTTTTTCGATTGAAAAGGCTCAGAAAATCCTTGATGAGGATCATTATGGAATTGAAAAAGTCAAAGACCGCATCCTGGATGAGCTGGCTGTTCACCTTCGGGCAAAAGGGAAAAACAGGGGTCCTGTTTTGTGTTTTATCGGACCTCCTGGGGTCGGAAAGACAACCTTGGGTCAATCAATCGCCCGTGCAATGGGGAGATCTTTTGTACGGGTTTCTCTCGGAGGAGTTCGGGATGACTCTGAGATCAGGGGACATCGTCGCACGTATGTCGGTGCGATGCCTGGAAGAATTATTCAGGGAATGAGAAAAGCCGGAACGCATAATCCTGTATTTATGCTGGATGAAATCGACAAGCTGGGATCAGATCAGCGTGGGGATCCTGCATCAGCGCTTCTGGAAGTTCTCGACTCATCTCAGAACAAGGACTTCAGGGATCACTATCTTGATCTTCCCTTTGACTTGTCAGAAGTTTTTTTTATTGCAACAGCGAATGTCTTTCAGACGATCCCACCACCATTGCTTGATCGAATGGAGATCATCCGTCTTGCAGGTTATACATGGGAGGAAAAGCGTCATATTGCCAGGCAATATCTCATTCCTCGTGTCATGAAAGAGCTTGGGATTGACCCTTTTGAATTTCGTCTTGACGATCCAGCTCTGGTTCGCTTGATCCGGGAGTTCACTCGTGAAGCGGGTGTCAGGACACTTGATCGAAAAATCGCAACGCTACTTCGAAAAGTGGTTCGGGTTCGATCGGAAATGTCCAGAAAGCGAAAGGTGATCATTACTCCGAAGTCCATTTCCACATATCTGGGAAATGAGTATGTTGAACCAGAACATCTTCTGGACAAGGCCGCTCCTGGAGTCGTAACCGGTCTGGCATGGACTCCGAATGGGGGGGATGTTCTTTTTATTGAAACGCTTGCGATCGAAGGCTCAAAAGGCTTTATTCTGACCGGGCACCTCGGAGATGTCATGAAGGAGTCAGCCAGAACAGCCTTTTCGGTTGTCCAGTCCAGAATTGCAAAATTGGGAATCGAACAGAATTTTTTTTCAAAGAATGAGATTCATGTTCATGTCCCGGGTGGTGCGATTCCAAAAGATGGCCCTTCTGCCGGAATTACGATTGCTGTTGCGATCGTATCCCTTGTGACTGGGATCCCTGTTCCGGAAACGCTTGCGATGACCGGAGAGATCGCTCTTTCCGGGAGAGTCTTGCCCGTTGGAGGAGTCAAGGAAAAGCTGATCGGTGCGCGTGAGGCAGGTATCAAGCGGGTTTTTATTCCTGAAAAAAATGCCAAAGATCTTCTGGAAATTCCGGAGGAGGTGAAGAAAGACTTGACGATCGTTCTTGTATCCCATATTGATGATATTTTTGATGAATGCTTCTCGATTAAAAAACGGAAGAAGCCGGTTTTGTCCAAGGTTGGAAAGAAGTCTTCTTGAAAAAGCCGAATGCAGCATATGTAAGGGAAATCTTTGAAAAACTGAAGGTGTCGATTCCCCATCCGGCCATGGAGCTTGACTTTGTTTCACCCTTTGAGCTTTTGGTGGCGACCGTTTTGTCTGCCCAATCAACAGATAAAACGGTCAACACTATTACCCCGGCCCTTTTCCGTAAATTTCCTGACCCAGAATCAATGGCAAGAGCTTCTCTTTCAGATCTGGAAGGGCTTATTCGTTCTGCCGGATTTTTCCATAGGAAATCTCTTCAATTGATTGGTCTTTCCCGGGCAATTGTCGATCACTTCCATGGAAAAGTGCCTGATAATATCGACGAACTGGTCAAATTGCCAGGTGTTGGCAGAAAAACGGCAAGTGTTGTTTTGGCCTATGGATTTCATATTCCGGCAATCGCGGTTGACACCCACGTCATTCGGGTATCCAACCGGCTTGGTCTTACCGTATCCTCAGATCCTGAGGAAATTGAATCGGATCTCTGCAGTATCATCCCCCGGGAAGACTGGATTAATTCGGGGAGTCGTCTCCTTTTGCATGGACGTTATGTTTGTGTCGCCAGGAAGCCACTCTGTGGGTCTTGTGTATTATCGAACCTGTGTCCTTCTAAAGCTCCCATTTAAAAAAATTGGCTGGTCGTTTCATATCTTTTTTCAGGCTGTTGCGGGAATAATCTTGTATTCTTCAGCCATGTGGACTGTATTGAGAAACGCCGCATGACTCCAGGCCAGGGGGGAGACAGAGATCGGATCTCCATTCAAGGCATTGAGCTGCTCTGCCATGACTCCGGACGGAAGTGCCTTTTCCATCGCCCATGCGAGGAGTTCCTTTGTTTTTGAAATCGCTCCGCTCTCTCCGGTACTGCCAAGAGCAGCATATCCTTGTGCCATCCAGAGCGTGCTTATGAACCAAGGATTCCCAAGAATATTGGCATTTCTGGATTCTTGTGACAGATAGTAGGGATCATTTTTATATCGTGTGTAGCCACCAATTCCTGTATTGATCTTGAGTTCGTTTTCTTGCCGCTGGAGGAGAAGCTTGAGCTGGTCCCTGTCGGATTGACTGGAAGGATCAAGAAATCCGGTTTCAACAAGAACGAGGGAACTGATATCCGGAGTTGGATCTTTATTCAACACTGCTCCGTCGAGGATTTCTACCCCACGGTAGAAATATCCTTCATCCGGATTCCAGAGATGTTTCTGTATCCCTTCCCTGATTTCATCGGCCGCTTTCAAAAAAGACCTGGCCAAGACGGTTTCTCCGAATGAGTCTGAAAAATAGGCTGCACTTTCAAGTCCGGCCCATGTCATGGCGGCTGTATGAAGAAATGTTCCATGCCGTTCCTCCCATAAGTCATAGGAGGCCAGAGGAAGTCCCGTTCCAGGATCCCGGTAGTCTCTTAGAAAAAGCCCGGCCGGTTTAATCATTTTTTTATAGAGGGGGGTGATAAGATCGAAGTCCCTGTCGATTTGGAATTGCATCTTGAGAGCCCAAAGAACGTACCCTGTTTCATCTTCCTGTATGGGGAGCTGGACAGCCCCTTCCCGAATCCAGGGAAGCCATGAGGAAGCTGGCGTTCCGTCCATATTGTATTTATGCAGGAAATATCCTTCCGGCTGAATGATCTCCCCGGCAAACTCAAAGAATCTTCTCCCTAGTCCATGGTGTCCGGAACGGGAGAGGGCCAATGCGACATTGGCTCCGTCTCTTGGCCAAAGATAGGCATAGCTGTCACGTGCAAGCTCAAGACTGTCAGAGTCAATTGCTGCCGCGCTGGCCCCATTTTTTGAAATGTGAGTTCGAAGAATCAGAAGGTTTGTTTTTTTTCTGTCACGAAGTTTTTCCAGAAATGGATCTGCTTTTGATTGTGAATCGTCCGCAAATTTTTTCTTTGAGCATTTTTCCGGATCGGTCCAGAAATTCCAGTAATGGGATGTGCGTTCGAGAAATTGGTCCGGGTGTCGATCGAGAACAGCCTGATTCAGCAATCTTGTTTCTATCAGGCTTGTTGCTGCAACCATCCAGAAATAGAGGACTTTTGTTTCTCCAGGCAAGAGATCAAGGGAAGTGGAGAAAGCGGAATCAACGGATCCTTGGGCAATGGGATTTTGTGACAATAGTCCATCTTCGGCATCCCGCCATGTTCCTTCGCTGCCTTCCATTTCCTTTCGTCCTGTCGCATAGGAGCGAATGCCCGGACCGTTATCGGGATGCATGAGTCCAAAGCTGAAATACCGGTCTCTTTTATAGTGAATGATAATTTTCATGGAGGGATCGAAAAAGGC
>DAHWBS010000071.1 GCA_027323445.1 Leptospirillum sp.
AGAACAGGGACGAGGATTTGCCGTTGTTGCCGATGAAGTCCGAAAGCTTGCAGAACGAACAGCAAAAGCCACAAAAGAAATCGAGGGAACCATCCGGATGGTCCAGGAAGAAACCCGAAAAACGGTCCATCTTCTCGATGAAAGCCGGCAACGGGCCAGCAAGAACAAGGAACTTGCGAACCAGACCGACAGTGTGCTTGCCGAGATCCAGACCGGCCACAAAGTCTTGCTTGAAGCCATGCACCAGATCACGGAAGCGACCCTTACCCAGGAAAAATCGATCGACAGCTACATTACCAAAAAATAACCTCGCTGATTCAAGGGGCACTACCTGCCGGACTGGCCAAAGCGTTGCGCTTATTCACCAAAAAGCCCGCCATGGCTTTTCCGGCTGTCGCCCATATGATCCCTCAAAATCACCTGATCACCCACATGAAGCTCTCCTCCGGTAACAACCGAGTGAATGCCGTCGGTTTCGCCTATGGTCACCGGAACCGCTTCCACATGGTTGTTTTTTAACCGGAAAACGATCGACCGATGCTTGAATACAGAAAGATCGGTCCCGCCCAGATAGTCCGCCCCAGGGCGATAGACAAGCGCCGCATTTGAAATCAGAGGTTTTCCCGACACGGTTCCGACATGTATCGTCACAAGGGCGGTCATCCCGGGTTTAAGGGACAGATCGGGATTGGCAACCCGGCTGATAACGTCATAGGTCACAACATGATTCACCGTACGGGGGTGAACCCTGACCATCGTCACAAGTCCTGAAAAGGTTCGCCCTGGCCAGGCCGGCACGGAAAATGTCACGGGTTCCCCATTTCTTATCGCCCCGATATCCGACTCCGAAACCCTCGTATCCAGACGCATCAGGGAGAGGTCCTCTGCGATCGTGAAAAGACGGGGCGTTTTAAAAGCCGACGTAACCGTCTGTCCAATCTGGACCCTTCTCTCGATTACAATCCCATCAATGGGAGAAAGGATTGTGGTGTAGCGAAGATTGGCCTTTGCAAGGTTCAGGCGGGCGATGCTCTGGCTTCTCGTGGCCTGGTCCATGGAGAGTCTGGCCTTGTCCTGATCGTAAATATTTTCGGCAATAATGTGTCTTTTGAAAAGATCGTCGTCCCTCGTGAGAGAAAGGCGGTCAAGAGCGATCTGTGTCTCGATCTTCGAGAGATTGGACTCTGCTTCCGCCACCTGTGCCCGATAGATGGAAGGATCGATCTGGGCCAGAACCTCGCCCTTCCGGACATGCTGATTATGGCGCCCTTCCACCTCTGTAATGATTCCGCTGACCTGGGTACCGACATGAACGGTTTTCATCGCTTTGAGCCGGCCTGTCGCGGTCACTTCAATCTCAAGCGTTCCGGTTTTGAGTGGTTCAAGGACAAATTTCCCTGAAAGATCCTTGCCGCCCGATCCTTTAATCCAAAAAACCACAAGCAAAACCACCAGTCCTGAAAAAGAAACCACAAGCCAGAATTTTTTTTTCCCGGACATACCCCAACCCTTGCTTTGTATCAGTTTATTCATACCGCAGAGCCAGCATCGGATCGAGACGGGCGGCAAGAACCGCAGGATATAGCCCGAACCCTATCCCCAGAAGAGCCGAAAAAATAACCGAACCCAAGGCCAGGAAAAGGGGAACCGGTGCTGGCCATCCCGTTAAAAAGCGCACAAGCCCGATTCCCGAAATAGCAAGGACGGCTCCAAAAATACCTCCGAGCAATGACAAGACAGCGCTTTCCGTCAAAAACTGCACCATGATATCACCCGGTGTCGCACCTATGGCCATCCTGATACCAATCTCCTTTGTTCGCTCCCGAACCGACACCAGCATGATGTTCATGATACCCACCCCGCCAACGACCAGGGAAATCGAGGCTATCGCCACCAGAAGAACCGTCAGGATCAGGGTCATGCGATTGGCCATCTGGGCCATGTCACTCATGGGGTGAACGGAAAAATCCACCTTTCCGGCGGCGGGGATATGGTGGCGGATACGAAGAAGGGCAACAATCTCCCGTTTGGCTTCATCCATGCGGGAAACGGAAACCGCCGATGCCAGGATCACCCCCAGATAGTCCACTCCCATGATCTGGCTCTGGAGAGTGGTGATGGGAACAATCACCATATCATCCTGATTCATTCCCATCGGAGATTGGCCCTTTTGCGAAAGAACTCCGATAACCTTGAAAGGGGAGTGGTTGATGCGGATCCATTGGCCAACAGGGTTTTGGGCGCCAAAAAGCTTTCTCGACACAAGCCCACCGAGAACCGCAAGCCGGTTCATGGACATGACATCCCGATGACTGAAAAAGCCTCCGGATGAAAGCTCCCAGTTCCGGATCGCAAGGTATCCGGACTGTGTTCCCATAACCACCGTCGACCAGTTGGAACTTGATGAAACCACCTGAGCCGCAGTTCTCAAGGCCCCCGAGTCTCCCAGAATGGCCGGACATCCTGCCGCAATCGCTCTCGCATCATCAAGCGTCAGCGTCGTATCGGTCCCACCACCAACCTGGGCACCCGAATCCGTGACCGATCCGGGGATCACGATCAAAAGATTGGGGCCAAGGTTCGAGATGGATTTCAGGATCAGATGGCGCGCACCCATCCCCATGCTGACCAGGAGAATCACCGATGCCACTCCGATCAATATCCCGCTCATGGTCAAAAACGAGCGAACGGGATTCCGGAGAAGCGCTCTCAGACCATTTTCGACAAGTCTCATCTCCCCCCCGATCCCGAAAGCAGTCCGTCTTTGACCCGGACCCAGCGTTCAGCCCTCGAAGAAACACCCGGATCATGCGTTACAAGGACCAGAGTAAACCCGACAGAATCCCGAAGCTCAGAGAGAAGTTCAAGGATGGCCCCCGCCGAATGGCTGTCCAGATTGCCTGTGGGCTCATCAGCCAGAACAAGTCCGGGACTCGCCACAAGAGCCCGGGCGATGGCAACACGTTGCTGCTGGCCTCCCGAAAGCTGGGACGGATAATGTTGTTCCCTTCCGGAGAGCCCGACCCGGTGAAGAATGTTTCTGGCCTTCTCCCTCGCTTCCCGTGGAGAAACCGCATTCGGGGATTTCCGGTAAAGAAACGGCATTTCAACATTTTCAAGGGCGGTTGTACGTGAAATCAACTGGAAGTTCTGGAATACAAATCCGATATTCAGATTTCTGAAAAGGGCGCGATCTTTCATGGAGAGATGCGATGTGGGGCTGTTGTCGAGATAGACCTCCCCGCCGGTGGGGCGATCGAGAAGCCCCAGCAGATGGAGGAGGGTCGACTTTCCGGAGCCGGATGCTCCCTCAAGAGCCAGAAATTCCCCCGGACCGATACAGAGGTCAACCCCGGAAAGCGCGTCAACCCATTCCTCACCCACCTGGAATCTTTTTGTGACACTGACAAGACGGGCTTCCACCCCGAATGGGGGCTTGTTCCCTGATTGGGCCACGGTTTTCTTTCAGGCTTTCGGGTTCAGCTTCTTGATGTTTGCCTGATAAAGTTCCGCCGCCTGAGTCAGGATCTTTGCCGCAATCGGACTTCCATGAATCTCCTTGACCTCGACCTTCTTGTTTTCGAGAATCTTGTAATCCTCGAGGAAGCGGGTCAGCCGTCGAACGAGATGGACGGGAAGATCCTCGATGTGGCGATAATCCTTGTAGAGAGGGTCTTTCGACAGGATTGCAACGATCTTGTCATCAGATTCCCCTCCGTCGATCATTTCGATCACGCCAATCGACCGAACTGTTGCAATGGTATTGGGAAGAAGAGGCTCCTCGCAGAAAATAAAAATGTCCAGAGGGTCTCCGTCCTCACAATACGTTCTTGGAACGAACCCATAGTTGACCGGGTAGTAGTTTGCGCTGTGGAGGATACGGTCCACCCTGATGAGGCCAGTTGACTTGTCGAGCTCGTACTTGACGCGGGACCCCTGGGGGATCTCGACAAGACAGTCAAATTCGTAGGGAAACTCCTTGCCGGGAACAAGATCATGCCATGGATTGAACACAGACGGCTCCTTATATGAAAAAAGTTCATAGGACCGCAAAGCGGATTGTCCATGAAGATAACGCATGCAGCTCCCGGAGGCAAGAAGAGGAGAACGACCGCATCAAAATCGCCCGTCGGAACAAGACCGGGATTCAAAAAACAGGACGTTTTCAAAAGTCTGGGAAAAAAAGACAATCAGAATTGGGAAGGAGAAGCAAAAGATCAGAACTTCACGGATTGTTTGCTAATTCCGATCAAGATTGCCACCCTCTGCCTCCAACCAAATACACCAACTGGGGAGAGATCTTCGGGGATCCGGTCATTGCCATCGCTATCCTCGACCGGGTTCTGCACCATGCCTCAACCCTCAACATCAAGAGGGAGAGCTATCCATTGAAGGAAAAATGGAAGGCCGGACTGTTTTATCCCGGAATGGGGAAGAGGCGTTTAAAACCGAGACTGTTTGATGGAGGGGAAAATTTTCATTCCTATT
>DAHWBS010000072.1:0-1805 GCA_027323445.1 Leptospirillum sp.
GGATTTTTTCCACTATTAAAAAAAGCCTGATTGAATTGGTTTGCATTTGGATCAACCTGATATGGTGGGCGAAGGCCTGATGAACAGAATGTACCGCGCCCGGCCGGGCGCGGTACAGAAGCAGTTGGAAAAAGAGTCCATCAGGGCTAGAATCTTGCTCTGACGATAAAAATCCCCCGTGGGCAAACGGTTACTGGAGAAAAATGTTGGGATCCGAAAGAGACGAATTGGTCAAGAACTTCCCGGCCTCCCTTGTGGTTTATCCTTCCGATGCAAAAGATCCCAAAAATGAAAGGATCACAAGAATCACTTTTTTTCTGGCTTTTGCCGGAGTCGGACTTTTTTCCGTCACAAGGCTTTTCCTGATTCACTGGGTCTGGCTGATCCCCGTTTCTCTCGGATTTTCGACGCTTTTGGCGATTGTGCTCCTGGCGGCGAGAGTTCGGGAAAAGCCCCTATACAAGATCAGGGTCGGGAGAAAAGAGATTTGCATCGATACAGGGACAAAAGCCGGAGAACAGACCACCCATTGCTACCCGATCGGTGAGGTGACCGCCAGACGACTTTTAGGGGAAGAGGAGCCTTCTGAAGGATTTTCCCTGATTTTTGAAGGGAGGACGATCTGTGAATGCCATCTGTTCAGAGTCAGGAACGTCTCGTTGTATCAGGACATCTTTGAGTACTTCACGCTTGCCCGAGATGAACGGCCGGAGATTGGTCCGGAAAAAGAGCGCCTTCCCCGGAAAAAACTCTCCTGGTTTCTTCTGGCCTACGGTCTTATAGCCCTTCTGCTGACTCTGTGGGCCGTTTATGAACACCGGAGCCCTGTGACTTCTTTTCCTGGCCCATAGAACTTGTCCCGGAGATTCTCAATCCGAGAAGAGAGCACCCTTCACAAGATTGTAGTTTTTGATAAAGGGCAGAACATCCTCCTCGGGAAGAGGTCTTGAGACCAGAAATCCCTGAAGTTCATCGCAATGTTCATGTTGCAGAAATGCCAGCTGTTCAAGCGTCTCGACCCCTTCGGCAATCACCCCGATCCGCATGCCATGGGCCATGGCGATGATGGCCCTGACAATCAGCCGGTCCGAAGGATCGTGGATCAGATCCCGAATAAAGGACTGGTCGACCTTCAGGGAATCAAGATCGAAGTTTTTAAGATAGGCAAGACTTGAGTATCCGGTTCCGAAATCATCGACAGAAACGGCAACCCCCATTGTCTTCAGCTCGCGGATAAAATGAGCCGACCGGACGGTATCCCTCATCAGCTGGGATTCTGTAATCTCAAGTTCGAGGCGGTTTGCTGGAAAATGGCCCCTGGCAATAACACCCTTCAAAAACCCGATGAAGTCCACCCCCCAGAACTGCCGGACCGACAGATTGACCGAAAGAGAAAAGGCTCCATGCCCCCATCGGGAGAAGTTGTCCAGCATCACTCCCGCGGTCTCGAGCACCCATTCTCCGATCGGAATGATCAGTCCGGACTCCTCGGCCACCTCTATGAACGCAGACGGGGAAATATTTCTCGACGGCCAACGGAGAAGGGCCTCAAAACCGGTGATTTCGCCACGGCGCATATTGATCTTGGGCTGGTAGTAAAGAGAAAACTCTTCTTTGGAGATGGCAAGCCGGAGATTCTTTTCCATGTCATGTCTGACCCGGACCTTCCTGGACAGCTCCCCGGAGAAAATGTGGTAAGTGTCCCTTCCGGCGTTTTTGGCCTCATACATGGCGAGGTCGGCATTGCTCAGCAGTTTGGAACGGTCAGCGCCGTCGTCGGGATAGATCGCCACGCCGATGCTGCC
>DAHWBS010000072.1:1815-4452 GCA_027323445.1 Leptospirillum sp.
CGTCAGCACGACATCATGGGAAGAAAGAGGGATTGGAGTCTTGATCGCGTCAAGGATCCTTCTGCAAATCGCGTCGATCTCTTCAGCTGCTTCCGTCTCGTCAATAAAAACCGCAAACTCATCCCCTCCGATCCGGGAAACAATGTCCCCCTCCCTGACCGCAAGCATCAGCGACTCTCCGACTTTTTTCAACACCATATCCCCCACCTGATGGCCCTGGGAGTCGTTTACAAACTTGAAGTTGTCGAGATCGATGAACAAAAAGAAGGGACGGGAAGAGTCACTTTTCACTTCTGCCGACTTGTCCCGGAGGATTTGTTCCAGAGAATCCTGAAAAAACTTGCGGTTGGGAAGATCTGTCAGAGGATCATACATCGCTTGATGCAGAAGCCTCGACTGGGCTCTCGCAAGAAGTTCCATCTCGCCCCTGTTATCAAGGATCAGGGCGAGAGAGTGGGCAAAAGAAACCACCAGGGCTTCATCGGCCTTGCTGAAAGGCTCGCCGTTGATCTTGTCCGAAAGATAGACTCGACCGTAAACCCGCCCCATACTGGAAACGGGCACTGCGAGAAGGGACTCCATCTCCGGGTGATGCGGAGGGAATCCCGCGCTTCTCGGATCCTTCGAAATCCGGTCAAGGCAAACAGGACGGTCCTCCGAGATCACAACCCCCAAAAGCCCTTTCCCTTCCGGAAGATGGCCGATCCGGGCCACATCACCCTCATCCATCCCTGTGTGGAGGAACTGGACCAGAGAGCCGTCCTTGTCCAGCATTCCGACCGCCCCGTAGCGGGCGCCAATGAGCTTGGACAAAAACCGGATTCCCGACTCAAGAAGAGACTCCTCGATCATTGTCCTGGACAGCATCTCCCGAATCGACCGGGAAAACCCGACAAGCTCCTCCATCTGGGAGATCCAGCCGGAGGCATTGTTCGTCAAGTCCGAGACCCGCTTCTGGAGCTCCCGATTTTCAAGAAGCAACAACTGCCGGTCGCCCAGAATGGCATCCGTAATTCCCGACAATGTGAGCACTCCGGAAAAAAACCCCGACTGGCTGAAAACGGAAACCGCCCTGACCCCCGATTTTTCCATCAGGAGGTACGCAAGATTCAGCGTATCTCCCTCACGGACAACAATGGAAGAAAGCTCCTCCCCTTCCGGACGGTTCTGGCGGACATTCTGGCAGGTGATCCGAAGACCAAGGAAGGATTCAATCGAAAGCGGCTTGTCCGAAGGAGAAAAAACGGCACAATAGGAGTCTTCCCTGCAAGCTTCAAAAACATCCCGACTCTCCGGAACACCTTCACCCGTATTGACCGGAACGACTTTTAGCCTTGCATCCGATACATGAAGGAGTCCGCGAGAAAAAGCATTCCCCTCACTCATTTCCAAGAAAGATCCTTTCACTTAAAAACACACCGCAATTTCAGAGACTCAGCCTCAGTACCCGTTCATGGCCGGGACTTCCTGATCTCGGAGCGGCTCCTGACAACAAGATAGCGAATCAGTGTTTCCTGCGTCACCATATCCATCGGGTCAAATTCGGCCAAAGTCGCCATGCCATCAAAAAGCTCCGGGCCAAATCCTGCAAGATCGCGCACCCTGGCGTAAAGAACAAGATGAGCCGGAGGAAAGGATGGAAGGTCCATCACAAGCCGAAGGCGACTTCCGGGGGAATAAGCGTTCCCGTCGAAAAAAACAATCCCGCGATCGGAAAGAATCACATCAAGACGATGCGGAAGCGAGACCGGCTCTCCCCTCGAGATCTGCTCAAGAACCGCTTCAATCCTTCCCATCCGCTCGTCCATCGCCTGAAACAGGGCAAGCCACGGCTGACGGTCATTGTCCATGAACCATTCAGACGGAGCGAGAACGACGGTATTGGAAGGGAGTACCTGACAGGAGACTTCATCGTCATGATCGAGGTTTGCCACAGAGAGAGAAACAGGACTGAGAACACGCAGGTTCCCAAGAACTCCGGCCAACGGAAAATCGCTGTCATAAATACCAGAAACGCCGGATAAAGAAAAGCGGTCAGACATGAATGTCGAGGCGTCTCCCAAGAGAGTTGCCGGGAGTGGATCCTGATTTCTCCCGTGTCGGAGGGGGCGCAGATTCCTCACTGCGACGCTCCTGATCCGCCTCTTTCGTCTGCCTTAAATAATCATTTTCCCGCATCCCCGGAACGGGATTGTCGAGATTCGAAACTGAATTGACTCCAAACTCCGCCATCACACCCTCCTGACAGAAAAACCGGTCAAACCGCCGTCAGACACGCTGGTTGATCTTGAGACCCTGATACAGAAGCCCCACCTCGGCCGCAAGATTGGCAGAACCCTCGTATCGTCCGAGCGGACCGATTCCGGAGGCCTCGACTTTTGGACCTGTCGAAACCTCCGACCGATGGCGGACGGTTCTGGTGCCATCTTCCTCGTCGGTCTCCCGGATAGAGACATCGGTCAGGACACCATGCCCCATCGGAGAAGTCGTGACGGAAACCTCGCCCGGAGCATTGCCCGCTTCGTCGCGCGCTTCCACCTCGGCATGAATTTCGTGGGTCGCCTTCGCGATCAGGAACAGCCCGCCCCCGATCAGGATGATGTCTCGCAACGAAAACCCCATGTCCTTCACGACGAG
>DAHWBS010000073.1 GCA_027323445.1 Leptospirillum sp.
GATCGGGGAGAATCGAGAATGGCGGTGACCCCATAGGAAAAGAAAAGAATCTGGGAGATCTCCGAGAGCCCCCATGGGTAGGGAGGCTGAATCGGAGCTTCCGGAAGGGGCGTTCTGGTAAAGGGAAGATAATTGAAGGGAAGAAAGGGGGTCAGGGAGACGGGATGGTCTGCCTGGTAGTCCTTGAACGGTGCTGGTTTTCTGGAAAAGTCCAGTCCCTTTGTTCTGTGAATGGTTTTTCGGTCATATTTGGTGTCGCTGTGATAATATTCGGCACAGGACTCATAAAAGGGTGTCAACGTTCGTCTCCATCTGGTTTGGTATCATTCGGCAGTTCTTGCAAGGGCTCGGCAGAGGACCGTTCGATCTTTCTTTCCGGACCTTTTGCCGGAGCCCTATCTCCGTCCATTTTCAAGGAAAGGGACGTTTGTTTGGTGAAGGGAAATGGATTTCTGGGATCCGGTAAACCTTTTACCGGATTATATCATGAATTGATGAGTGCAGGTGCTTTTCGGGATGGGGCCATTTTTTTCGGGGGAGAGGGGCTTGTCTGGATAACGAACAGGAAAAACTGGACCAGTGCGATCATCCAATGCGAAAATGGACTGGTTTTCCATGGAGATAAAGTTGCTGCTTGATATTGGCAATGACAATGAGGGTGGATTTGAGATGAAAAAAGGGAAAAAAATTTCTGACTACCTCGACCCGGAGTGGGTCCATGTTTTTGAAATTCCGGGTTTTTCAGACCGGATGGGTTTGATTCGGGGAACGGTCCGTCCTGGGCTTGTCGCCCTGGCGACGGAGCTTTCTGCGAGCCTTTCGGGAGATGGACCGAGGGACTATTGGCCGCATGTGGCAAGTCACATGCGGAGAAGGGTCAATCCGCCCCCGGAAACATGGCTTGCCCTCGGCCCGGAAAAGAGGGGTTACAAGGCTTACGCCCATTCCGGAGTGTTTATCGGAGCGACGGGACTGTCTGTGCGTTTTGTCCTTAAAGATGAGGCCGCGGTGGAACGACGACATCTCGGAAACTGGATTGTGGGCCATGGGGAAGACTTCCTGAACTGGAAAAAGTCGGCGGGAGATGTTCTGGATTTCGGGCCGGTCCATAACAATCCTGAGAAGAGTCCCGGGCCGTTGACCACCGATCCCGTTCTTTTGGGAAAGAGGCTTGCCGAAAACAAGACAGCAAGCCTCGATATGGGATTTCCTGCGGATTTTATGATGTCTGTTCCTGATCTTGTGGAAAGAATCAGGAGCTTTGACCTCCTTTACCGGATGTCGAAGGGATCCTGAATCACGATGGTCTCGGAGCGCTCGGAACCGGTTGAGACCATCACAACGGGAACGCCGGTGATCTCTTCAATCCTTCGGATGTAATTCTTGGCGGCGATGGGGAGGTCGCTCATCTCTCTCGCCCCCCGAAGGGAGGTTTTCCATCCCGGAAGCTCCTCGTAAACGGGAACGGCAGCCTCTATGTCGGAGAGGTGTCTTGGAAACTCGGATATGTGCTGTCCGTGCAGGGTATATCCCGTGCAGATCTTGATCGTGTCCAGTTCGTCTAAAACATCGATTTTTGTCAGGACGATGCCGGTGAGTCCGTTGACTCTCGCGGCATAGCGAACGACCAGTGCGTCAAACCACCCGCACCTTCGCGCGCGGCCCGTGGTCGCCCCGAACTCGCTTCCCTGCTTTCTGAGATACTCTCCCGATGCATCGGAGAGCTCTGTGGGAAAGGGACCTGACCCTACTCTGGTTGTGTAGGCTTTGGTAATCCCGATCACTCCGTCGATCGCTGTTGGTCCGACCCCTGTTCCGGTGACGGCTCCGCCGGCGGTGGCGGAGGAGCTGGTGACGAAGGGGTAGGTTCCGTGGTCGATGTCGAGGTGTGTTCCCTGTGCGCCTTCGAAGAGAAGCTGGGATCCGTTCTGCCGCTCGTTCCAGAGATAGAGGGAGGTGTCGGTGATGTAGGGAGACAGCCTTTCACCCACGGCCATGGCATCGGCATAGAGGGTTTCGAGATCAAAGCCGTGTGTCTTGAAGAGCTTCTCCATCAGATAATTCATTTCGGACAGGTTCTGCTCAAGCTTTTCCCGGAAAAGGGCCGGATGGGCCAGATCTCCGGTACGTATTCCTATGCGGGCCATTTTGTCCACATAAGCCGGTCCGATTCCCCGCCCTGTGGTGCCGATTCTTCGTGTGCCCTTCATCTCTTCGGATTGTTTGTCGATGGCGCGATGATAGGGCATGATCAGATGGCAGGCATCGCTGATCTTGAAGTTTTTTCCGACCCTGATTCCCCGGGTGGCAAGATCTTCGATCTCTTCGATCAGGGCGTGAGGATCGAGGGCGATACCGTTTCCGATCACGCACTTTTTCCCTTCATGAAGAATGCCCGACGGGATAAGGTGCAAGACAAATTTTTCTTTGCCGACAACGATTGTATGTCCGGCGTTGTGCCCTCCCTGATAACGGATGATGCAGTCGGCTTTTTCTGTCAACAGGTCAACGATTTTTCCCTTGCCTTCGTCACCCCATTGGGTGCCCAGAATGATGATGTTTGCCATGAATGGGCTCTACCGCTTTCTTTTTTTATTGGCCTTCAGACCGGTTCCGAATGATTGTTTCGGGGAAATGTTGTTCCGTCCGGCTGTGATGTCTTCCGAGATTGTCCGGAACGGTCTTCGGGAAGTGTTTTCCAAAAAGACGCAACCCTCTCCCCTTTTTTTCGATTCCCTGAAATACTGGCCTCATCATAACATTCCATCAGGCCAGTCAAAAGGGGAGCCCCGAATGATCTCAGATATGCTTGATGGATCTGCCCAGATGCTTCTCGACGGAGTTGATCTTTCCCGCGATTCTTCCGGTTTGTCCCGCACGGGCGTCCACTTTGATCGCGACGGAGATCCGTTCGCAATCCTGGCTCATTTTCAGGTAGCAGTCCCGGACAACGGCCATGACCTCGTCCCACTCTCCCTCAAGGACGGTGCCCATGGGGTTCAGCTGGTAGGCAATGCCACTTTTGTCGATGATGTCGAGCGATCGTGAAACATACGCTCCGACGCTTGCGCCTTTGTCCAAAGGGGACATGCTGAATTCGAGCAGAACGGACATGCGGATCTCCTGTCTGAATGGGGGTGTTTGTCTGGACCGGTTGAATGTTTACGGAATCATTTCTCTATGTTCCTGTGGTGATCGCCATTCTGTCAATGCTTCATGTCACAGGTTCCTGATCGCAAGATGATTCCACGGTGAAGAGTTCACTGATTTGTCACATTGTCTTGATCTTCCATTTTTCTGGGTTGTCTAGGATCGATCCCGCTCCGGGAATCGGGATCCCTGATCCTTCAAAGGCTCCGGACAAAAAACACTGTTGATCTGTTAATGGTTTGTGTCGATCTTTCATCCATGAGTTCTGTTTTAAAGGAGGTTCTTTCATGCGCAAGACTCGCCATGTTGCCATCGGACTTTCTGTCCTGGCCGCTGGGGTTTTGGCCCTTGCAACACAAAAGCCTGTCTGGGCGGCAAGTCTCGATACCCCCGCACAAGTGGCGGATAATCTGACTCCGGACTCGCCTTATTCGAAGCCCCAGCCGGCAACCCAGGCCCCACCCGTTGATCCGGACCGGTTGAACTCCGAGATTCATAATTCCTTCCAGAATCTGATTCCGGATGCTCCTCCTCCAGGCTATACCTCGATGGTGGGGAAATGGCAGACCATGATGTACGGGTTTGTGCAGTTTGATACCGTGTATGATTCTTCAAACTCCTTTAACAACTGGCCGTTCAATGCCGGCGCGGCAAATGCCAGCACCGTCCAGGGAGGCAGAACCACCTCGGGGCAACTCTCCTCCCTCGGCGCAACGGTTGACCACAACGCCATGGGTTTTGATGTGAACAACTCCCGAATTGGTTTTGCCCTTTCTTCCCCGGTCTACAACGGGTACAAGATCCGGGCCCTTCTGGAAATGGACTTTCTCGCCAATCCGGGTGAATCCCAGTACGGCGGAAGCATCTCCCAGGCAGCGGGCTCCGCAGGATCCGGTCCAGGGTATCTGACCAACCCGATCTTCCGTATCCGTCATTTTTTCATGGATATCACGACGCCTGACTTCGGAAACTTCCTTCTGGGGCAGTACTGGTCCCTTTTCGGATGGCAACCCTACAATATCTACAACTCGGTCCAGATCGCGCCAGGTCCCGGAACGCTCTACGGTCGTTTCCCCCAGGCCCGGTGGTACAAGATCATCCATCTGACAGACGACAGCCATATCGAAGTGGCAGGATCCGTCCAGATGCCTCCTGCGGAG
>DAHWBS010000074.1 GCA_027323445.1 Leptospirillum sp.
AGGGCCGATGATACTGCAACTGCAAGGTTGTGGGAAAGTAGGACGCTGCCGGAATTTATGTTGGGTCTGTTCCCGTCGCTGACGGGTTCAGGCCCTTTTTTTACTTCCTTTTTCCTTTCCTTTTTTCCTCTTTTACTAACGATGACTCGAGGCATCTTATTGATGACCCAAGACATATATCGCCATAAAAAAACTCTACTTCCAATGATTCGTAAAATCTTCTGTCTTTCAAGAATCCACCTTCTTTTTTTATTTCTTCTCCTTCTGTCTTGTTCCCCTCATTTTCAGCCCGTTTCCAGACATGACTCACATACGCTTTTTACGGCGATGGCTGATGATCCGTCAACTTTAGACTGGAATAAGGCGACCGACGGGATCAGTTTTGAGGTGATCACGAACCTTATGGATGGTCTCACCAGGTTTGATAAGAGTCTCAAGGTTTCTCCGGATATCGCGCTTTCCTGGGAAACAGTCGGGAACAGGGATTTTATTTTTCATCTCGACCCAAAGAGGACCTGGAGTGATGGGAAACCTGTAACAGCGTCCGACTTCAGGGATTCTTTTCTGAGGCTTCTTTCTCCAAAGACAGCATCTCCATACGCCTATTACCTTTTTGATATTGATAATGCTTCATGCTTCCATGAAAGCAAATGCAGTGCTTCCGAGGTTGGAATCGATGTCCCCAACCCTCAGACACTAAAGATCAGGCTCTCTCATTCCATGGCAGCGTTTCCGTCTTTGCTTACGAGCCCGATAACAGACCCGATCCGAACCGATCTGATTCAAAAATACAAGGACAAATGGACCCTGCCGCAATATCTGGTTACGAATGGACGTTTTACCTTAAAAGATTGGTGGCATGGAAATTCTCTTCTCCTCGAAGCGAGAAAAGATATTCTTCCCCGGCCTTCGCTTAGAAGAATTCAGTTTTTGATTGTTCCAGAGCCTGTAACGCAGCTTCTCCTCTATGACCGCCACGTTCTGGATATTGCGGGTGTTCCAAGTTTTTATGTAAAAAAATATCGCAACTCTCCCGACCTGTACCGGATTCCGCAATTCAGTACCGTCTACTACAGTATGAATATCAAGCGACCTCCTTTTGACAACATACATGTCCGCCGAGCTTTTGCACTTTCCGTCGACCGTTCTGATCTTCGGGAGCTTTTCCAGAATGCCTTCCCCGTTTCGAGATCATTTATCCCCAAGGGATTATTGGGATACTCAAAAAATGGGGCCTATTCATACAATCCCGTTGAAGCAAGGTCTGAGCTTGCACTAGCCGGTTATCCGGAAGGAAAAAACTTTCCCAGGGTCACTCTTGTTTTTCCTTCCGGCACTCAAAGCCGAATTCTGGCTGTTCACTTCCAAGAATCTTTCAGAAAAGTTCTCAATGTCACTATTCACCTCAGATCACTTGAATGGAAAGCTTTCCTGGCGAAACTCGACTCAAAAACTCCTCAAATATATCAATCAGGCTGGCTTGCAGACTATCCTGATCCCAATACCTTCATGACACTGATGATGACGGACTCCGGAAATAACCGGACAGGGTGGGGAGATCCGCTCTTTGATCGTCTTGTCTCCATGGCTTTGGTCTCTGACGATCAGAAAGTTCGAAAAGAGTTATATAAAAAAGCCCAACAACAGCTCCTTAGAGTCGGAATACCGGTGATTCCTCTCTCAGAGGGACTTTCCAATATTCTTGTTCATAAAAACATCAAAGGATTCTGGCATGATCCCCTCGGGACGGACCATCTTGAATATGTGACCAAAATCCCTGGTTAACTTATTACTCCATCAGTCCTTCTGATGTATCCGAGATTATGGTATTCTCTCAAGGTTAAGTCTCTTTTCTCAAAACGTCTTTTGAAAGGAATCCATTGCAGTCTCTAAAATCATTGCCTGCCGCAGAACGATTCGAAGAAGAGATAAGACAGTTTTGTCTGACCGGTCTCTCCGGAAAGGATCTTACTCGGATCCTTGATATTGGCATGGATCCTTTTTGGCAAAACGGGGTGAATGTTTATCTTTACGAACGAAATATCTATTCCCCGATCGGCCAGAAGGAAATCGATGGATTGTTGTTGACTGACAAGGGGGTTTTTGTTTTTGAGTGCAAGAACGTCATCGGCACTGTAACAGGAACCCTGAATTCTTCCTGGAGTGCGGACAATCAGATGATCCATGTGCCGGGCCCCAGAAACTCCAATCCGGTGACGCAGATTAAAAGCAGGATAGGTCCTTTGTCATCTTTCCTCAGAGACAAGGGAATCTCGCTTTTCTTGACGGGTGTGATCGTTTTTCCGGATGAAGCCAATCTTGATGGACTGGCCAAAAGCGGGACCCTTTCTGTTTCCGAGCCTCCAAACAGAGATCGGTCTTACATCATTACCAATCTCCACAAGCTTCCTGAAATCCTTGGGACCATCCAGCCATCTTCTCCGTTGAGCCATGAAGACGCCTTTAAGATTGCGGATCTTTTGGGCATTGTTATCGCATCAGACCCAAATGATCCTGAGCGAATCCTCCGCTTTCCAGCCGGTGGCTTTCCGGACATATCACCTATTGCAAACCTTGAAATCCTCGATAAAAAGAGGGAAACCGTCTTTCTCATCCATCCGGAGTACAGGGAGAATCCTCAATCCCTGGAGATTATTGACAACGCATACAAAACTCTCCGGGAGTCTTTCGAGAAGACGGAACCGCCCGTTGTCCAACCGAAAAAAAGCATTCGATGGACCGTTATCGGGGTTGCCTTTTTTCTCCTTGGTGGCCTCTTGATGCTGGCGGCCTTTCATTTAAGCGGAAAAGAGGTACAGACAGCGAAGCTGGTGTCAGAGGGCTGGCCTGTTCCAGGAAAAAGCCAGCTTGAGCCCTATCAATTGTTGCTCCTGTTCTATCACCAGCACCCGACAATGACTCCCGATTATCAGATCCTCTCCCTGGGATTGCCAATGGAACTCAGGACAAAAGCCAATCGTAGCCTTGTCGATCAAAAAAGTCTCGATAAAAAACTGGATAACGAAATTAAAAAGATAGGATCTGTCAAAACTTTTCCTCTGACGATACCCGCAAGCATCATCCAGTATGATTCGAAGGAAAAGCTTTTTACCCTTTCCGGACTGCAGGGTGTTCAGATGCAATCCGCCTCACAAACTCCTGTGCCGTCTTTCCTGATGCCTTTTGGAGGGAAGATTTCTATTGGAATTGCCCAAAAGCTGGCTTGTAGCTATTGTGACAGCCAGGTTTTGATTAGAAATTGGCCATTACAGGCTGCAGCTGGCCCAATGGGACACCTTTTTTTCCGATTTTCACCCGTATCCGGTCTGAATCTTCAGGAAGTCCTGAAACAAACCCCTTGTCAGGGGTGCAGCATTCCTGTTCATATTCAAGTCAGACTCAGTATCGTGCAAGTTCAGATAGGGCGAACGAACCTTGGAAAACCAGTGATCTCATCACTTGCCAATCTTTCGGAAATTTCAATAAGACTTGACTCGGACAATACTTTGCTTTTTGAAAAACAATACAGTGAAAAATCGGTTTCAAATGGCAAGGAACCCTCCGATACTCCAAAACCGGATTGCCCCGGCTGTTCAGGATCAACTCCGGCCCAATCCCTATAAACAAGAGCATTTAATGGAAAATCAATGAAACCTTTTAAAGGAATCAAGGTCATTGTTTCTGTCTTGGGATGTCTTTTCCTTGGGTCTTGCTTTCCAACCTCTGAGTATTTCAATACCCATCTCGACTCATACAAGGGTGAGACATCCACACATCTCCTCCATCAACTGGGTCCACCCACTACGACCATCAATCTTCCCCATCAACAAACTGTCTGGGTCTATTTTGCGGACTCGACCACTTATATCAGCAATTACCAACTCTCGAATGTGATGATGCCGCTCACATCTTCCTGTCACTTTTGGTTTGTCCTTGATTCTGATTCTACTGTTAAAAAGGTTGGACACAAAGGAGACAACTGTCAGACAAGTCAGGAAGGAACCAATACAGCAGGACTGAAATTCTGGGGAGGAACAGTATTGCCTCCTGCCCATTTACATTAATTTTTGGCATTAACTCAGCTCGAGGTGGCACCGCAAAGATAGAAATTCGGAAATTGCCTACCGAACTATCTTCGTTCGAAGCAAATAAGGAGATGGAGTCGCTCCTCCGGGAGGTGGCCGAACTTGTCCCGACAAGGGGAATCGTGAGAGGGCTTCCTTCGGGAGACTCCCGCAGGGAACATGTTC
>DAHWBS010000075.1 GCA_027323445.1 Leptospirillum sp.
GTATCCCCGAGCTGCACAGCCTCCTGTTTCAATTGCTGGAGTTTTTCAATCGAGCGATTGACCATGGGATCATTCAGGACATCTCCCCTGGTCTTCAGGTCGAGAAGAAGAATCTCGACCTTGTCGGACCAGGAGGTCAGGCTCGAGATCGCTCCCTGGATCTGTTCTCCCCTGTGAAGGGACGACTTTTCCTGGATGCCGGGATGGGGAAGAAGGGTGATCTCCTTCATAAGAGCTTCTTCCACAAGAGAGATGCGCACCAGAAGGTCAGAAGATTCATCGGACCCGATAACGTTCTCTCCCGGCGTTTTCCCGACCGGGGCAAGATTCTCCTCTTCGGTGGAAAAAACTCTGGAACGAGCGCCCTCTCCTTTTTTCCCATCGTCTTCCGTTTTCGGAGAAGACTTCTTTTTTGAAGGCAAAGTCTGGGCTCTGGCGATTTTTCTTCCGATCATCGAACTGTCAAGGACGACCAGGGACAGCATGAAAAGACCAAAAAGCGAAAGAGAAACGCCAGCGAGAATTTTCTGGTTCATCTGTGCAAAAGGCATAATGCCCCAGAGAGAAAGGGTCTTTTCCGGAGAAAGGAATCCTCCTATGGGGGTCACCACGACAACATGTCCCAGAATATTTTCGTCGTAACCATGACATGTTGCGCAGGCGGGCTTATTGGCGATCGGAGTCACGCGCAGTGCGAATCCCCCATCCGGCAGGAGGGGAGTGAACTGCCCGTCACGATTGGTGATAAAACTGTGCACCAGCCGGTCCCCGGCCATTCTCTTCGTGGCATCCGAAAGAGACTCCGGAAGCTCCGGAGGAGGCCACGGAAAACGGAAAGGCCCGTGTGGGGCCTTGTACCACTCGGGAGATATGGAGACAAGATTCTTCATCTTGTCCAAAATCCTGGTATCCCCGTAGGTCGGATTTCCATGGCCGTCGAGAAGAACAATCCGGGAGCCGGACCCTTCGGCCATTGCTGAAAGCGAATCCGGAACAATCTCCGGATCCCTGGACTTCATCTGGGCCGAAATCATATCAACAGATGCGTTTGAAAGATCCCGGACCTTGGACATCTGCCTGTTTTCTGTCAGAAGCATGGAAAACAGGAGCACCAAAAAGATGGAAGCGATCAAAAAAAGACACATGAGAAAAAGACGCCCCGGCCAAAAGTGCAGTTTCGGGGAAGTGGCCACCTATCGGGATCCTGTCCTTGACGGAACAGTTGGAGCAGGGACGATCGAGAGGATCTCAAACTCTTCTGTCAACGGGTTGACCAGGAGAGATTCGCAGTACTTTTTGGCCACCTCTGAAAAATCCTCAAAGGGTTTGTCTTCTATGGTAATTTCGATAAGCTTCCCGATCCGGACCGACTCCACTTCATTTTCTCCGGAGTCATGGAGGGCCTGGCAAACAGCCTGGCCCTGAGGATCAAGGATACCCGGACGTATGCGGACCAGAATGGTGATCTTGAGTATTACCGGTGTCAGCTGGATGTTAGTCATGGCCTGTTACTCTCCTGAATACTTCCTGATAAAATTCCTCTACTTGTCCGAGATCCTGCCGGAAGCGATCCTTGTCCATCTTCTCTTTCGTGGTGGAGTCCCAAAAACGGCAGGTATCCCCGCTGATCTCGTCTCCCAAAAGCACCACTCCTTTTGAGTCCGTTCCAAATTCAAGCTTCATGTCCACGAGAAGGATCTTTTTTTCCAGAAGATGAGGCGTCAACAAGTCATTGATCCTTCGGGCAAGGCTTTCGACGGAGCGAAGGACATCATCGGGTGCAAGGCCCAGCATGCGGATATGATCCCTGTTGACGATGGGATCACCCAGATCATCCCTTTTGTAATACCACTCCAGAACGGGCTTGGAAAGAGGTTGCCCTTCCGGAACTCCCGTCCTCTTGGCAAGAGATCCCGCCACGATATTTCGCATGACCACTTCGAGAGGAATCATTTTGAGCCTTTTGATCTTCATGACATGGTCCGACTCCTGGGAAATAAAATGGGTCGGAATCCCGTGTCTTGAGAGATAGGAGAAAAAATAGGTCGATATCGTGCAGTTGATCTTCCCTTTCCCGTGGATTGTGCCTTTCTTCAATGCGTTGAAAGCAGTCGCATCATCCTTGAAGTCCTGGATAACAACCGACGGATCTTCGGTCTCTTTCAATATTTTGGCTTTTCCTTCGTAGATCTTATCTCCGACAGACACGATTCCCTCCTCTTACCGGTTTAGCTCTTCCCATACTGATCAGCAACCTTCATTTCCAAAATGGTGGTGATGCTCTCCCAATACCCGGTCATAGATCTCGTCAAGCCCTGAGAGAAATGGAGCGGGATCGAACGCGGCCAGAAGCTCTCTCTCGGGAAAGGAAGCGGGCAGTTCAGGGTGAAGCTTCAGATTTGTCATGAGGTCATTGGGACCCGACCAGGTCTGCATTGCAGCATCCTGAACAATTTTATAGGCGGTTTCCCTGGGAAGTCCGGCCCGGGTCAGGGCAAGAAGAACGGACTGGGAATAAACGAGACCGCGGGTCATATCGAGGTTCTGTTTCATCTTTTCCGGATAGATGATCAGATCCTTCAAAATTCCTCCAAGACGGGCAATCATATAGTCCAGAAGGCCAAACGCATCGGGACCGATGACCCGCTCAACCGAGGAGTGGCTGATATCCCGCTCATGCCAGAGTGCCACGTTTTCAAAGGCCGCCTGGGAATAGGAACGAAGCAGTCTGGCAAGACCTGTAATGTTTTCCGATCCGATGGGGTTCCTCTTGTGCGGCATGGCGGAGGAACCCTTCTGTCCCGGTCGGAAAGGCTCTTCTGCTTCGCGAACCTCGGTTCTCTGAAGATGGCGAATCTCGACTGCGATCCGTTCAAGACCGGAACCGATCAGGGCCAATGTTGAAAAGAGCTCGGCGTGGCGGTCCCTCGCAACAACCTGGGTCGCCATCGACTCCGGTTTCAGAGATAGCTCCGAGAGAATGGCTGTTTCCAGGGCAGGTGAAATATGAACGGCTGTCCCCATGGCTCCGGACATTTTGCCAACGGACATGGTTCTTCTGGCGTGGGAGAGACGTTCGGAATGTCGTTCCATTTCGGCATACCAGGATAGAAACTTGACTCCGAAAACGATCGGCTCCCCATGAATTCCATGAGTACGCCCCACCATCAGGGTATTTTTATGGGCAAGGGCCTGTTCCCTGAGGATTGACTTGAAAGTATCGAGAGAATGCTGGATCTGGTCGATCGCTTCAAGGGAGATAGAGAAGAGCCCCTGCCGTATCGATCAGATCCTGAGAAGTCATTCCATAGTGAAGAATGGATCTGGCACCATCCGGAAGCTGTTCTGAGATCATCGTCAGAAAACTGATGATATCGTGGCGGGTCGTTTCCTCGATTTCATCCATCCGTTTGGGATCGAGTCGAACCTTTGCCTCCAGGAGCTCCGCGACCTTCTGTTGGTCGATGATTCCCTTCTCCGCCAGAACTTTTGCTGAAACCTTCTCAACATGGAACATGACCTCAAGACGATGGTCTGCATCAAAAATGGCCTTCATCGCGGGACGGGTATAACGATCTATCATTATTTTATCCTTATTCTGAAAAAGGGCTTTGCCCGAAGCATCATCATCCGGCTGGTCATGAAAAGATCCCGCATGATTTCTTTTCATTTTCCTGTGAAAAAATGATGAGCCGGCTCCAAACAAAAAAATGTTTAAGAACAGGTTTCCTCAATTTCCCATAAAAGCCACGGAGATTACAAGAAAAACAGCAATGCTCCACGATCCGTTACTTTTTTGGGGTCTGGAAATATCTTTCCGGATGAGATCATCCCGAATCGAGATATAAAGAGTCTTTCGGGAAAGATAAAAAGGTTGCCACGGAAACCATCTTTGAGAATGGCTGGAAGTCAGATGCTCCAGGCGGCCCGGGCGGCCGGTGAACGAGTTTTCGATATTCTGGATACGAATGAGGAGCGTGATTGGCAACGAGATGCGGATCGTGCCCGAGT
>DAHWBS010000076.1 GCA_027323445.1 Leptospirillum sp.
GAAAAGCCTCGCGGCTGAACTCAGGAAGCGTTATGATTGATGATCCGGATATCACAACAAGAGTTTTCCTTCGCTTTTCCGACCGGGCATCCCATCGGGACCATCCCGAATGGGGTGAAGGAAAGGTTATCCATATTTCAACCTCCACCCTTCCAGGCGGAGCCGCCTATGTCCGGATCCTTTTTGATGACGGACAGGAGAGAACATTCAACAATGACTTGAATGATGCCCGATGCGCTTACTACATGGGGCTCGTCAAAATCATCAAAGGACCAGGAGGCATCTTATTCCAGAGATAAAAGGAAATGTTCGGGGACTGAAAAAAAATCAGCTTGAGGCGCTTGGTCGACTTTACCGGAGAAAGGTTCCCCCTCTTATGTGGGTGACAACGGAACTCGCCGGAGTGATGGGAGAGATCAGCTTCGAGATAGGTCGCCAGGTGGGGCTTTTTATCTCCCGCGAAGGCTCTGTGCTTGATGTTATTGTCGGCGGCCCCAAAGAGCTCTACATCGAAACACTCCCTCCTTCCCGTGGTGGCGATCACCTTCTTCGTGGAATACGACTTGTCCATACCCACCTCCGGACGGAACCCATCAACCAGGATGACCTGAACGATCTGGCCCTCCTGCGGCTGGATGCCCAGATCGTCCTCCACATCGACGAGAACACTCCGAGGATCCGCCGGTTCTCCCAGGCATTGATCAACCCGGACAAACGGGGTGAGACACCATGGCTGGTGACCGAATCCATCCCTTTTTCCGCTGAACGTCTTGAGGTGGCCGATTCTGTTGAACAGATTGAAGAAGCTCTCTCGGAAGCCAAGGGCAGCTCGCGACACCAGACATCGGGACAGGAACGGGCCATTCTCGTCTCTGCATCAAAAGACAGCCTCCTGTTCCAGAAAGATGGCATGGAAGAATTAAGGGAACTGGCAGAAAGCGCAGGTGTTCAGGTTCTGGGAGAAGAGATCCAGAAACTCAGGGCCCATCATCCAGGCACTCTTTTAAGCGCTGACAGGCTGAAGGTCCTGATCATCCATGCTCTTCAGGTTGGAGCGACCATCATCATTTTCGAACAGAATCTGACTCCTGCCCAGGTCAAGAACATAGCGGCACTGACCGATCTCAAGATGATCGACCGGACACAGCTGATTCTCGACATTTTTGCCAGAAGGGCACATTCAAGCGATGGAAAACTTCAGGTCGAAGTGGCCCAGCTCAAATATCTTCTTCCCCGCCTTGAACAACGCTCGACAGCGCTTTCAAGACTGACCGGGGGTATTGGGGGAAGAGGTCCGGGAGAGACCCGCCTCGAGGAAGACAGGCGGCGCGTGAGGGACAGGATCACGTCCCTGACAGAAAAACTCTCCAGACTTGGTGACGAAAGACGACAAAGAAAAGAGCGGCGACAGGAAAACGGTCTGCCGATAGTCTCCCTCGTAGGGTATACCAATGTCGGGAAGTCCACCCTTTTAAACCAGCTGACAGGATCGGACGTCCTGACCGAAAACAAGCTCTTTGCCACACTCGATCCCACATCCAGACGGCTCAGGTTCCCCCGGGAGAGAGAAATCATCCTCACCGACACGGTGGGCTTTATCCGAAATTTGCCCGACGACCTGAAGAGGGCCTTTCTTTCCACCTTTGACGAACTCAAGGACGCCCATCTTTTGATCCATGTTGCCGATGGCTCACATCCCAGCATCGAAGCCCAGATCAAACAGGTGGAAACACTTTTGACAGAGATGGAAATCGGGGAAAAGCCGAGACTTCTTGTCATCAACAAAGCCGATCTTCTCGATGAAGAAAAAAAAGAATCCCTTTCGCTTCTCTTCCCTGAAGCCATTCTTGTCTCGGCAACTCACCCGAAAACACTCACGGGATTACTCGACAACATGCAGGAGAGGCTGTTTTTCAAACGTCTCTCAGACCCCCCGGATCATATAGCGATGGAACCGGTTCCATGACAAAAGACCTTCTGCCCATACCCCAGGCTTTTTGCCAGGAATGCCGGCTGTGCTGCCGATTTCTTGAACCGGACCGGCTCACGCCATTTTCTTCCCGACCCGAACTTCGCCCAATCCTTCCGGAAGGCTTCCGGGGAAAGACGGATCCTGACCTGACCCTTGTCCGGGTCGATGAGATTGATCTCTGGCAATGCACTCTTCTTGACGAGTCTTCATGGAGCTGCAGTAGCTGGCCGAACCACCCATTTGACTGCAGGATCTACCCCCTTGTCCTTATTCTTCGTGAAGGATCTCCATGGCTGGGAGTTGATACAAACTGCCCCTTTTCCCTCCATATACACAGAGATTCCCTTCAAGAAAAAGCTTTATCCATCAAGGACACCGATTGGAAGAACCTCACAGACACGGTCAAGTCCACCTTAATCGCCCATCTGGGAAAAGAGTTCACTGACGGGGTTCTCCCCATCTTGTCGCTTGAAGGCTGACCCCTTCTCCATGGACCGGTTTGGCCCCGTCTCCAGCCTCCCGACAAACTGCAAGGAACGGTACAGGACTCTTTGCCAATTCACATCCGGAAGCAGAAGGATGTTTTTTTCGGCCTGCCATCCCGTCTCGTTTTTTCTAAATGGCCGTGGAGTCGATCTGGGCATCTCAAGCTGGGAGAATCGTCCATTTCTCCTGGCCCGCTCAGGAGGCTACCACTGGATCCCGATTCCGCCGGACTGGATTCTCGACAATCATGATTTATGCGATCCTTTTTTCGGAGCTCTTTCAGAATGGCTTTACGATCTCAACTGCGGGCAACCCGGACGAATCGACAATTTGCCCATGGGGGTCTCAAGCAGTCTCTTTCAGGAAACGCCCCCCATCCGCCAGGATATCGACAGGATTATTCTGAGAGATCCCTACCTTCGCTCAGCAGGGAACCGTTACAAGTCCCATCGATGGGAGCTTAACCGGCTGAGGAGGATGGATCCGTCTCCAGAAATCCACCTCTGGCCTGAAGGACCTCTTCCAGAAAGAATCGCTGGAATCAAGTCCCGTTTTTTCGAGATGCGCCGTCAGAAAGCTCTCAACGAACTGGAATGGCTTCTGGTGGAAGACCTTGAACAGGCCCATTTGATCGCCGAAAGCCAATGGGCCCACCTGAACCTGACAGGGGTCATTCTTTCGGTGCAGGGCCGTGAAGTCGCCTGGCAGTGGCTGGCGTTTTCGGAGTCAGGAACGACTGCCATCTGTTTTCTCGAATCGAGGGACCCTCTTATCAACAATGTTTCAACCATGATGACGCACCTTGTTTTCGAAAGGTTTCCCAACCTTGCCTGGATCAATATGGGTGGAGACTCTGGAATCTCGGGACTGGCCCTTGCCAAGGACCAGGACCATCCCGGCATTCTGGTTCCGGGCTATAGCCAGAGCCTTCCGGTTTAAACACTGCTAAAGGCCCAGGCCGCTTGAAGCCTGGAGGAGAAGTCCTGCCAAGAATCAGGGACTGATGCCGATCAGCCCACCTCCGAAAGAATCAACAGCCGTCTGTACTCCCAAAATGGAGAATGATCGTTACGCTCATACAATCAGGTCACCAGAAAAAGACTTTTTAAAAGGCTTCAGATCACCCAGCACTTGACAATACCCCAGCAAAAAACTTGTCTTGGAGATCACGATGCCTATAGAATCGAGCAGATAAGCCAAGATCACTTCATGTCAAGTCAAA
>DAHWBS010000077.1:0-392 GCA_027323445.1 Leptospirillum sp.
ATCAGGGCTCCTTTTGATGGCATGGTGACCCAGCGGTTTGTGGATCCGGGAAAGATGATTTCCATCGGGACATCCCATACAGACAGTGTCCAGCCCATTGTTACGGTCGAGCGGGTCAACAAGCTCAGAGCCTATGTATGGGTTCCGGCCCAGGTGGTTCCATTGGTGAAGAGAGGACAGGCGGTGGAGGTTCGTTTTTCGGGTCTGCCCGGACGTGTTTTCAGGGGGACGGTGACGCGTTTCGACTTCGAGGAAAATCTGAGAACCCGGACAATGCGGACCGAGATCGATTTCAAGAATCACGATCTGGCGATCCATCCGGGAATGTACGGGGAATTTTCCTTCTCTCTCGGCCATTCGAAAAATGCGATCCTGATCCCGGGTTTTGCCAT
>DAHWBS010000077.1:402-3570 GCA_027323445.1 Leptospirillum sp.
AGAGTCGGCAAGCCCCTGACGGTTGTGGTTGTGGATCATGGTGTGGCACACATCCGGCCGATCGAGGTCGAGGTCGACAATGGAAACTGGGTCAAGGTTTCAAAAGGTTTGAATCCCGGAGACCGGGTCGTGGTCATGGGACGCTGGCATGTTCGGGAAGGACAGCCTGTTCATGCTATTCCGAGAAGGGTCATTCCGTATCGGCCAGCGAGACAGCTCGGGTAATGGAGTTTTTCAGATCCCGTTTTGAGGGAAGGCGCATGGAGGACGTATCCAGATGATTCAAAAAAAGGTATGGAAAACGTGGCTGTTGGCCACGGTTGCCCTGATGGGGATTTCGTCCCGGGCACTGGCTTCCGGGACGATTGTAACCGACGCGCCGGATCCTCATCTGACGGTGGATCAGGCCATTTTCTTTGCGATACACCACCATCCCAGACTTTTTGCCTATCGCCACCGGGTGGCGGCCAAGAAAGCCAAGATTGGCGAGGCAAATGCGCATTTTCTGCCGAATGTCGGGGCCGGTGCGTTGTTTGGAACCGGAAACCCCGGGGTGAGCAACAGGCCCTATAACAACGGCTATGCATACTCGCCATTCATGCCGATTACCTACGGTGGGATCGGACCGCTCGGAAGGGACGGAACACAGACATCGAACGTGTTTGACGCTTCGATTGGCGCAACGCAGATGCTGTTTGATTTCGGGCGATACCTCCATCTGACGAGATCGGCGGAGAAAAAGGAACATGCGGCAGTCGCCGATCTTGTGACCAGGGATGCCTGGGTGATCCTTCAGGTTCGAGAAGCTTACGCGCATCTTCAGCTGGACAAGCAGCTTGTGATTGTCTACCGGAAGAACCGGAACCAGCGGGCGCTCGTCCGGGAGCTGACGAGATCACTTTACAAGGCCGAATACAAGTCCAAGCTCGATGACGAGTTCGCACAGGTCGATCTTCTGAAGGCTGATGCTCTTCTTGCAGGCATGAGGAACGATGTGAAAACCCGGGTGGCCAGGCTTAACGAGGCGCTTGGACTCGGAGATGGCGGGGCCAGAAACTATTTTCCGACGCGGGTTTCGGAGGATCTCTCCCCTCTTTCTCCCTTGCAGGACCTTGTGAAGACGGCCCTTGATGCCCGTCCAGAGATGCATGCGGTCAAGTCGACGGTTGGCGCCATCAACGAGTATACAAGCTCTGTGAAGGCTTCCCATTATCCGTACCTTTCCGCATTCGGATCATTTGGCACGTTGAACCAGATCAATACGGGAGCTTCCTATACTCCGGGATGGTGGATGGGGGGAGCGATGGTGAATGTCCCGATCTATACCGGAGGAATGATCCGGTCACAGGTGGAGGCAAGCCATCAGCAAGCCCTTTTTGAAGCCGAAAAGCTCAAGGATCTGGATCACAGGATCCGCTACGAGGTTGTCTCGGCCCATGAGCGGGTAAGGACGGACCTTTACTATGTGAAAGCCTATGGAAAGGCTGTGGAGGAAGCAAAGCTTGGCCTCAGGTTCGCCCAGGCAAAATATGAGGCAAACCTGATTTCCATCGTCAAGTTGACCCTGGCCGAAGTCTACCTTCTGGATACAAGGGCGTCCCTTGCAAAAGCCCAGTACCGGTTGACCGTTGACCGGGCTGCGCTGGACTTTGCCACCGGACAGGATTATCCCCGTTGGGTCAGGGCGGATGGAACACCAAGGACGACTCCGAAGAGCTGACCAAATATGCCGCGCAAGCCCCTTGATTCATCCATGGGGTGAGCGGCCGTTGATGATGTGTTTTATCGTCTGTCGCTTTCCCGGATCGGACCTCCTTCGCCGTTCTCCCCCGATCCTTTAGAACGCTCCTGAAAACCCTTGAGACCTATCCCCGGGTTACGGTCACTCTCCCTCTCATTTTGCCATTCGCGTTTTGTTTGGTGGAAGGCTGGATCAGCCGGAACTTTGGCGCGGCCCTGGCCATTCTTGATTCCCGTTCCTTCCCAAAATACAGACGTGCGCACCGGTCGCGGGGACGTCCATGGATCTGGCGGAAAGCTGGCAAGCTGTGAGAGAATGCATGTTGTTTTGAATAGGCTTTCTCCGGAGAAGGTTCTCTGGAGTTCATCCCGACAGGTTGGCCAATATTTGGAAGGAGGTTTTGTGGAAGACGTCGTGATTTTGGGGTCTGGTCCGGCGGGACTGACTGCCGCCTTGTATACCGCCAGAGCCGGACTTTCTCCGGTTGTACTGGAAGGTCCCCAGCATGGAGGACAACTGACGACCACGACCGAGGTGGATAACTTCCCCGGATTTCCCGACGGGATCACCGGACCGGAGCTGATTGAAAGGATGAAGGCCCAGGTTCTCCGGTTTGGCACCCGGTTTTTGACCCGTTCGATCGAATCGGTTGTTCCGGAAGAAGGGGGATTCATCCTCTCTGGGGAAGATGAGACGATCCATACCAGAACCCTTATTATCGCATCAGGGGCTTCGGCCAAATACCTGGGGCTCCCGTCCGAAAAAGCCCTCATGGGAGCCGGTGTCTCTGCCTGTGCCACATGTGACGGATTCTTTTTCAAAAATCGGGATATCGTTGTTGTCGGCGGAGGAGATACCGCCGTTGAGGAAGCGATTTTTCTGACGCGATTCGGAAAATCGGTGACGATTGTCCATCGCCGGGATCGCCTTCGCGCATCAAAGGCGATGCAGGACCGGGCCCGCTCAAACGAGAAAATACGGTTTGCCTGGAACAAGGAAGTCCTTGAGGTTCTCGATGTCTCGAAGGGCCATGTGAGTGGCGTCAGGCTCAAGGATTCGGTGACGGGCGAGATCTCCGAAGTTTCGTGCGAGGGATTTTTTCTGGGAATCGGCCATACTCCCAACAGCCATTTTGTGAAAGGGCTATGCGATATGGACGAGGTGGGCTATATCCGGACCCATTCAGGGACCAAAACCTCCGTTCCCGGCATTTTTGCGGCGGGAGATGTTCAGGATCCGACCTACCGTCAGGCCATTTCTGCCGCCGGATCGGGGTGTATGGCCGCGATGGATGCAGAGCGTTTTCTGGAAGCAGGGGGACATGGATGAGCGGGCCGGTGCGCTGGACCTTCATCGGAGTTGCCGTTTTTTTTCTGGCCTGTTTTGTCTATCTTGCCGGGGACCTGATTTCCAATAATACCAATCTC
>DAHWBS010000078.1 GCA_027323445.1 Leptospirillum sp.
AGAGACGAATTTTGCTGTCTGCCTGGAAACGAGCCTTTCCATCATGCGAAGGTTGCGCTCATCGAGGCGCAGGGCAGCGTCGACCCAACGTTCGGTCACTTTTATCAGCTCTTCGTAGGTGACCGGATGAATCTCTTTCCGGATCTCCCTGACTGCTGAGTATCCATTCCGGGACCGGGACTCCTTCATCATGTAGGCGGCGGCGGCGGCCTCTCCCTTTCCTTCTTCTGCCAGAATATCGACGACCCCCTGTTCGTGGAGCTGTTCAGCCGTATAGATCTCCCCGCTCAGAATCATCTTCTCCGCATGGTAGCTCCCGATCTTGCGGGAGAGGTAGCTGTAGGCACCCATTCCCGGAAAAAGGTTGAACAGGATTTCGGGAAAACCCATCCGGGTCTGTTTTTCCGCAATCAGGATATCGGTGGCCAAAGCGGCTTCGAACCCTCCCCCCAAGGCATCGCCGGCAACAAGAGCGATCGAGGTGATTCCCTGTCCCAGTCCCGAATACATGTAGTAGAGGTTTCTGATGCAGGCTTCGGCGTAGCGGAAGAGACCGTCACGGTCTTTTGCTAGGATCAGGGTTCGGAAAAGGTTCAGGTCGCCGCCCAAGCTATGGATACCTGGAACACTGGATGCCTGGACCAGAAAATGGATTTCATGGTCGCGCTGGTTGGAGAGCTTGAGAAAGTGATTCTGAAGCTCTTCCAATATTTCGGGGGAAAAACAGGGGCGGGGAGTAGCGTGCATCCAGATCCATTCGGCCTTCAGAGTATCGTCGTAGCGTGTGCTGATCTGGGTGATGGATTCATTGACTGAAGCAAAAATTGGTATAACCGTCTCAGATTTATTCTTCATGACGTACCCCATTGGTTGTGATCGTAACGCGACAGTGAAAAAACGGGGACCCTTTCTCCCTTCCGAGAGGGGTCGGTTGAAAAACCTGATTTCAGTAAAAACCATCTCTGGAAACAAATCAATAAACTTATTTTAAAAATAATAAAAAAAAATAATAACCAAGCAAACAAATACCTACAAACTATATTTTTTCCATTCTACATGAAGTCACTTAAACCATTAATCCAGCTTTTAAGGAGTGAATGGTGAGCGGTCGGACTGGTGCTTTCAGACCCTGTGAAAAACTTCGGCCCTTGAGGCCGACGCTTTGTTTCGGAAAACGCGCGCGAATTTTCCATCAAGGTCCGGAAGATCAGAACATCTTCCATTCCCAGGCGGCCGTATACAGGCACCCATCGACTGTCTTCCGGAAAGGGAAAAACCTCTTGACATATCGGGTGGCTCAATACATGTTTTCAGAATATGACAGGACCCCTTAGTTTTTCTTCAGGGTACACATTTGAAGACCAGCCCCGAACATGGGAGAATTCCCTCATGCCTGAACTCCCTGAAGCCGAAACCATCCGGAAACAGCTTGCCCCTTTTCTTTGCAGAGCCCGTGTTCTCTCTCTCCGGTCCGGGTCTTACCCAAAAATCTTTCTGTCCGCTATTCCCGATCTTTCAGGGTGGAGATTTTCCGCCCTTGGGCGTATGGGGAAAGTTCTTCTTTTTTTCATGAACTCTCCCGCCGGCGACCCTGGTATTCTCCTGACCAGACTCGGCATGTCGGGACAATGGAGCCTGTCCGGCATCCGGAAGAATTCCGCAATCCACACCGAATCCACCGGAGCAGACAGCCATACCCATCTGGCCCTCACCCTTGAAACCCCGGAAGGAGAGATGATTCTGGCTTACCGGGATCCCCGGCGATTCGGACGACTCGAGTGGCAAACCGACAAAAGCCTCTCGGGGATTCTTCGAACAACCGGTCCGGATATTCTCGAAGTTCAGCCCGGGGATTTTGATAAAAGCCTCCGAACTTCCCAACGATCGATCCGGACCATCCTCCTCGACCAGAAGGTCGTCAGCGGAATCGGCAATATCTATGTTTCCGAGATCCTTTTCGAATCGGGGATTCACCCGGACCGAAAGGGTACCCGAATCACAGGGGCCGAGGCGCGCCGCATCCTTGAGTCTCCAGCAATCGTCCTCAAGAGAGCGATCGACCGGGGAGGAAGCTCCATCCACAGCTTCAAAGACGCCTATGGGGAAGAAGGGGGAAACCAGTCCCAGCTGAAGGTCTATGGACTTGATGGATCACCCTGTCAGTCCTGCAAAAGTCCTATCCTCAAAAAAGAGGCGGGAGGACGATCCAGTTACTTTTGCCCGCGGTGCCAGTCCAGAAAAAGAACCTCCCCTGCCAGAACCTGATCTGGCAGGGGAGAAAGGGATCCGGAAGGATCAGGAGGTTTGACCGGAAACCTTATCCTGATCTCTCCTTATGCGAGGATTTGACCGACCACCCTGGAACCTGATCGATCATCGCCGCCACAGGCTTCCTGAAGAAACTTTCCACATCAAGCGGCTCCATTTTTTTCCCGATCTTTTCAATCTGGTCCCGGATCGTTCTGGGATGGCGATCCATCTCTTTTGCCACCGCACCGACATCTCCCAGCCGTCCAATCGTCTGCAGTATCTTCCACTGGTGATCGGTAAGCAGATAGCGCGCCCGTTTGAAATGCTGATAATAACCCAGAAAATCCTGGAATCCTCCTGGAAGCGGAAACAACATCCCGGGTGAATGGTTTCCGCTGAAAGGGGTAGCATCCAGGATAAGTTCGTACCGGGAGACAAGATCCTCTTTCGATATCACCTGATCAAGAACAGGAAGAAAAGCCATCCATTTCCGAAAGGAAAGCTTTTTGGGCTCCTCCCCGACCAGGATCACCGGCGGTATTTTAAGATCCCGCCATACCACATCGGGGGGATCGGGAAATCGTGAGTTCAGTATCATTCTGGCCGGTTTCAGCACTTCCAGATAGGGCATGATTTCATTCCAGTTTTTTACAAAGACCCACGCTTCTGAAAAAGAGCGATTGGAAGGAAGCAGTCGCTCGAGAGAGCGATCAAAAATCAGCGTAACTTTTGCCAAGAGAACCATCCGTTTCTATTCTTTTTATTAAGAACCCTGTTCTGTTCCACCCAACTCCCCTGTGAAGAAGAGCCCGGGGAAAATACACTTTTTTCATTCATTTTTCAAGAATAATTTAGTTTTATATTAAATCTATAAGGAGTTATTTCAATGAACACTCAGCCCATATTGAAGGAATAGACAAATCAATCCTTCTCCGAAACACTTATCAGAAAAAATAATCCCGTACGGATGAAACAATCGTTTCGAAAACCGGGAAGATGTTTCATTCAATCCTGAGGCCAAAAACATATAATTCATTAAATAATATAGACTTAAAACAATAGCACGGAAATTGCTAGATTCCAGGTGGTTTGATTTTTTGTGTCTTTGCAAAGGGAATCCCGTGGGCAGTTGTTCGTATTTCTGGCAATCTGTTTGCCCACAGGGACCCGGAAACCTTCTTTCATTGGAGTAACCCGTGAGTCTGACTCTTGATGTCCATACACTGCGCCCCCTGATCAGCGACTATAACCGTCTGGCGGACGATTCCGACTGGAACCGTTTCGGCCTTC
>DAHWBS010000079.1 GCA_027323445.1 Leptospirillum sp.
TGATGCTGCCTGTGTCGATTCTGTATTGGTCATGGAGGTTCTCCCGCTATTTTTGGATTGGAATGATCTGTTGTCGAATGGATCTTTCCGTTCTGACCTGTTCTGTCAGTCTTCGAGAAAGTCGGCCTGTTTTTCTCCCTTGTCCCGGAGAATTTTTCTCATCCACGGCGGTGGTGTGCCATTGATGAGAAGTCTGAGTTTTTCAAGAAGATCGGTAATCTTTTCGGGCTTTTCGACCTTGATCGGGTGTACTTTCTGGGCGACAACGCGGGCAGCGCCTGATCCCCCGATGGCCGCCACATACAAGATGGCGCAACCTTTCAATGCATCGATCTTCGGAACCAGCTTGTCCTCGTTTCCGTCCTCGGCCAGATTGGATTCAAAGGAGGCCACATGGGAGAGGTTGAAAGAATCTGGCTCGAGATCGTAAATGGCGATATTCTTGGCCCATCCGAAGTGAGCATCGACGGTTTCCATGTCCTGGGTCGCAAAAGCTATCTTCACGGACGTCCTCCTTTGCTTCTTTCATTGAGTCCATCAAAAGTCACGGGAACAAATTCCTCCGGGTCAACGTTCCCGAAGACGATTGGGGTCTTTTCCCCGACTTCGGGGTACCAGGTGTCGGGCTGGTTTTCCGGATCTCTCGACCACATCATGTTGGACAGGCGAAATAATGTTTCCATCGCTCCCCGATACCCCACGAAAAGTCGGTGGGTCGCCCCGAGCCGGTCAAAGATGGGGAATCCCACCCGGAAAAGGGGGATATTGAGTCGGCTTGCCCCCTGGCGGCCATGGGAATGGGTCACCAAAAGTCCCGCGTTTGCGGATCTGGCCTGGCGTTCCAGCGTTCCAAGATCTCCAATGACCGGTTTTGGTCCTGGTGTCTTGGGGAGAAGAGGGGAGGTGGTTGTGGTTACCGATCCGACCAGTTCCATTCCGTTTTCTGTCAAAAAATGAGCCAGGTCGAACAGGTGGTCGGGTTCAAGACCCATGGCCACCTTGACGCCTCCCAGATAGAAGTGGGCGTCGAGCATGGAGTCGGTCAGACGGTTTCTTTCCCGCTTGAGCCCTTCCGGATAGTCCCGTCCGGAAAGGTTTTTGAGAGTGACCAGAAAACGGTCGAAGGCGTTGATTCCCATCAAGCGGTTGACCACGACATAGGGGATGCCGCTTTTTTTCAACAGAGCCTCCCCGGCTCCCCGGAGAGACTCACCGATCACCAGGGTGTGTTCTGAAGAGCCCATCTTCCGGATCTCTTCAACGGTTGTTCCCCCCATGGAAACCGGTTCGAAATTGTCCGGGATAATCCCGTCGAGAGAGCGGGAGAGATCCGGAAGGAAGATCGGAGAAAATCCGAAGTCATTCAGAACGTCCCGGAGATAATCGATATCGGCCACCGTGAGGTGGGATCCCGCCAGGACATTGATCTGGTTCTTGACGGTCTTCTCTCCTGTGACCACCAGCTCCTCGATCGTCCGGATCATGGCATCCCTGAAACCGTCTTCATGGGAGCCGCGGAAGTCGGGAGTCGATACCGCCACCAGTGGAACATCGTCGTGCTCCGGATGTTTTTTCCGGAACAGGGCGACCTCCCCGACGATGTCTTCGCCTTTTGTTTCGGTGAGACCGGTGGAGCAGATCCCGATGACACCCGGCTTTCCTTTCTCAAGAATCTTGAGAATCGCCGCCTGTATGTTGTCGCCGCCTCCGAGAACCGTCGTGACCTCGCTCATCGCTGTGGTCTGGAGGGGGATGGATTCCTTGAAATGACGTCCAAGCAGAACCAGCGCGAAAGAGGTGCATCCTTGTGATCCGTGGAAGACCGGCAGGCTCCGGTCGAGTCCGAGAAAGAAAAGGGCCCCTCCGAGGGGAGAACTCATCTTGAGAGGGTTTTCCGACACGAATTCCGTTGGCGTCTGGATGTTTTCTCCTGGTTTTTCTGTCGTGGTCATCATCTTCTCCTTGCCCTACACCAGCGGTGTGGTCCGGCAGCCGGGGGACCACGGAGCCGGATTCTTGAGCGTCTGGAAAATCGGGTTGGTAATGGTGCGATGGAGCTCGGAGACCAGAGTCACCATGCCCTTGTAACCCGCAAAGGCAAATCGTCTTTCCTGGTTGACATCGAGGAAAGGAACCCTGGCCTTGAGCGCGACAAACTGGGATCTCCCTCCGGCCATGAGGATGTCCGCTTCAGCATCCTTCAGCATCCGGTACATCTCTCTCGGGGTCATGGTGTCGATCATGTGCGCATCTTCGCCCATGAGCTCGGTAATGCGCTCCTTGTCCTCTTTCGTGGACTTTTTGACGCTCGTACCCACCACCACAAGACCCGCTTCCATCAGGGCCGATACCACCGACCAGCTTTTGACTCCGCCGGTGATCAGGAGCGCCCGTTTGCCTTCGAGACCTGGCCGGAAACGTTCAATCGCCGCCCATGCTTCCTTCTCTTCCGACACGATCAGGTCTTCCGTGCGTTCGATGAGATCCGAAGGAGCCCCCCTGTCGACCAGCAGACGGGAAATGTTTCGAAGCGATGTGCTCATGTCGGAGATCCCGTAGAACGAACCCTCGAACCATGGAATCTGGTAGCGCTCTTCCATCTTGCTCGCGATGTTGATCATGGCCTTGCTGCAAACCAGCATGGCGGCCCTTGCCCTGTGGGAAGAGGCGACCTCCCGGTAGCGTGCGTCTCCGCTGATGCAGGCCGATACCCGGATCCCGAGTCGGTCGAGAAGGGGACTGACCTGCCAGAGCTCTCCCGAGAGGTTGTATTCTCCGATGATGTTGAGATCGGTCGGCGTTGTTGTCTCCGGCTCCATGGTTCCGATGACATAGTCCAGGAGAGCTTCTCCCGCCAGCTTGTTCCCGAGATTTTTCCCGCCGACGAAACCGGGAGCGTTGACCGGAATGACCGGCTTTCCGAATTTTTCAGTCGCGGCCTTTGCCACGGCCTCGATATCGTCGCCGATAATGGCGGGAACGCATGTCTGGTACAGAAAGACCGCCGGGGGATCAAAGCGTTCGATGATTTGGCGGATGGCCTTGAAAAGGTGTTTTTCTCCGCCATAGATGACGTCCATCTCGTTCATGTCCGTCGTAAAGCCTGTGCGATACAGTCTGGATCCGGAGGACAGCGCAGAGCGGTTGTCCCAGGAGTTCCCCTCGCAGGCGATCGGGCCATGAACCAGGTGGGCGGCATCAACGATGGGCTGGAGGGCAATCTTGGCGCCGTCAAATGCGCATCCGCCAGCTGCTGCTCCTGGTGTTGCCACTTTCGTGCAACCCTTTTTACGATCTTTTTCCGATTTGGCCTTGTTGTGACCGCAGGCCGGTTCTTCAAAAACTTCCTGAACCTTTTGGTTTAGCATGGCGTTCTCCCAAAATCCGGGGAGAGATTTCTTTTCTCCCCGGCATCCGATGCAAGTGTT
>DAHWBS010000007.1 GCA_027323445.1 Leptospirillum sp.
AGGAGATCCCCACACCCCGAGCCCTGGAGATTTCCGAGATTGCCCAGATCGTCGGGCAATACAGAACAGCCGCCCACAATGCCAGAGAAGCCGGGTTTGATGGTGTTGAGATTCATGGAGCCAATGGGTACCTCCTCGACCAGTTTTTGGAAGACAGTACCAATCTGAGAACGGACCTTTACGGAGGAAGCCTGGAAAATCGGGCCCGCCTTCTTCTCGAAGTCATGGAAGCTGCCGCAAGTGTATGGGGCAGTCAGCGGGTGGGTGTGAGATTGTCTCCCGGAGGGACCTTCAATGACATGCATGATTCCAATCCACAGAAAACCTTTGGATACGTCCTCCAGAAACTCGCAAAGATGGATCTGGCCTATGTCCACCTCATTGAACCGGCTATCCCTGAGGGAGAGCATCCAACCCCAGACCTGTCAGCCCGATTCTTCCGGCCAATTTATCCGGGAACGCTCATAGTCGCGGGTGAATACAGCCGGGAGAAAGGGAACCAGGTCCTCAAAAGCGGACTTGCGGATCTCGTTGCCTTCGGACGGCCCTTTTTGGCCAACCCTGACCTTGTGGAACGATTCAAAAAAGGGGCAGCCCTCAATCCTTTCGATCCGGCTACATTTTATGGAGGAGGCGTGAAAGGCTATACCGACTACCCTGTTCTGAGCTAGCAAACAGGCTTCGATACATTCCGGACAGACACCCGGCCGTGCATACCTCACCACAAAAGCCCCGAGCGGTCCAATGGACCAAGCCCGCGCCACTCACCAGAAGAGTGGCGCGGGCACTGTGTCCTTTTCGAAAAATTCCCCGAACGAAAACAGCCGGATATCTGCTATAATGGGCCGCCCCTGCCGTCTTTACCGGAATAGCATACCCAAGAAACCGGAGACAGGAATATCTACGCATCCAACAGAATGAACACTCTCGATTCTCCAACCATATGAAAGGGCCAAAAATGCCTGTGCCCGATAAAAACACTCGTGATGAATGTCTTGATCGCCTTTCTTCCCTGACCAGTCTTGCCTTATCCGGAGAAGGAGTCAGCGCGAATGACGCGCTGTGGCTCTTCTCTTTGCCTCAGGAGTATTCAGAAATAATCATGCAGGGAGCCTCCCGGATACGGGAGGCTTTCAGAGGCAATGCCATCGATCCATGTACCGTGATGAACGCAAAATCCGGAGCCTGCGGAGAGGACTGCCATTTCTGCTCCCAGTCCTCCCATCATTCAACGATTTCTCCAGAGTTTGAAATGGTTTCAAAGGAAAAAATACTTCAGACAGCAGCCCTTGCCGTTTCCAATGGTGCAAGAAGATTCTGTGTGGCAACCTCAGGTCGAGGATTATCGGACCCCATCGAAGTCGAATCCATCTGTCGATCCATTGAAACCGTCCGGAAGGATGTCAAGGTCTGGTCTTGCGCAACACTGGGAATCCTTTCGGAGGACGTGCTGGACAAACTGAAAGATGCTGGATTGAACAGGCTTCACCACAACCTTGAGACATCAAAGGAGTATTTTGGAAACGTCGTCACAACCCATCGATGGGAAGACCGGATTGACACCATCAAAAAAGCCCAGGAAAAAGGAATTTCCGTTTGTTCCGGAGGAATTTTTGGACTCGGTGAATCTGAAAGCGACAGGGTTTCAATGCTTCAGACACTCAGAGAACTGAATGTCGATTCGATTCCCCTGAATTTTCTCGTCCCCATCCCCGGCACACCGCTGTACGATGAAGGATCGGGAATCGGTGCAGAAGAAGCTCTCAGGTCCATTGCCGTAGCCCGTTACATGCTCCCGACAAAAGAAATACGAATCACCGGCGGAAGGATTCAGGCACTGGGCGGTCGACACCCGGAAATATTCCGCCATGGCGCAGACGGGGTCATGATCGGGAACTATCTGACACGAATGGGCAGACCACCCCTTGAAGATATTCAGATGATCAAGGATATGGGACATACTCTTTCCACCGATCCCCTCACAGGGGAAATGCCGGTTTACTCCACCAATCAGGAGACAGGGCCGGAATCCGTCTCTCCAATAGCCCCGGAACGAATCGCCTTTATAAGCATCGAGAATATCGGTACGTCCTGTGACTGAGTTCGATAACGGAACGGATCAGGGCCTCCCTTCTCCAGACCCAGCCGAAGAGGAAAACCCAAAAACGCTCTACAACATACGGATGCGAGCATCCGTCAATGGAAAGCATTGTTCAGGGGGAGAGGAGATTCTCGCGGAAAAAGACCTTGAGGACGGTGTTGCCCGGCTTTTCAAAAGAGGGTTCGAATCCCCTTCTCCTCACTTTAGAAAAGATGTATCAATTTCCATACGGGTTGAAGGAGTCGCTCCGGAAAAGCTTAGAAGGTCAGCACTGCTTCCAGTCCGTCAACTCGATTCGGATGACGATCAAACAACGCGATCCTTCATCAGGTCATTTCTTCATCTATCTTTAAGGCAGATCTCTGTCGATCATGAAAAAGCAACCCAAAACATTCTGGATTGCATCGACTCTTTCCTCAGGCCGGAAGCGGCTGCGATGTGGGGGGCGATTATCCTCTCTCCTTCTGGCGAAAAAATACCGCTCCCTGATGATGGAGTCCGAACAACTCATATCGGGATCGAAAGTCAAACAAGAAACGACCTTTTAACATCAGCAAGGTCAAACGGAATTTCAGGCAGGCGATTTCCGGAAGCATTGATGCTGGCATCAAAAGTTCTCGCCCAACGTCAGGTTCATCTGGAATTATGCATATCCGATGACCCGACATACACAACAGGTTATATCGCTGGCAAAAACATTGGCTATATAAGGCTTCCCCATATCAAGAGATCCGGGATGACGGGAGGCGGCAGAATCTATCTTCTGAACAAGTCTCCAGACGAAGAAGAACTGGCGGCGCTCATCACCGAGCTGAAAGAAAGCCCCTTTCTCTTCGAAAAGACTGCTCCGATCTCTCCACCACAAAAACTTACGGATCTTCTTCTCACCTGCAAACAGGAGCTCGAATGCCATCCGATACCTTCAAGTCCCGAATAGAATCCAGACTCTCTGACCTCGATGCAAGCGGACGACGAAAAAAGCTTCCCCCATATTCACTTCGCCACCTTTCTTCAAACGATTATCTGGGGCTCTCCCGTCACCCTTCGGTCATAGAAGCCGTTGTAAAAACAACGATCAGCGAAGGAGCAGGCGCAACAGGATCCCGTCTTTTATCAGGGAACCACCCTTTAAATGCTTCCCTTGAGGAGGCCATCGCGGATTTTAAGGGAGGTCCATCAGCCCTTGTCTTTTCGACAGGATATCAGGCCAATATCTCCTTGATATCGGCCCTCTCAACCATCTACCCGTTTATTTATTCCGATAGCCACATCCATGCATCCATTATCGACGGGATCAAGTTGTCGGGATCCCCTTGCCAGGTTTTCCCCCATAACGATCTCGAAGCACTCAGGGAGATGCTTCAAAAACGGCCCATGGGAGATCCATTCGTCATCGTGACGGAATCGCTTTTCAGTATGGATGGTGACCGGAGCCCGATAGCAGCTCTCCTGAATCTTTGCGATGAATTTGACGGAATCCTGCTGGTCGATGACGCCCACGGGACAGGAACATTGGGACAAGAAGGGCGTGGGGGGCTGGAACATGCGTCACTGGCTTTCAACCCTCAACGGATTGTACTGACCGGGACATTCTCCAAGGCATTGGGGGGACTTGGAGGTTACACTGTCTGCCATCCTCTCATACGAGAATTGGTCCTTTCCACTGGCAGAAGCTTTATCTACACGACAGCCCTTCCTCCGGGAGTTCTTGCAGGAAACCTTGCGTCACTGGCCATTCTTGATGAGGACTGTGATCTTGTCTCCGATCTTCGCTCCAGAGTCAGAAAGGTTCGGGAAGCGATCGGGCTTTCCCTTTCATCCTCTCCGATCATTCCCATCAAGGGCCCTATTGAAAAACTCGAGATGATTTCAAAATCCCTGCGAGAGAAAGGACTTCTCGCACCTGTCATCCATCCCCCCACTGTTCCAGAAGGGGAGCAATGCATTCGGATCTCCGTCACCAATCACTGGGACGATTCAATCATTCAAAATCTTTCAGAAAGCCTGAAAAGCGCCCATATATTTTAAAAAGGGAGACTACTCGCCTCGATATCCAAAGGGACCATTATAATAAATTGTAACAGTCCCAAGTGGTGTAAAGGTCTGGGGATAGTTGGACTGATAGACAGGAAGGGCAATTCCTGCTCCCCAGGTCACAGTCACAGCCCCTTCATTCGGCCATGAAATCTCTATCGCAGGGTCAATCCAGAGAAAAGACCATGCCGGAGCATTCGCTGTTCCAAAAAGACTCTGTCCGGACTGGCTTTCCCCGAAAAATTCAAGAACGTAACCAGCTCCCCACTTGTCGTTTAAGACATGCTCAAAGGCACCTGCATAATAAAGAAGGTTACCGTTCAAGACTGATTGGGATGCTCCTGTAACAGCCATGCCATTGTTAAAGGTAAATCCGGGACCAACATCTGTGGGGTTTTCAATGATATCGCCGATCTGGAGATAAAACATGAATGGCTTGAAATGCTTTCTGACAATAACATACAAGCCTTCGTTGTAGGTCCCGTCACCGGTCTGATCAACACCATAAAGCTGGGGGTTCAAGTTCAGAAAATGCCCGGTGGGAAGGGTGAACTGACCTTCGAGAGTAATGGCGGGTCGGGCCAGGAAATGGTAGACATCAGCGTCGGATGTCAGCTGTCTTTTGATCCACAGAAGTGTGTCCCCCATTCCGAAGCTGTTGACCGATTGCCCATTGGGAGTTGTAGGAGAGCTTCCATGGTTCGAGACAAAGGGGATCGACATATCGAACTCCCAGCTCTCCATCACTCCGATCGAAATCCTCTCCGGCATCGAAAGAGATGAGAACCCGAGCCCCGGCTGAATATAATCAAACCAGTATGGCTCTATAAAAAAAGATCCGACAGGCTCGACCTCCGCTGTCCCTGTAAAATTGGGACCACTGGTATTGGGCCCCCATGGCAGATAAACAGGCTCCAGAGGCTCAAGATCCGGAATCAGGTCCTTGTTCCGGTCCTCCTCATAAGCTGATGGAGGAGTCAGCCCAAGGGGCGGATCTTCCGCCTTCGCAGAATTGGGAAGCAAAAGTGCCAAACAAGAAACAGAAAATACAGGCAAAAAAACCCTTAAAAAAAATCTAAAAAACTTAGCCATTTACAGAGCCTTTCGGGGAAGCACCAAGCAATGAAAGGCGTGAGAGGTAAATCGATGCAAGCCTGTCAGAGGGACGCTCTGATAAAATCTCCGAAAAAAGAATTCTCGCAGAACCGCGATGCCCCGTTCTCAGATCGGCAATGGCCAGGATCATTCGAAAGCCTTTTGGCCAAGGGTGGAAGGAGATCATCGGAAGCAGAATCTCTCTGGCGTTTTCGTTTTTTCCTTCAGCCAGAAATAACCTCGCCTTGTTTAAAAGAAGAAAACGATTGGAGGGGTTCAGTGCCAGACCCTGAGAAAGATCGCCTTGTGCTTTTCTGTAATGATGGGAAAGAAAATCAAGATAAGCCAGATCGTTCCATACAATCGGGTCTCGGGGGTGACTCTTCAGGATATCGTAAAGATCCACTCTGGCCTGATGAATATTTCCCGACTTCTCATCTTTTGAAAAAGCCCCATAAAGCTCCTCCATGGAAGAGGAAGCGGCTGTTGAACAACCAATCATCGGCACAATAGTCGCGAACAATAAAAAAGCAGGAAGCCCCTGCTTCAAATAAGCTATAGCCTTCTTCACCCCAAACATGTCTTCTCCTTGATTTCTATCTTTTCAAAATAGCCTTGAATCTGTTTTATCGAAATAAAAATGAGACCTAATATCAATAATACTGAGTATCAAAATAATAGAAACCGCAACCACTGTCAACAAAACAACGTTGATAATGACTATCGTTTTCAAATCATTCTAATGAGGGAAAGACCTCTTGTCAAACATAAAAATAGAAAAATATGACTAGAAAATTTTGCGGGACATAGGAAAAAAACTTGCGGAACAAAAACAGATGGCTGAAAAAACCGTAAAGGAAACCCCATAGGGGGCAGGAAGGAGCCTTCCTGCCTTGACCAGATAGAACCTACTCTGTATGGCCGCTATCCCAGGAGTCTTCCCTTCCGAGATAAGCCGGATGGATAAGATCCCGAATGGATATCAACCCAACAACTTCATCTTCTTCCATGACCAGCAAATGACGAATATGATGCTTGTCCATCAAATCCTGAGCATCATAGATTGATGCATCAGAATTGATCGAAAGAACGGGAGCGCTCATGATCGTCGAAACAGTTGTCACATAGGGAACACGATCTTCTCCGACAACCCGTCTGACAATGTCTGCCTCGGTGATGATTCCAACAGTTTTCTCGCCCTGCATGACCAACAGACTCCCGACTTTCTTGGTTTTCATGATCTCCGCCACTTCGCGGGCAGTTGTTGTCATCTCAACGGTCATCGGATTTTTTGTCATTACTTTTTTTACCATTACCATGCTGTTTTCCTCCCTTTCGAAGCCACCAGTATCGGAATAAAAAAATTTATGCCAATTGACTCGAGCATTAAAAAGAAACATAAAGAGTTACTTCTGAGGCAAAAACTGACAATCAAAACAGATGGCGACAGTGGAGTATCTAATTCAAAAGATGATCGCAGATACTGCTTATCTCCTACTCGTCACCCATCTTCCTAAAATATGTTCGAAGTCCCCGGCTGGCAATATCCGTTCCTTTTATACGCCAGTAACCTCGGTCGATCGTTAATGCTGCTACCGCTATCCGGGGAGATCCGATAGGTGCCATCCCCATAAACCATTCGTAAAGCCCCTCCGGATGGAGCCCGGACAGAGTTCCCGTCTTTCCTGCAACAGATATCTTGCGAAGAATCGGGTCATTATGCCAGCGGAAGAAAGCTCGCCGTCCGGTTCCTTTCACTGTAGTAGAGTGCATCATCGACAGAAGGGTTGCAGAGATTCTTGCATCCGCAACAACTGCCAATACCTTTGGGGTGGACTGAAAAAAAATCTTCCCATCAGGTCCCTTGATACTCGCAATCAAATGTGGCCGCATCATCACGCCACCATTGGATAAAGCTCCTGCAATAATTGCTGCATGAACCGGACTGATGAGGACCTGGCCAAAACCTGCTGCACTCCGTGCAAAACCTGCCCGCTCTGAGGGAATAACGGCTGAACTCATTTCAAAAGGAACATCGGACTCAATCTCTTTATTAAAACCAAAACGGTCTGCCATCGCCTGAAGATTCTCAGGTGTCAGATAGCGCAATGCAATTTTTGCGAAAATCATGTTAACAGATTTGCCAAGTGCTTCTGTAACAGTCAGATGGAGACGATCCCGTCTTCTGTTGTCCGTCCAGTAGGCAGGACCGATGCAATAGAGACATCCATGAAAATAAATTTCTGTATCAGGGTTGATCTTTCTGTTCTCAAGAGCATCTGCCGTGGTAACGACCTTGAACATTGAAGCGGCAGGATAGGATGCTTTCTGAACCAGACTGTCCGATTCGGTTCGGCCCTGGCTGCCATAAAATGCCAAAAAAGCTCCTGTCTTTGGCTCAACGGCAACAAACATTCCATAAGGCACCCTGTTTCGAAGAACGAACTTGGCGACATCCTTCTGCAGGGATGGACGGACAGTCCAGGTAATTACATACCCTTCATCCGTCTTCGTTTCAAAATGATCACCGACAGGAGTATGAAACGACGGGAGAAAATCAGGATCAAGAACAGGAGTATTCGAAACAAATCGAATAGCCGGTCGACCTTGAACATTAAGGACATCCGGATGTCCGCCCATAACCGACTGAAGAAGATCCGGGGCAGGAGAAACGGACGAATCAACGGATACTGGAAGCAATTTGGGAAGTTGCGACTTGGGAAGACTGACTGACGCATTGGCTACTGAGGTTTGAACGCGGGAAACACCGCCATGAGATGGCAGTGTCCAGAAAGAAATGAGAATAAACAGCGAAAAAATACGTTTTCCCAATGTCCATGAAATGGGATTATGGATGATGGTGAGCAAGTGGACCACTCGACGGATCAATGTACAATACCCCCAAGCTACCTGCGCCAAACAACCCAATCACCACGCAGGCGAAACATCAACTGGCAAGTGACCAAATCACTCAATAAAACCATCTACACAAATGAATGCGTGGAGATATTAGTCTATCACTCGGGATTTAGCAAGAACCTTAAAGCATTTTTGATCGCCCAAGCCTCTCCTGACAGAATGGAATCCGGGAATCAATAAATAGCACTAATTGCAATATATTAGTTAGCCTTAATAATAGAATCAGCCCCCTTGACTCCAGAGATCTCAACCGAACCCACACCCGGAGGCAGAAAAAAACCCCCTTTATGAATAAACTTTCCTTTTTTGAAGAGATCCCCCGTCATCGAGCGGAGCAACAGAAAAAGTGACGCGACAGACCATGTTTGAGGGGAACAAGATGTTGGATAAAGGACAGGCCCAGAAAACTCTTCCCGGTCAAATCCACAAATCAGTTCAGGAAAACGATAGTCCCTGAACATCGACAATCCATCCAGATACGCCTTCGAAAGCTTTTTCAGCTCTTTAAAGAAACCCATGCGGGCCATCCCCGCCATGATCAGTCCATTATCATGAGGCCATATTGATCCATTATGGTAAGAAACAGGGTTATAGCGAACCTCCTTGATCCCTATAGTCCGCACTCCCCAGCCACTGAACAGTTCCTGGTCCACCAAAGTTTTTGACAATTTTCTGGCCAGATTCTGCGGCAGGATTCCCGTTAAGAGCAAGTGACCCGGATTTGAGGAATTGATTGCACAGGGCTTGTTCTTCCCATCGATTGCCATGGCAAAAATATTGCGTTCACTGATCCAGAATCTTTTAATGACACTCTTTTTAAGCTTTTCCGCCCGTTTTTTAAGGCTTTCACTTAAAGCAACCTGACCTAGTTGCTTTGCCAGCGGTGCCAGCATACTCCACGCCCAATAGAGATATCCCTGCACCTCGATCAAGGCGATCGGGTGGGTCGCAAGACTCCCATCCGAATGAAATACGGAGTCAGATGAATCCTTCCACCCTTGGTTGACAAGGCCACCATCAGGGCTTGGGGAATAAACGAGAAACTGTGAAGCAGGATCCAGACCGTATTGGTCAATCCAGAGCAAAGCCCTTTCAATGGAAGGCCAAAGAGAGGTCAGCACTGCATCGTCACCCGTTCGCATATAATACTCGCACGCCAGAACTATAAATAACGGAGTCGAATCAATCGATCCATAATAGCGGCCGAATGGAACCTCTCCGAGGTTGGAGAGCTCGCCGGACCGCTCCTCATGCAGGATCTTCCCGGGCTGTGATGCTCTAAAGGGATCAAGCTGCGTTGCCTGTGTTTTTTCCAGATGCCTCAAAACGTTGAGGGCTATGTCCGGGCGGGCCCACAAAATGGAATAAGCCGTGATGATTGCATCTCTTCCGAAAAAAGTTGAAAACCATGGCAGACCTGCATAGGGAACCTGTCCGACCGAAGTGCCGGTAAAAAGCATGTCAAGATCCTGACAAGCCCTGTCATATGCCGCGGAGAGAACCGGATGATCCGTCTTCAAGACAGGCCAGTTTCTCAAGTCATCAAGGTTTTTCTTGCGCGTTTTTTTTAGAACAGAAAAAAAAGTCTCCCGAGATGCATCATGGGTACGTCTTGATGGCAAAGGTGCCGGCATGGATTCAGAAAATGCCAGAATCGGCTCGAGAAGACACTCCTCCCCCGGAAAGAGATCAATCGACCATTGCAGTTCTTTCCCGGTCTCCGAAACATCAGTAGGGCTCTTTCCTGAAAAAGAAACTATCGCTTCCCTCAAAAGACCATCTTTCCCTAAGCTGGAAATATTCAGAACCCCATCACGAAAAACTCTCTCCACTTTGCGAGGGAAAACAGTGGAACGGACAAAGCCTCTCACATCAAACATATCGACAAAATCCGAATCAATTGATAATTTCACATCAAAAGATCGTCGAATCCTGCCAAAGTTTCTGATCGAAAGACGCTCGCGAAGTCCTTCTGGCAAAAGAACTCTTTCCAGAAATAATGAAATGGCTCCCTCCGCCTCCTCTCCCGAAGAGGAAGCAAAAGGGATATATTGACGGTAGAAGGAAATGCCATTTTCAAGTCTTCCCAGCGGCTCGAGATTCATGGGGTGACGTCCGGGAATGTCCCATCTCCAGAAAGAGACAAAGCGCATTCCATGCCAAAACAACCCATAAAACGGTTTCACCCTGATATCAATGGATCCAAAAAGATCCCAAACTCCCAAAAGATCCTCTTTTTTTACAAGACGGTCTCCCGGACCGATCGCCCTTGAAGCGATATGAGTCCGATTGCGGCGAGCCTTCAAAAGATCCCCCTATGGTAAGTCAGTAAAAATCTATGCACTGTTAACAAAGCAAAAGACTAAATAAACAGAGCTCGCTCCCTGCTGAAAAAAGACTTTCCATTTTTTAAAAAACCCTTTAGAATGAGCGGATCATGGTGGATTGCCAAAAGGGCCTTGTCATTTCCGGCAGGCAGCTTCGATAGACGCCCCTCATATGGAGCATATAGAAAGAGTACATTGGGAACAATCAATTATCTCTTCGGAATCTCTTGGCCGACCATTCACTGACAGCTTCCATGAACAAACAGCCCTTCAATCAAATATCACTGATAAGGAATACAGATGTCCGTCTCCAGAGGGTTACTCAGCATGACAGGCTTCGGAGAGGCCTCAACACCATACCCACTAGACAAATACAGGCTTTCCGCAAAATCACTCAACCACAAAAACCTTGAAGTGATCCTCAATTTTCCGAAGGAATGGGAACATCTGGAGGTCCCGACCCGGCGAATGGCTGCTTCCTTTCTCACAAGAGGCAGGATTGAGGTTACCGTTTCCCGGCTGCCACAACAAATGACATCCACCCCCATCTCTCAGGAAAAAGCGACAGCAATTTTTATCGAGCTTTCCCAGATTAAAGACGCCTTGGGACTCAGGGAGCCCGTTACCTTGACTCATATCCTGACCGTAATGACCCGCGAGGGCAATATTCCCCCTCCTCCCGTCAACCCGGAATCAGCCATGGAAACGATAGGAGAGCTTCTCCAAAAACTGAAAGTCTCCCGAGAAGAGGAAGGACAAGCCCTTACCAAAGTTATTGAAGGCCTGCTCCTGGAAATTGATGAATATCTCGGACTTATTGGGCTTATCAGACCGAAGGCGATTGAGGAAACCAAAAATGCCTTTGCCGCAAAAATCTCCAATCTTCTTCATCAAACAAGCGTTCTTGACGCAGAAAAAAAGATTGAAGAAGAAGCTCTTCTCTACCTATCAAAAAAAGATAACGAAGAGGAATGGCAAAGGTTCAACATTCACATACAACGATTTCGTCAGGACATGGACTCGGGGGGAGCAATCGGAAGATCCCTGGATTTTTTGGCTCAGGAAATGCAAAGAGAAATATCGACTTTCATCACAAAAGAAGCTAATCCCCTTGTATTTCAGCCTGCCATGGCCATAAGAACGGCTCTCACCAAACTGAAAGAACAGATACAGAATGTCGAGTAGAACACAAGCCTTCGTGAATATCGGGCTGGGGAACGTTGTGGCCATGGGGCACATTATCAGCATTGTGGGTATCAATTCCGCACCTGTCCGGAGAATGAGAGAAGCTGCCCAGGAGAAAAACCTCCTCATTGATGCTTCTGAAGGACGTCGCACCAGATCCGTGATCATCATGGATAGCGGCCATATCATTTTATCAGCACTGCAACCCGAAACATTGGGAAATCGAATGAACGGTCGGGAAGAAGAATCTGACGGTGGTGATTCTGAGTAACAAAAAGTCCCCTTGAAGCAAAGATAACCCAAAGGAGATATTGTGCTGTCAGACGGTCTAAACCAGACAATCTATGGAAAATCAGTCTTTAAACCGATTCTCTTTGTTGTGTCAGCACCCTCTGGGGCGGGCAAGACATCGCTTTGCAAAGAAATTGCCAAGAGAACTGACAGGATCCATTACTCTGTTTCTTATACGACTCGTTCCCCAAGACCAGGAGAAGTAGACGGAATTGATTATTACTTTGTCTCCAGACAACACTTTCTTGAAATGAAGGAAAAGAGTCTTTTCATAGAATCAGCTGAAGTTTATGGAAATCTCTACGGAACATCAAAGGAAACGATTCAGAACTCTTTCCACGCAGGAAAGGACGTTCTTGTCGATATCGACATCCAGGGAGCTGATCTTATTCGTAAAGACAACTTTGGGAGCGTGTCCATCTATATTCTGCCTCCATCAAGACAGGCTCTTGAAGAGAGGCTGACAAAAAGGGGACAGGATTCGAACGAAACACTCAGAAAGCGTCTGGACAAAGTCCGTCAGGAAGTTCATGCTTTCAACCTTTATGACTATCTCATTTTCAATGTCGATTTTGGACAGGCAATAGATGATCTGCATGCGATTATCCTGAGCGAGCACCATCGCAGAAACAGGATGGAGACCTTTGTCACCACAGATTTTTTGCCCAAATTTGAGCAGGAGTCTCCACTTTTGAGCAAATCGACTGACAATCAGTTATAATGAGTTCCGTGTTTTTCTAAAAAATCAGAATAAATGAAGGAGTCCTCGACAATGAACGACCTGATCACTAAGCCAATAGACTTTACCCCAGGAATTATCGACAGCCGCTACCGACTTGTGATTGCCGCAGCCAAAAGGGCTCGACAGTTGATGGAAGGATCAAAAGCCCGCATTCCCCACCACTATCAAAAAGAAACAACCAATGCCATTGAGGAAATCCTGGCCTCTAAAGTTGAGATTATTTATGGACAGAAAGCTATTGAAATTGAGCAAAAACGAAGAGAAGCACTTCGTGAAAAAATGAGACATGATGAGCGGTTCTCTTTTTCAAGAGGTTATGCAACAGAGCCATCTGAAGTTCTTCATGCAGACCTGCAAACCTATACTGAATCTGCCTCTGAACAGTCGGAGGGTGAGGTAGAGGGATCCGAGGACAGCGACAGTTCGGAAGACTAGATCTTGGATGATAATCTCAAACAGAAAAAAAGGATCATTCTGCTGGGAGTAACTGGCAGCATAGCGGCTCATCGTGCTCTCGATCTGATCAGGCTCCTGAAGACCGAAAACTATGATGTTAAGGTTGTTGCAACAGAAAACGCACTCCACTTTCTCCCGAAAGAAACCGCTGAAGTCTTTTCAGGAAACACTGTTGAGACATCTGCCTATGGACTCGGGCCCCAAGTATCTCATGTTGAATGGGCACAGGAAGCATCTGCCATATTGATTGCCCCGGCATCGGCCGACTTTATTGCCAAAATGGCTCTGGGGCTGGCCGATGATCTTCTGAGCACAATCTGCCTCGCCGCATCTTCCAGGATCCTTTTTGCACCTGCCATGGAAGAACGAATGTATGACCATCCCGCCACAAAAACACACCTTTCCATTCTGAAAAGCTGGAATATTCGCGAGATCCCACCCGAAGCCGGATCGCTTGCATCAGGAAGGTCAGGAGTTGGCCGCATGGCTGGGATTGATTCAATTTTTTCCGCTCTTCAGGAAGCAGTCCGTCAAGATACTCATGAAATCAAGGACCTTCTGGGAAAAACCGTCCTTATTTCTGCAGGCCCCACATATGAACCGATTGATCCGGTCCGATTCATCGGGAATCGCTCTTCCGGCAAGATGGGGTACGCTCTGGCAGAATCAGCTATTCGTCGCGGAGCGAACGTCACGCTCATTTCCGGACCTGTCGCACTGCCACCACCCCATGGGGCCAACATCGTCTATGCGGAAACAGCCAGAGAGATGCAAGAAAAGCTCTTCCATCATTTTCCCTCTGCGGATATTTTGATCATGGCAGCAGCCATTTCTGACTATACGACGAAAAACTCTTTTTCCCAAAAAAAGAAAAAAGATGGGAAAGATTGGCTTCTCCACCTGGAGGAAAATCCGGATATTCTTTTCTCCCTGGCAAAAGCACGCCGCCCCGGACAAACGATCATGGGATTTGCGGCCGAAACAGCACTTGTAAAAAAAGAACTTCAGGACAAACTTCTGAGAAAAGGAGTTGATCTGCTGGCAGCCAATAACATCTCAGAAACTGGGTCGGGATTCGGATCAGACAATAATACGATCCTCTTGATTGACCAGGATGGTCTTTTAAGCGAAGAAAAAAGTGGAGCCAAAAAAGATCTTGCTGACTGGCTCATCAATAAAATCCTTCTTCACCGCACTCGGGCACTCCAGAACCGAAACGACTGATTCGGTCTTTTTAGTGTTTTCTTCTCGTGAAAAGGCAGATCTGGAGGAGTTCATGAAGAATACAGTCTTCCAGAACCGATCCATCCTTGCCAAAAAGATGATGGATTGGTAGGATGCCCCACATAGGGTTCATACATCTGGACAGGTTTTTTGTCCACCGGACAATCCCCGCCACAGCCGGCAAAGACCAGCAGATCAAATGAGAGGCACATGACACCTGAAGAAATTTCCGCACTTGAGGAGCGCATTGAGGCTAATCCCAAAAGCAGGTCATTCCTTCAGCTGGCGGAGGCTTATATTGAACTGGGCAAAACGGATCAGGCACAGGCCCTTCTATCAAAAGGCGTAGAGTACTATCCTTACTATCTGGCCGCCCGCATCACTCTTGGACAGGTCCAGATGGAAAAGGGACTGCTCCCTGAGGCCATATCAAACTTTGAGTTCGTATCGAGAACCATTCCGGACAATCTTATCGCCCAGAAAAGTCTGGCCCAGCTCTATTACGAAAACAACGAGATGGGAAAAGCAAAAGAAGCCATTACTGTTGCCAACTCCCTTTCTCCGGATGATTCAGAAATTCTGGATCTTTTGGGGAAAATCAATGAGCCATCAACAACTTCTGCCGGTGCAGAAAACATCGAGCCCCCATCCAGCGACTTCCAAGTAGTGAATCAGACCTCCGAGACAATGGACCTCTCTCACAATGAATTATCGGCCCCGGAACAACCTCTTGCGTCCGGGAAACCAGAAACGCTTCAGGAAGATCTTCAGGCCGACGCCGAAGAATCCTTGATCTCAGAATCAGACAAAGACCAGACTCCCGATCATAATGATATGGATATGCTTGAGCTTCTGCCAAAAACAGAAACCATGGGTGACCTCTTCATGGAGCAAAAGAGGTACCCACAAGCCGAACACATCTACGCCGAGGTCATGAAGGCAGCCCCGAACAACCTTCTTGTCGCCCAAAAGCTGGCTTTGGCTAAAGCCCACTTTCCACTCTCTGCACTCATTTCTGAAAACACTCCAGAGCACCTGATCGAAGAAGATATCCAGGGCGAGGAATCGCTCGTTGAGCTTGAGGACTTCAGTGAACCGGCTCCCATTGAGAGTGATGAGCAAAAATCGGCAGATCGCCCCGTTGAAAAACAGGAAGTTCAACCCCAGATGTCCGTAAAATCTCCGGAGCCCTCCCCGGATTTCCAGGACAGACACGTTGACAAACCCAAGTCTCCCCCCCAGCATACGCAATACAGCAGGCCATTTACGGAAGATCCTGAAGATCTGGTCTATCGTATTCGACAAAGACTCCACAGAGATCTCCTCGATGTCATTTGGGCAAGTCCCGATGGCCTTGCCATAACAGGCAATGACAGGGATGGTTCACTTGAAACAGATCAGATTTTTGCAGGAGAAGGGGTCGAGTTTCTGAGGCAAATCACGGAACTTGGATCTGCTCTCGGGAAAGGTCATGTCCAGGACGGATTCATCTGGATGGATGAAGGCATTCTCTATTTTCATGATCAAGGCGACAATGGGGCACTCTTCATCTGGCTCCAACCCAATGCCAATGTCGGTCGATGCCGGTACATCATAGGGCAGGAGCTTGGACCCCAGAATGGGCTTCATCAAAACCAATGAAATACTCCATCCTTGTTCTCAATGGTCCCAACCTCAACATGCTTGGAATGCGGGAGCCGTCCATATATGGCAAGGAAACCTTGCCCGAAATGGAAGAAAACCTGCGCACACTCTCCAGGGAGCATGGACTGGGGGTTACCTTTTTTCAGTCCAACCATGAAGGAGCTCTCATTGATCGAATTCAGCAGTCTAAAAATGATGTCAGCGGAATCATCGCCAACCTCGGTGGACTGACCCATACAAGCATAGCGATCCGCGATGCATTTCTCTCTTCTGGACTTCCGGTTCTGGAGGTTCACGTCTCCAATGTTGCCAAGCGAGAAAGCTTCCGACAAAAAAACTATTTGTCGGATATTGCCGTAGGCTCAATATCCGGATTCGGCATTTTGGGATACCATCTTGCATTCCTGGCTTTTTTAAAGCTGCTGCCAACACCTCCTCCGTGAGAGCTCGGAGGAGGGCAATCAACCTTTATAAGATCTTTGATCCAGGAGTCTAATCAATGGGAGTCATCGTAACAAACGAATTTCGAAACGGCTCACGCCTTGAGCTGGATAATGAGCCGTACATCATCGTCGAGTTCCAGCATGTAAAACCCGGAAAAGGCGGTTCTTTTGTTCGGACAAAGCTCAAAAGCCTGAAGTCCGGAGCAGTCATTGAAAGAACATTTCGCACCGGTGAAAAGTTTGACGAGCCTGATATCGAAGAAAAAAACATGCAATTCCTTTACGCACAAGACAACGACTATATCTTTATGGATACAGAAAACTACGAACAAATCTCCCTTTCCAAAGCAGAACTTGGGGACCGGATTCTGTTTTTGAAAGAACAGATGGTCGCAACAATACTGTTTTATCGAGGAAAAGCCATTACAGTCGACCTGCCCCTGTTTGTTGAGCTTGCTATTGCCGAAACCGATCCCGGAAGAAAAGGAGATACCGCCTCGGGGGGCTCAAAGCCGGCAAAACTTGAAAGCGGTGCTGTCGTAAAGGTTCCCTTTCACCTTCAGGAGGGTGATATTGTCAAGGTTGACACCAGAACCGGAGATTATATTGAACGCGTTAAAACAGCTTCATAGTATCTCTTATGAAAAAACGGATATCACTCCCGTGCATCAAAAGGGAAGCCAATGACAAATCCTGAAATATCCGAACTTTTGGCCCTTCTACAAGGAACAAACATCACAGTTTTTGAGCTGGAAAGGGAGGGCCTTCGAATTCGAATCGAAAAGCCCGCCTATACAACCACGGCCGGAATAAAGCTGCTGACAAGAGAGTCCTCTTCTGAGCACCATTTGTCGGAGGGATTAAAACATCCTGCAACACCACAATCGGACAAAGAGTCTTCCAGAAATGTCACATCTCCCATTGTTGGTACATTTTACCGATCCCCCTCTCCGGAGGCAGGTCCTTACGTTGAAATTGGATCCGTTGTCCGAAAAGGACAGGTTATCTGTATTATAGAAGCCATGAAGCTGATGAATGAGATCGAATCCGAGTTTGACGGCATAGTGAAGACAATTCTGGTAGAAGATGGGCGGGCCGTTGAGTTTGGAACACCGCTTATCGAAATTGCGATCACACCGGAGATCGGATGACTCGTCAGACACCTCCATTCCAGAAGATCCTGATTGCGAACCGTGGAGAAATAGCAGTTCGCATCATTAGGGCCTGCAGGGAGCTCGGAATCCGGACCGTTGCCATTTTTTCCACTGCCGACCGACATGCATTGCACGTTCAATTGGCAGATGAGGCCGTTTGTGTTGGACCACCTGAAACAAACTCCAGTTATCGAAATATTCCCAACATCATCAGTGCAGCTGAGGTGACCCAGTCCGAAGCCATTCATCCGGGGTATGGATTTCTCTCCGAGAATGCCCACTTTGCTGAAATCTGCAACTCTGCCGGGGTCGTTTTTATTGGACCCTCCCCAGAAAGCATTTCTCTTATGGGGGATAAAGCCCGGGCAAAAGCACTCATGATGGAAACCGGGGTTCCTGTTGTCCCTGGATCAATCGGAGCTGTTGCCTCTGAAGAAGAAGGTTTGGAAATAGCAAATCAAGTTGGCTTTCCCCTTATCATCAAGGCTTCTGCCGGAGGCGGTGGCCGGGGCATGAGGATTGTCCATGAAAGAGACGGTTTTTCAAATGCGTTTCAATCTGCCCAGACGGAAGCTTATCAGGCCTTTGGTTCAAGAGATGTCTATATTGAAAAATATTTCATTGGCCCGCATCACGTTGAAATACAGATCCTTTCAGACCATACCGGCAATGTCGTCGCCATGGGAGAAAGGGATTGCTCTGTCCAGCGTCGCCATCAAAAGTTGCTCGAGGAAACACCTTCTCCACTGCTCACCCCCTCTGTCCGTGCAAAAATGTCCGAGATCGCCATCAAGGCAGCCAAAGCCTGTGGCTACGTCAACGCCGGAACAATCGAATTTCTTGTTGATGACAAAAAAAAGTTCTATTTCATTGAAATGAATACCCGCATTCAAGTCGAGCACCCTATTACAGAACAAGCATTCAGCTATGATCTTGTCAAGGCACAAATTCTTATTGCCGCCGGAAGACCAATTGACGAAGTTCATAAAAGCTCTGGCCATACAATTGAGTGCCGGATCAATGCGGAAGATCCCTGGACATTTACACCTTCCCCCGGAACAATCACCCGGATGATCCAACCAGGTGGCCCGGGAGTCAGGATTGACTCCTGGGTGACAACCGGTTCAGTGATTCCTCCTCACTATGACAGCCTGCTTTCAAAGGTCATTGTCACAGGAAGAGACAGGGACGAGGCTATTGCAAGAATGAAAAGAGCGCTTTCCGAATATATCGTTGAAGGGATCAAGACAACCATTCCCCTTCACCTGACTATTCTGGAGGACCCCGACTTCATCAACGGGAAATACGATACTGGTTTCATCGACCGGATTATGGCAAAAAGGGAAAAAAAGCTTTTTATGGAAACGGCTCCATCATCAGCACAGGACTAAACCTCGTGAGTTTTCCGAAGCTTCTTTATATTGCGGGTAGCCAAGACTTTCCTGATAAAGCCTCGTTTTTTTCATGTCTTGAACGACTCCTGTCCGAAGGACTCTCCTGGTTCCAGTTCAGGGATAAGTCCCTGGCAGAAAACGAGCTTTTTGCATGGGCTCTTGAAATACGGGAACTGACATCGAGATATAACGCCCTGCTGACCATCAATGACAGGCCTGATGTTGCCTGGCTCGTCGGGTCTGATGGCGTTCACCTGGGACAAGATGACATTCCATCGATCACTTCCGAGTTGCTTCCCAGAGACTACCAAAGCCTTCACATTGGCATTTCAACACATAACCTCTATGAGGTCAAAAGGTCGGTCATCCTTTCTCCATCCTATCTTGGAGTTGGCCCCATCAACCCCACTAAAACAAAAGATCTAGAGCATCCCCCCAGAGGAATTCAGGGCATCATTGAAACAAGAAAGATCACACCCCTTCCACTCGTGGCTATCGGCGGCATCACTCCTGCTTTGGCAGGGGAGATATTTCGGGCGGGAGCCCAAACAGTTGCTGTTTCGGGAGCCATCACAAAATCCCCCAACCCCGTTAATACGATGAAAGACTTCCTGAATTCATAAAAGCCAGAAAACGCTATACCGATGTCGTGCCACCGGGCAAAGTCTCCCGCCAGCATTAAAGATTCTATTGAACAGTATGCGTCCAAAAGCGATAATAGCAGGAGTCACTCTCCTGAAAGAAGAAATTCACAGGATGGGCCAAAATGACCAAATGACATCAAAAGTTTCCTTTCGATTCATCAACCAAACGACTTGAACCCGTTCCCGGCCCGGCAGTCCTCATGGGCCACAATCAGGAGAAACGTTTCCATGCCAAGCAGTCAAAAATCCACCTCATTTTCAAGCCGTTGGCCTTTGATATTAATCCTTCTGATTGTGGGAACATTTCTTGTCTATATCGTGCAGCACAAAAAAGAATCCCGGATGAGCGATACACCCCCTTCCCAACCGGCTCCAGCATCATCAACGGTTCCCTCCCCGGCTCTCAATACAACGGATCCGGACCTGGGAGTTTTTTACCCCTCGCAAGGACATGACCATTGGGAAATGTCGCAGCTCAGGGGATTTCATTATAATAGCTCTCCCCCTACATCAGGTCCCCATCGGGAAGAGTTTATCGGATCGTACTTCCCGGACTCTCCGATGCCGGACTACATACAGGTCCACCTTCTGGAGCACGGAAACATCCTGATACAGTACAATTGCAGCTGCCCTGATACCGTTTCGAAACTCGAATCAATTGCACGATCATTCGATACTTATGCCCCATCAATTGGTCTTGAGGAAGGAAAAGGCGTAATCGTAGCCAAAAATCCAACATTGCCCTCACTGATCACCGTAACCGCCTGGACAAGGCTTCTCTCCCTGAGCAATGTTGACGAAACAAAAATCAAGAAGTTCATCTCCAAGTGGCTGGACAATTCTCAAAACAGCCGCCAATAGCGATTGGCTGAAACCTTAAAAACCTTATTTCAAACAAGGGAGAGCCGACCTTTTGTTCTTAGTACGTCTGGCGCTGAAGCGTCCCTATACAATATTTGTGCTGTGCGCCCTGATTACCATTATGGGTGTTCTCGCAGCGCAGAAAATGATCCTCGATATTTTTCCTGCCATCGACATTCCTGTGGTCAAGGTCGTCTGGAATTACCCGGGCCTCTCTCCCACAGACATGGAAGAAAGAATGGTCCTCATATCCGAGAGGGCCTACTCAACCACAGTCAATGGAATCAGCCGGATAGAATCGGAGTCTATCTCCGGCACAGGACTGATCAAGATCTATTTTCATCAGGGCGAAAGTATCGCCGCAGCAATTGCCCAAATCAGTGCTGTTTCAGAAACACTCCTCAGAATCTTTCCACCAGGAACAATGCCACCGAATATCATCAGTTACAATGCGGCCAATGTTCCAATCGTTCAGCTTGAAATTCAGGGAAAGCGATATTCGGAACAACAGCTTTATGATTATGGCCTGAACTTTATCAGGGTTTACCTCTTCACTATCCCAGGACTCTCAACACCTGCCCCGTTCGGGGGAAAAATGCGTCAGGTGATGGTGGATATCAACCCTCAAAAACTTCTTGGGTATGGTCTTTCACCGAATGACATCGTCAACACTCTGACCCGCTCGAACATCATCGTACCGGCTGGAACAGCCCGGATTGGCACAAAAGAGCTGAATATCGAGATCAATGGAAGTCCGGACAAGCTGGCTGGTCTGGGAAATCTACCGGTGAAGGCCATGGGGTCAACCGTCGTCAGACTCAAGGATGTGGCCATTGTCCATGACGGATTTGCACCCCAGGAAAATGTTGTCAGAGTCAATGGGATGAGATCCACCTATCTCACGGTCTTCAAGCATGTTGGAGCGTCAACCCTGACAGTTGTTTCAGATGTCAAGCGTCTGATTCCGCATATTGAATCGCTTCTTCCTCCAGGGATTCACCTGAAGCCATTTTTTGACCAGTCTGTCTTTGTCAAGCAGGCTCTCGTTGATGTCATCATGGAAGGGGTCATCGGAACGCTACTTGTTTCACTGATGATTTATCTTTTTTTAGGAGATCTCCGCTCAACAGTCATCATTCTTCTGTCCATCCCGTTATCCATTCTTGCCGCCCTTTTCTTTTTGAAGATTGCCGGAGAGTCCCTGAACCTGATGACCCTTGGAGGGCTTGCCCTGGCCATTGGAATGCTGGTCGATGATGCCACTGTTGCCATCGAAAACATTGAACGGAACCTTTCACTGACAGAAGATCCCCTGCTCGCGGTCTATGATGGTGCCAATCAGGTCGCCCTTCCGGCATTTGTAGGAACTCTTTCCATTCTGATTGTCTTTTTTCCGGTTATTCTCCTGCAGGGAGTCTCACGCTTCCTTTTTACCCCACTCGCGCTTGCAGTCGTGTTTTCCATGCTGGCAAGCTACTTTCTCTCAAGGACTCTGGTCGTCACCCTTTCAAAAATCATCCATCAAAAGAAAATGGATCAAAAAACTCCGGAGCCCTTTTCCGGCTCATCTCTTGACACCCAAAAAGGAACTGAACGATCAGGGGTTTCCAAAATTTTTCTGCACTTCTTTGAAAAACTAAGGGCACGCTACCATTTATTATTAGGAAGAGTTCTGCTAAGACCCGGGAGAGTGGTTGCTGTCTGCCTTTTACTCGCAGGTGGCGGGATTCTTTTGCTAACAAGAACCGGATTTGATTTCTTTCCGAATGTCGATGCGGGTCTTCTGGCCCTTCATATGAGGGCACCGGATGGAACCAGAGTTGAAGTCTCCGAACAATATGTGGCAAAAGTCGAAAAAGCCCTGCATAAAATCATTCCACCGTCCGAGCTCAAGTCCGTAGATGTCAATATTGGCCTCCCTGTCTTCTACAATCTTGCATTTTATGAAACAGACAGCATTGGCCCAATGGACGCTGACTTTCTTATCTCGCTAAAAGCCCGGCACCACTCAGTCTTCAGCTATCAGAAACAAATCCGGGAAGATCTGGCAAAGGAATTTCCTGATCTTTCCTTCTGGTTCAAACCGGCTGACATCATCAGTCAGGTTCTCGACTTTGGACTATCCGCTCCGATCGATATTCAGGTTGAAGGTCGAAATCTGGAGTCCTCCTATAAACTTGCAAAAACAATCCGGCAAATCGTCAGACAAATCCCCGGGGCAGCAGATGTCTCCATCCCTCAGGTCATGCATTATCCAACCATTTTCATCCACACGCATCGGGCCAATGCGCTAGAGGTCGGGCTAACACAAAATGATGTGGCCTCCAACCTCCTGGTATCTTTGGCCTCAAGTGCTCTGGTCGCTCCGAACTACTGGGTCAATCCGTTAAATGGAATCAACTATATCGTAGCGGTTCAGACTCCCATCCCGGAAATCGATTCCATCTCAGACCTGAAATCAATTCCCATCAGGGGGACAACACCTTTATCCGGAACGGTTTTAAACACCCAGTACCTCTCCAATATCGCCGATGTCAAGGAGGGAGTCTCTCCGGGATCGATCTCCCATTACACAGTACAAAGAGTGGTTGATGTTTTGGTCAATGCACAGGACCGGGATCTGGGATCCTTGACGATTGCGATCAAACACCAGATCAAAAAACTTGCCCTTCCCCCAGGAACAACCATCCGGTATCGGGGACAAAGCGAGGCAATGATTGAGTCATTTACCCATTTTGGCCTTGGACTTATTCTGGCACTTCTTCTCGTCTATCTGCTTCTGGTCCTGAATTTTCAGTCTTTTCTTGATCCGTTCATCATTCTCGTATCCATTCCGATGGGACTTCTGGGTGTCACAATCGCTCTTTTCCTAACCCATACCACCCTGAATGTTGAGTCCGCAATGGGTGCCATTATGGTCATTGGCGTCGCAACAGCCAATAGTATCCTGCTGGTTACATTTGCAAATGATGAGCGCGGGAGGGGCCTCTCCGCCAGTGATGCGGCACAAAGCGCCGGATCGACAAGACTACGGCCCATTCTCATGACGGCAACCGCAATGATTTTGGGCATGTTGCCCATGGCGTTCGGAGCCGGGAGCGGAGGAGAGCAGAATGCTCCCCTCGGAAGAGCTGTTATCGGTGGCCTTTTTGTAGCAACAATCTCAACATTGTTTCTGGTTCCTGCCGTTTACAAGCTTTTGAGACACGAAATTCCCAATCGGTTCCGTTACGATGAAGAATTCAACCGCTCAATCAAAGACTCGACCAAAGAACATTAACCACATCGACTCTTCCGGGATATTTTGTTGAAATCCGATTTCTGATCTCAACCCTGAAAAATCTTCCGGATAATTTCATTTCCGTCGACAGCTTCTCCAGCAAGGGCCATTGCAAGAAGCTGTCCACCTATAAGGTCCGAGGATAAAATCATATCGGGGTGAACCGTGCGAACCCTTGCGAGCTTCCCTCTGTCTTTTACAGAAACGACTGTCTTGGCAGCCGACCCCGTTTCCCTCGCCGCAAGAACAACAAAAGCATTGTCGCCATCATCATCAAGAAGAGCTAAAATGGCCACGGCATCAAGTATGCCCGCCTTTTTCAAAGTCTCTGGATCCATGGGATCCCCCTCGACCTGATCGATTTTCTCCCAATGACCATCGCTCCGTCTCTTTGGAACAATGAAGGTGACAGGAAAGGCCCTGCGGACAAGCTCTTCATGGGTATTCATCGCCAAAGCACCGGTTCCGACCAGAATATAGTGGTTTTTCCGAATCATCCCTTTTTGTTCTCCCATCAAAAGATGTTGCACCCGCTCATTCATCAGCGGAAGAATGACCGTGGAAAGTGATGCGGTAAAAACACTGATCCCCAAAATGATGATGGAAACAGTAAAGATACGGGCATCATCGCTAACAGGAACAATATCACCGTACCCAACCGTAGACATTGTCACAACAGCATAATAAAAAGAGGTTAAAAGATTCTTGATCGGAGGATTGAATCCCATTCCCAGCAAAAAGGATCCGAATACCGCATACGAAAAAAGAAGGATGATACTGATGATGGAAAACATCGTCCCGGTTGCAACATTTGACCGATAGAATTGCCGACGAAAAACAAGCAGTCCCAAAAACAGGACAAGATCTCCTATCGATGGTAAAACAAGATGGCCGTGATTTTGACGAAACAGAATCAAAAAGGAGGCGGATGAAAGAACAATCCCGGCAGCCCAGGCAAAACGGGACCGAAAAACCAGCCCCATTCCCATTAAAATCTGCAGGATACCGATAAAACTCCTGACACTTCCCATCCAGTGCTGAAAAAATGCGGGAAGGTGGCTGAAGTCCTCTACCGGTCCATACCGAATAATCCCCTCGCTTAAGAGTCTGACCTGCTCCAGCAGGGGCAACACATTCCTGACACCCAAAAAGATCAGGATCAGGGCCAGGACTCCATGAGGGAACCAGAACTGGGGGTGAAGCTTCCCCATATACCCATGGGACCATTTCGCGAGCAACAGGCGAAATGATCCCCTCACTTCGTTCCACTTCAGAATCCATTTATTGAAAAGATCCTTCAGCATCTTGAAAGGACTCGCTTCCTTATGGGGAAAAAGATAAAAGACAAGTCATGACCACTCCCCGACACTTCATCATTCCCATAAAGCCCCTTTAGCAAACAGGCGGAGATCCTTGTACGGGCAAAGATGGATTCTTCAGGATTTTAGAAGAAATATCAAGATGTTCTAGCAAATGTTCAAGCATATTCCTGCTCACCTGTTCCCGAACAACGACCCTTAGCACCATAATATTTTCTGCCTTGGGAGGAAGGGAATAAGCCGGAACGATCCACCCAAACTTTCTGAGCTCAGAAGAAATTTCCATTTCCCTTCCTGCATGAGGTGGCCGAAGTGAAAAGGCAACAATCGGCAGGGAAGGGTGAGAATCGACTGGAATAAAAATGGAAGACTTCTTGAGCTTTCTGGCAAAAAACCGGGCATTTTCAAGGCAATTATGCAAAATCTGCCGATAACCCTGCTTTCCCAGCCTGAGCAGGTTGTAGTACTGTGCAATGACAAAAGCTGCATTTGAGGAAAAGTTGAGCGTGTAGGTCTCTTCCTCAGCCCCAAGGTAATTGACCCGAAAAACAAGATCATCCGGGAGATCCGAGCGGTCACGGAAGAGCAGCCAGCCCACTCCGGGATAGACCAGACCAAACTTGTGCCCGGATACATTGATTGATCTCACATGGCTCAGCCGGAAATCCCAGACAAACTCAGGATCAAGAAATGGCAGCAAAAATCCCCCGCTTGCCCCATCCACATGAATGGGAACGAAATATCCCTTCTCCAGGAAACGCTTTTCAAGAGCTTCGTTCAGCTCCACAACGGGATCCAGCTGCCCGGTAAAGGTTGTCCCCAGAACAGCCCCTACCGCAATCGTATTCTCGTCGACCAAAGAAGTCGCCACGGCCACATCGAGTACGAAGCGTTCCTTTGACAAGGGAACCATTCGAAGCTCCACATCAAAATATCGACAGAACTTTTCCCAAACGACGTGAACATCGCCCCCCACAACAAGATTCGGAGATTCGGTAGAAAGTCCCCTTTTTTTCCGATTGCTTTGCCATTGTTTTTTGTGGGCAAGAAGACCCAGAAAAATGGCCTCTGAAGAACCGATTGTAGAGGTTCCCGTCACATCCTGATCTTCAGGGGCATGAAACAAGGAAGCCAACATGTGAATGACCCGGTGCTGAAGTTGTCCTGTCTGCGGGTATTCGCTCTGATCCACAAGATTTTTCTGAAGATTTTCTGAAATAAGCTTTTGCGCTTCCGGCTCCATCCATGTTGTAACGAATGAAGCCAGATTCAGGGAAGGATTTCCATCAAGCTCCAGTTCATCATGAATAATCTGATAGGCGCTTTGAGGATTTGTCCCGTTCTCGGACATGCTAAATGCCTCCAGATCATTCGTAAAAAACCGGGTCCCATATGTCGGAGTCAAAAACTCTTCAGTCTTTCTGGCATGATGTCTTCTTGTCAGCATGTTCTCTCCTTTTTAGATTTTTCTATTTGTCGTTGTCTCCTTCCAAACGATCAAACCCCGCAAACAACCTGAAAAGAACAGGGATAAATCAAAATTGAAAACATTCGTCAGATCATCTCTTTTCTCCTTTCCATGTTTATGGCTGTGATCCTCTTCCTGAAAAGAGTGAATGGCGTCTTTTCCATTTGAAAAATTTGCCAAAAACTCGAAAAGCCTTGTCTGGAGGTTGGAATAATGCTGAAAAAAGGAATATTCTTTTTTTGATCTGGAAGCCGTTGTAAAAGGGTATTTTTATTTTATGAAATCAGAAAGGATGGGTTTGCCATGAAAGTTCTGGTCACCAGTACCCGCCCCTATGACAAAACCTTTCTGGATTGTGCCAATCAGAATCTGCACCAGATACACTACCTCGAAAGCGTTCTCGACCAGAATACCGCGCCACTCACATCCGGATTTCCTGCCGTTTCCTGCTTTGTCAATGATGTTCTCAATGCTTCAGTTCTTGAAATTCTCAAAAAAAGTGGCACCCGGCTTCTGGCCCTCCGAAGTACCGGATTCAACCATGTCGATCTCGATGCAGCCCAAAAATTTGGAATAACGGTTATGAGGGTTCAGGACTACTCACCTTACTCCGTGGCAGAGTTTAGTCTGGGGTTGATGCTTGCACTGAACAGACATCTCCATAAAGCTTATAACAGGGTCAAGGAAGAAAATTTTCTCCTTGACGGACTTATGGGATTTGATATGCATGGAAAGACCGTCGGGATAGTCGGAACAGGAAAGATCGGCCTCGCTCTTTCCAGAATTCTTCATGGCATGGGCTGCTCCCTATTGGGACATGATCTTTGGGAAAATCCTGAGTGTCTGTCTCTTGGGATGGAGTATGTCGACCTCGACACTCTTCTCTCCAAATCCGCAATCACAAGCCTCCACGTTCCGCTCACTCCAGAAACCCATCATCTGATCAACGCCGACAGACTTCAAAAAATGCCTGACTGTGCCATTCTGATCAATACCAGCAGAGGCGCGCTGATCGATACAAAAGCTCTCGTGGAAGCCCTTAAGACAAAACGTCTTGGTGGAGCTGGCCTTGATGTCTACGAGGAGGAAACAGCCCTATACTTCAGAAATCTCTCTGATGAAATCATCACTGATGACCTCTTCGCCCGGTTACTGACCTTTCCCAATGTCATTATCACCGGCCATCAGGCCTTTTTCACAAGGGAAGCGATGAAAACCATTGCAGAAACAACCATTCAAAATCTTTCGGACTTCGAGTCTGGCAAACCAACCAAAAACATTGTGCGATCAAGCTCCTCCGAGTGATCGGTTATCATCAAATTGCACTCTCTATTGTTTTCTAAGGCCACCCTGTTCACGGAGACTTCTGTCGTTGACTGGCATCAGTGGATCGCTCAGCAGGAAATGATTTTCTGACAGAATAAAACCGACCCTTTATCGGGGCTTCCATATGGAAAAGTCAACTTCCTTTAAAAAAACCGTCAATGATTGCCGAAAGAACCAACTCCTGCTCAGAATCCCTCAATTCCGGAAAAACGGGCAGTGACAGGACCTCCGCCGACAACAGGTCCGTCACCGGAAGATCTTGTGCCGGCAGGTGGGAAAAGGCTTCCTGCCTATGTTGGGGAAGAGGGTAATAGATTTCTGACCCAATTCCCTTTTTAGCAAGATATTCTTTCAGCTCATCCCGCTTTCCTTCTCCAGTCACCCTGACCGTATACTGATGCCAGACATGATTGGCTCCGGAAGCAACAGACGGCACCAGTATCCCCGGTGTATCCGACAGTTTTTCTCCATACACTCTCGCCAGCTCTCCCCTTCTGGAATTCCACGAATGAAGGTGTCCAAGTTTGACGCCAAGGATTGCTGCCTGAATGGCATCGAGACGAGAGTTGTAACCAATCTCGTCATGATAGTAGCGACGCACACTCCCATGAACACGAAGTGATCTCAAATGAGCATCAACATCCCCATTAATCGACGCTATCATGCCTCCATCTCCTCCTCCTCCAAGATTTTTTGTCGGAAAGAAAGAGTAGGCGGCCGCAACAGAATAAAATCCTGGAGGTTTTCCATGACTTTCGGCACCAATTGCCTGACAGGCATCCTCAACAATCCAGAGCCCCTCTGTTCGGGCAAAATCGGAAAGAGATAACATATCTGCCATCTGTCCATACAGATGGACCACCACGATTCCACTGATTCTTGATCCAGTGACCTTGTCATGCCAGAATCCACCGCGACGCTCTCCCCGTAGAGCCAGCATCTCAGAAAGTTCTTTTGTCGTGACGTTGAATGTCTTCGAATCAACCTCCGTAAACAAAGGCAAGCCGCCGGCCAAAGAAATGGCCGATGCCGATGCATAAAAGGTAAACGATGGAACCATTACCGTTTCACCATTCTTTAACCCGGCAGCTTTCAAAGATAAAAGCAGGGCATCCGTTCCTGAAGCAACCCCGACTGCATGAGGAAGCCCCCACCAGGAAGCCATCTGTTCCTCAAAGCGTCGAACAGTCTCTCCCATAATAAACTGTTGGGTAGAAAGAACAGATGTCACAGCCGAAAGAACCTCAGCTTTTATTTGGGAGTATTGTCTTGTCAGGTCAAAAAAGGGAATGGAGGTTGCTGGGTGTTTTTCAGTCGACATTTCCATTTCCTTTCGATCCGGATGAAAAAAGCCTTGTTCCTGTTCCAGACGCTGAATGCTGTCGACCATCCATGGCCGAAGGAGACGATGGTATTCTGAGAATCAGACCCCAGGGAAGCTTGTTTGGATTTTTAACCTCAAGAGAGTTCGCCCTGAGAAGAGTCCGCCAATAGCGGGGATCGCCATAAATAACCCCTTTGGCTGCAATCGTTTCAAGCGTATCTCCGGTTCTTACCCTGTAAATGCTTGGGCGACCTTTAGCAGGATGAAGAAGCTTCCATTGCTTTTTAGCTTCCAGATAATCCTTGTGGAAATCGGGATCGTCTCTGGCAAATAGCTTTTTGTATAAGGAAACTCTTTTTGTTTTCATCGGATGCCGCATGATCGATGCCCGCAAATGGAATCTTGCATCTGACCGAAGCCTGTCAATCGCAAACTTCTTTGAAAAAGTTTTTTGGGAAAGGGAAGACATTGCTGCAGACTGAGAGATAATGGCCTGTCTGCGGGGAGTTGGAGAATGGATGGCAAGATCCTTTGCCACGGCTATCTCAATACGCGAAAGGTGAGCGAGAACCGTTGCATCATGAGGCATAAGCCCATAGGCTGTTGATTCCTCCCGAAGAGCCTTGTAAACCTGCCCCATTTGGAAGTAACACCACCCGATGCTATCCCTGAAAGAACCGTTTTTGGAGTCAACAGTAAGTGCCCTCAGAATAAGATATCTGGCCGCGATGAGATTTCCCCTGTCCACAACCCAGGTATAACCGAGATAATTCAAGGCATCAGCCATCTTTGGATTCAGTGCAATGGATCGCTCCAGATCACGCTGGGATTGCTTCAGGTACTTTTTGTGGTTCCACTCATCAAAAAGAACACCCCGATTGAAATACAAGACGGCACTATCCGGACGAAGGACCATGGCCCGGACCAGATATTTTTGAGCTGCCGGAAAATGCTTCAGGTCCATTAAGGCAAGCGATAAGGAAAAAGGAATTTCCCACTTGCCAGGAGCCAGCTTTTCAGCTTTTAAAAAGTTTTTTATTGCGGCTTTCGGGTTCTCAAGACGTCGATAAAGATCCCCCAGAAGGAAGTATCCCATGTCGCTTTTGGGAAAGCGCTGGATCATCAAACGATAGGTATCGACAGCCTCGGGAAGGTGCAGAGACCTCTCATAAACGGATCCCAGAAATGACAGCAGCTTCTCATCTCCTGGGTTCTCCCGAATGATCGACTGTATCTCACCAATTGCCCGATCAAGCTGGTTATCCTCCAGTAAAAGAGATGTCAGGATAAGTCCAAAGCGTTCATCATCCGGGTGTTCTTTGATGACCTGTCCCAGAAAAGAAATCGCTTCTCGCGTCTTCCCTTCCGAAAGCAGATCCTTCAGGAGTTTGCCTTCTACCTGAGGATCCCCCGGGTGAATCCGGTCAAGGATGATACGGTAATTCTTATCCGCTTCAGGGTAGTTTCCAAGAGTTGCGGAAAGATCCCCCAGAGACTCCCATCCGGGCTCAAATCCGGAATTCCTTTTCACAGAAAGAGCAAATGCCTTTCTGGCCCCATTGAAATCTTTCTCTCTTGCCAGTTGAAAACCCAGATAAAATGGCAAATAGCTCGATGAGGGATTTTTTTCGACGCCTTCTTTCAAGACCTCGATTCCTTTCTCTCTCTGGCCTGTCCGGTTATACAGGTCATCAATTGCAACATAAACTTCCTCCTTCAGGGGATCCAGAGGAAGAACATGCTGGCGGTAGAGAGTGATAATATCCTCAAAGCGCATATTTCTGAGAGCCGGGTCCAATATTCTAAGCGCCTGAACGCGTTCTATCCTGGCGAGGTAAAGCCAGGGAGAAATCCTCTTGGGGTAATCCACTGTCAGTTTTTTCAGTGTTTCAATCGCCCCTTTTTCGTCTCCTGTCTTTTCCTGCAAATGAGCTTTTCTAAGACGCATCGACAGCGACTTAGGTCGATAACGAAGAACTTTTTCTGTCTCGTCGAGTGCCAAAAACGGATTTCCAAAGTCCTCGTCAGTATAGGACTGAAGCTCATGATAGTAGGACTGCCAAGGCCTTGCCGGATCAACAGGCAAAGGTTTTGACCGGGCGATTCTGGTCTCTCCATAGCTCGCAGAACTACCCCCGGCGCCTGACTCCATATGACAGCCACCCAGAACGGCTCCGAGTACGAACGGAACAATTGCTGCAGACAGCCAGCCGCTTAAAGAGCTGAAGCCCAATCTGGCATGAAAACTATTTCTACGTGCGACAATCGTGGGCTCAACCTCAAAAGCTTCTGTCACATTCCCTCCATATACTCTGAATGAATTCGCAAATCTTTATCGGCCACAAAAGACGCCAGACAATGCCTATTCTGCTAGGGCTCCAGGAGACTTTTCAAATATCCAACGAGGGAGTTCTGGCTGTGAAAAGATGAAAAATTCCCGAGTTCAGAGGCATTCACCCTTTTTCCCGACCTGAACAGGAAAAAAATCTTCCTGTATCGCTAGCGGAATAATAGACTCCCGGCGCCTGCCCTCTGATGACGGACATCCTGAAATCGTCTCTGAATCCAGAACAGGCAGCAACTCCCGCTCCACGACCTGATCGGTCTGGATCGATGAAGATCGATAGCCCATGGCAGCAACCTTCCAGCCGGAGTCAAGAATTTTCTGTATCGGGGCTGACCAGCTCCCCCTCACAGATAAGAGAGAGAGTGTCGCCCCCGCATCCTGATGAAAGTAAACAACACCATGACGAATATCCATGAAGCTGAACGTCTTCCGCATCGGAAGAGTCGCCCTTACCCTCGCTTCAATTGAACCAGCACGGGGTAAAAATGCACCCTCCCCTTCAAAGATCCAGCCCTCAGAAGGAATGACCTCACGAACCGCCAAAGAACCCCTGAGTTCATGAGATGCCCCCAGAAATCCTCTAACACCATCGCACTCGTAATAGCCTGATAAAAAAGAGACCTTCCCACGACGAAAGCCCGTCATCGTGATGTGAATGCCACCTAGTGTCCTATACGGAAAAAAAGAGACCGGTTTGAGCGTTCGACTCCCGCAGGATACGATACCGGAAGGAAGCGGAAGCGCATACAGGAATAAAAAAGAATCGAGTCCTTTGTACCCCCTTGGCCCCATAGATATCCCTTTCCTCCTGAATCAGTCCATTGAAGCGCCAATAGCCAACCACTCAATAATTCAAGTGTATCTGAGGGTGGAGGTAAATTCAAACCAAGCTAGGATTAAATATAAGGAAACAAGATCATAGTAAATAACTCTCGATTAGCGCTCAGGAGATGTGAGGGATAATCCTGAAAAACATGGGAGATGATTTTAATTTTGGAAATTCCAGATGATTCTGATAGGATTTTTGAAAAATCACGTCCGGATGATCAAACCATCGTCCGGCATGATTCTATGCCATAAAACAATATCTGATCCCTTCCCGTTTAACGGACCGGGTTCAATAAAACACCTTCGATCTGACTGAAGTCCCCCCCTGCTCATCTCAAACAGTGTGGGAAAGTCTGTCTTTAAAATGAACGTGTTTTTTGGGTGTCGTATACAAATGCCGTCCGAAAGTTTTCGGCATCAACAAAATATACCATGAGTCCATTCATCAATCGAAGGATACACCCTAGATTCCCGCCTTCGGATTGACGGCACTTCCGGATTTTAACAACCTGATCTATGGGAGAAAAAAGTGAAAATACTCGTCACTGGCGGAGCTGGCTACATTGGTTCCCACATGGTGGTCTTGCTCGAAAAATCCGGCCATGAAGTGATCGTCATGGACAATCTCTCAAACGGACACAGGGAATCCATTGACAAGACACCGTTTATCCTGGGGGATATCGGAGACCGTTCACTTCTTGACCGAATCATGGCTGAAAACAGCTTTGATGCCGTCATGCACTTTGCCTCCTTTATTCAGGTTGGGGAATCTGTCATATCTCCATCAAAGTACTACAATAACAATGTCTCAAAAACCCTGGTCCTCCTCGATGCAATGGCCAACGCCGGAATCAGGAAATTTATTTTCTCCTCCACCGCTGCAATTTTTGGAGAACCTATTCGGTCTCCCATCGATGAACTTCATCCCAAATCGCCGGTCAACCCCTACGGACGAACCAAACTCTTCGTAGAAGAGATCCTCTCCGATTACAGAAAAGCCTATGGGTTGAAAAGTGTTGCCCTGCGTTATTTCAATGCGGCGGGGGCTGATCCTGACGGAAGGATTGGCGAGAGACATCACCCCGAAACTCATCTGATCCCCCTGATTCTTAAAGCGGCATCCGGTGAGAGAGACTCCATTACCGTCTATGGAAAAGACTACGACACCCCGGATGGGACATGCATCCGGGACTACATTCATGTCATCGATCTTTGCGAAGCTCACTTGCTCTCGCTCTTGCATCTTGAATCCGGAGGGGACTCCATCTCCTACAACCTTGGAAACGGGCAAGGGTTTTCTGTCCTTGAAGTCATTTCTGCTGCAGAAAAAGTGACTCAAAAAGCGATTCGGGTGGAAAACGGAGAAAGGCGGGCAGGCGATCCCCCACGGTTAGTAGCAGACAGCCGAATGATCAAGAAAGATCTTGGATGGACACCTCGTTACCCCGATATCGAAACCATAATCAAGCATGCATGGCTCTTTGAAGAAAAAAGAAAAGACAACCACTAGCGGCTTGTTAAAATCTAGTAGTTCGTAACATAAAAATATTTACGTTTTATTTCAGCCCCAGGTCGAAATTATTCCACCTGAAAACAACAGGCTTGTCGTTCCACTCCTCGATCCCTTGTGGAATCCGGTCCTTTAGTTCCTTTTTAGAGGAGACCCGGATGTGTCGCAGAAAGGATCGTCTTCATGCACCTCGTCCGCCAAACTCCATTCTGTCGGAAAGGATCAAGTCTCACTCAGACAAGAAACATCTTGACAGGGATTCTCCTCCAAAGAATAAGAGTATCTGGCAAGAAAGCTTGTTTTTTATGAATCAGTCCCTAAAACCTTTGCATCGAACGCCTTGCAGTAATCCCGATAATACTCACGAAAATTGTGCACTTTCTCAAAAGCAGTCTCGATCAACCCTTCAGTCCACCGGTCTTCTCTTGCAAAATGAGCTATTTCCTCTGAAGAAGCTGCCCCCTTGTAATAGGACGAGCGAATCTGTCCCCAGGCAGAAAGGGCGCCCATCGACTTGAGGACTTCCCTTTTTTCCGACAGGTTTCCGCTCCATTGGTCAAGGTTGACACGATGTTCGCTCGGTTGCAGTTCTTTCAGGATAAAGGGGCGCCCATTTATGGAAAAAGTGGATAAAAGAGCCGGTGATATGGCCTGGCTACGTTTCTGGATGGTAACCACCCGCTCTGCGTCATTTTCCCAGTGAGGCTGGGATAAAAAGAGCTGCCCACCCAGAGAAGACGGCTTGGCTTGCTTCAGGTCCAGTAGAAAATTCCCGGAAGGGGTTCCCCGGCCTTCAACAAGAAGAACATATCTCGAAACACCAAGACTGCCCAAACCGGAAATACGGTCTGCAATGTCAAGAACCCGATAAAACTCTGGATTTTTTTGCGTTTTGGCAAAATTTTCCATAATCGAAAGAATTTCTTCCTTATCGCTTTTTGGAGTCTGAAAAGCTTTTACCCCATCGATGATAAGCCTTCGCCTTTTTCCTTTCACTCTGCTCCGGGTATTCAGAAAAGAGCTCCGGTCTATTGATTTGACAGATTTTAAGAGGCGGCGGATCAGACCGCTTGAAAGCGATCGCTCAATCCAACGTGATTTTTCAGTCACGGCTTCCGAACAATATGAACGGATAAATGCCTTGCACAAATCTGTCTGCCCCCGAACTCCGAGATTAAAACCATCAGAAGCGATCAGGATACTGCTCAAAACACGCAACATCTCCAGTGTGCAGGGGGCAAGGCAAGCTTCATCAAAATCATTCATATCAAAATAAGCAAGCCGATTATCGCCCTTATAACTCCCGAAGTTCTCAAGATGAAGGTCTCCGCATGTCCAGACCACAGGAGCCTGAGTAAAGAGCGAATCTTGAGGAAGGCTCTGATAAAAAAGATGGCAAGTCGCCCGAAAGAAGGCAAAGATCCCTTCCCTCATACGGTCAAACTTGAGTTTTACTCTTCTTTGATCCAGATCTTTGTTAAAATGAATGATTTCCGAGACCGCATCCACTTTTTTCATCAACGAACTCCAGAAGCTGCAACAGGATAATCAGAGCTCTTGCCCATACTCTTTTTTTGGAGAACAAACAGGTGAAATCTGTTGGAAAGCCTCACCCTCCCCGAGGTTTCCTGATAGGGATAAAAATGCTCACATGCCAGACTGGTCAATGGTTCCAGCCACTCCTGATGATTTTTTAAAAGAAGAGCAAATCGACCGGTATGGACAAGCGAATGAGCTGCTTCGGATATGTTCTGAAAATCAAAAATCAGATCACCGGATTCAACTTTTAATACTTCAAGTCCTGCCTCGCTGGAAGCCCTGCCCAACCAGTCGCTCCCGCCCAAAGCAAAAGGCGAGTCCAGTGATGGAACCGCTTCAGGCGTTGAATGAGGCCACTTCTTTGTGATCTCTTCAGAGACCCTTCTCAAGGCACAATCCTTCTTCTCTCCCCATGCGGAAAAACCCAGAAACCCTCCATCCATTAATGTTTTGGAGATCATCTTAAGCTGTGAGCCATGATCGGATGAAAAGATCGTCCCCATGGAAGACACAACAGCCCCAAGGGATCCCTCCCTGAAAGGCAAGCAGTCCTGATCCGCCACGACCGTTTTGACACCCGGATTCCTCTCACGAGCAAGCTTCCCCATTTCGATAGAAAAATCACAGGCGATACCCTTTACTCCCTTGCGCTTCCGGGATAAATAAAACAAAACCGTTCCAGGACCACATGCAAGATCAAGGACCGGCCCTGGCAGCGTGTCCGGCAAAAGGCTTGCCAATCTGATCGCAACCGGATGCAGTTGGGATCCCAGCCCATCCCTGTAGCCTTTTGAGGCATTATCCCAACTTTCCCTGATCAGTGTTTTTCCCAATCCATATCTCCTTATCCAAACTATCGACATTGACAACTACCGTTGAGCACCCATCAAACATCAGCGAGATATATCTGTTTCTTGTACCCAAAGAACTTAAATCACAGATCTGACGCCCGTTTCAAGTGGACCTGTCATATCTTCCCTGTTACAATGGTAAAGTTTACCATGCAAAACAGAATACCTCATTCAATCTGGTTTTTAATTACATTTTTTGACGATATTATCAGGATGTTCTTTTCGATATCAGGGATGCAATAAGCCCACCAGAGCCATCCGAATGGCACAAGTTCTGACCTTTATCCCCCAAGAGAAAGGAGCCCTGCCCCAGTTCTCCCGAAGCTGGAGTAAAGAGGCCCGGCTGACTGAACGGGTGAAGATCGTTCGTTGCAAGGAAAGCACCGGCAAACGTCATCGGAGGTTCAATATCTTTATTGCTCCTGAATTGGCCACCGGTATCATTCGGGGAAGGACGACCCAGACCAAGAAACGAAAAGATTTCCATAAATTCATGGAGAGACCCTGCAAGATTCTTCGGCTGATCAGGAAATTCGTGTCATTCTGGATAATGTGTCGACCTGCAATCAGAATGGGGCTCCGTTTGTCTGGAGAATAAGGGAGTACAAGGGAGTCTGGATTAGAAAGCCAATCACTAACTTATGCGGCAAAACACTAGAGGAAGATCGATGACATCTGACATACTCAAAAAAATAAGAAATACATCCCTGCTCATGTTTTTTGCTTTGATCCCGGTTGGTGGGCTTTCCGGCTGCGCCAGTGAGAACGCCCCAGAACAAATGACTGTCTTTATTGCTCAAAAAACCCCGGATGACTTGCACGCCATTCTGGAAACAAAGCCGCTACCAATTGGACGAATAACTGTCCTTGGAGGACAGATCATTCGACGGACGGACTCCCCTGTTGGAGAAATATTCCTGATCCGGGCACTCCCCCTCACTGAAGATTCTTTTCCAAGACAACTCTCTGAAAAAGAAAAATCAAAGAGCATCACAAGCAAGAACACGTTTATTCTTTTTGTCCCTTCGCTCAAAATGATCGGACAGGCAAAACCTAAAATCAATCCCGAAAGAAGTGGCCTGATCGTTTTTGGAAACAATCAGAACCAGGTTCCCTCCATTGGAACAGGAAACCTGATCACTGCCGTTGGAGAAATCAAGGGAATGGAACGATTCCCCCAGGAACTTCCGCTATCAATGGCCGGAAGACATCTCCTGATGGTCAGCCATTACGTTATGCTCTGGTCCTCGGCAAACAAGAAGGTCTATCCGCCCCTCTTCAAGCATTAGCGGCCACCAGAATACAGAAGGAAGGGTCCATCGCCGACAGGAAGACAGCTTTGTCCCTGTCTAGACAGGAATGAACAAGTCTGACGGAAGGAAGGAATTGGTTCTGAAAGGAAAAGGACCGATCCCGATGGAAGAAAGAATGGAATACAATCGCCATGATAAAAAGGTTCAGTATTCTTGAAGCAGTCTCCGTAAAAAGCGGGGATATCTGTCCGTCTGAACACAGAAACTATCTGGGGGTAACAATCGGTTCCTTCCACTCAGTTTCTCGTTGATGCTGCCCAGAGTTGAAGGGTAGATGAAGGCCAAACCCTTCCATCTGTTCTGTGAGAATAATCCCACAAACCACTTAAAATAAGGGGCCATCCCCTTTGGGCTCCCCTGGAGAGAAGACCCATCGTCGTACTGTCCCCCAAAAATGCAATCCGGGTAATCCGATCAACCGTATTAAAATCACTGACCCCTTCGGACACAATCTGAACCGCTTCATTGGTTAGCGCCAGAAAAACTCCATCCGCCCAGTCAGACAAAGCGATTGTCCGTCCTCCATGGGTCACTTCCCTGATAAATGAATCGGCATCCTCATGAAGGACGGACGAGGTTATCGCCGAACTCAGTGGAAGGTCTTCCGAGAGGGGAAATGATGGTCCATAGTATCTCCTGAAAAAGGTAATCATCCCGGAAACTTCGTATTCACCAAGCCTTCTCATCATTTCAAATGGATGAAGGGACAGTCCGGACTGGGACAATGCACGATCAACAGCATCGTGTTCCCCCCGGACCTGTCTCGGAAGAAGGAGTACCTCAGAAAACAGGCGAGCCAAAAGCCGGTTAACAATACCTCCTGGCCCCTCTTTTACAATAGCCGGTTCAAGGTTCAGCATACGGGAAAAGTCAGTCATTCTGGTAACGGATTCAGGCGCTGTCTCAACACCAGAGATGATCTCAAAACTTTGAAGAACTCTTGGAGGCAACCCCACAGGACGCAAACCAATAAGTCTTTGAGGGTGAGTGATTCTGGATGCTATATGTGAAACCGTCAACGATTCGAGAAACACTCCCAAAAGGACCCGGTCCCCTAAAAGCTGCTCAAGGGATCTGGCCAGTGCGATTTTTCCCTCAAGATGATCACGTGTCCCATCAATGACAAGATCACACCCAAGAAGATCCAACAGGCTCGTAGAACCGGAGAGAAGGCGGGTCAGTTGGCCCGTTAAAACATGTGTTCTCTCACCAAGTCTCTCTTCCTCAGCCATTTGGGTTCGGAAAAGGGCCAGACTCTCCTCAAGAGCGTTGAAATTCTGATCGATCCATACAACAGGGTACCCCTTTCCCAAAATCCAGCGGACCACTGGGAGGGTAAATCGGCTCGCGCCAACAAAACCAATTTTAGAAACCGGCGGCAGGGGTGGGGTCATCTGTCATCAACGACTGGAGCGGATGCTCCTGAACAGAAAAAACAAATCGACACAAAAAAGCGTCGGAGCCACAACAAAAGCAACGAGGTCCATGACAAACCTCATCCTCTTGGCTTTTACCATAACAACATCTTCTGGTGCCTGGAGAACAACCATCCATGGGTGTGGGGCTATTCCCTGCGTATCGCTCATCAAGGCTGTCCCGAAAAGATAATTGCTCCCTCTGATATCAGCCTTATAGCCCCCTGAGAATCCTTGTTTAAAATGCTCAAGAACTGAAGAGAGACCAATTTTGTCCATTTTCTGGCCAATAAGCATATCTTTTGAGCTTGCCAGAATATCTCCATCAGTAGAAGCAATATAGGAAAGTCCCGGGGCTCCTTTTTTTCGAGGTTGAAAAAGAAAAGGGTGAAGTGTCGTCGACAGATTTTCAATTCCGACAAGATAGCCCAACGGACGCTCATCAGATGTCTGACCTTTATGAAGGATAGGAACAGCTAAAAGAAGAAGGGCAAGATGGTTGACGGGATCGATAATCGGTTCAGAAAGTCTTGCAGCTCCCCCTTCGGATTTCAGGTCAGCAATAAGATTTGCGGCCTGGGCACGGTGCGGCTCCATGCCCCTGTTACCGACCCCTCCAAGGATTCTTCCTGACGGATCGGTTACCTCCCACCCACCAAAGCGTTGAATATGTCCCGAGAGAATATACTTCCCCAAAAGGTCCCGGATTCTGTCGGAGCTCCCCAGAATAAAAGGATCGGCCAGCTGATTTCCCAGATTCAGGGTATCCCTGACATCCGAGATCATGATCTGATCAAGACCCGAGGCCATATCCCTCGCGGATTTTGGCAAAGGATTTCTGGTGACATAGTAGGTAGCCATCACCTCGCGATAATACAAGATGACCATGACGGAACTCGGAATAACCATCATCAGGAAAATGACAAGTCCCACATTCCATCGCCAGGATGAAGGTTTACGGGTTGAGGTCGGAGATGGCTTTGTCTCGGCCAAAATCTCTGTCATGAGCTTTACTCCATCCTTATCAAGACAAAATCATGTCCCAGAGAGATCCGACTTCTCCCAAAGGGCTTGCCAGAGTCAAGGAAAGTCCCGGCATTTTTGAAACTACCATTGTTCCTTGTGAACAGATCCTTCCGGAAAATGCATCCCCTGAAAAAAGCCGACCGTCTGCTCGACCATACTTGGAGGCCCACAGATAAAAACGTCCTGACCACTGTATGAAGGAATCCGTTCAGGGAGAATTGAGGTTACCCTTCCATATGATCCGGTGAAAACCTGATCAGGAGAAAGGGATCCGGAAATCGAGAGATGAACCCTGACACCTTTAGCCTGCCACTCCTTGATCTCCTCTTCATAGATGCAATCCGTCCCGTGTCGATAACCATAAAAAAGCTCAATCGGCACCGGGCAGCTTTCTTTCAAAAGGGTCCGGATCATGGAGCGAAGGGGAGCGATTCCGCTTCCAGAACCAACAAAGAGATACCGTTCGGGAAAGGATTCTGGCGGATAGGCCATATGAAAAGCTTTCCCGTAAGGCCCCTCGATCAAAACAGGGTCACCGATCTTTGATTCATGTATACGATTGGAAAAATACCCTCCTTCTCCCACTCTCGTTATTGTCAGATCAAGATGCCCCGACTTCAGATCAAGAGGAGAGGAAGCGATTGAATAAGCTCGTCTGACCGGACGACCGTCCTCACGAAGAAAATCGGGAATGGAGGCCATAACGAACTGGCCGGCCATAAACGAAAAAGCCCCCGACGGAATCCCCAGACGATATGTATTAACCCTTGGTGTCTCTGGAATAATTGAAAGGATCGAAGACTCAACAACTTCACGTTTTGCCATAAATGAATTATCCCCCGCGAAAAAGGTAGTGTCAAACAAAGTTTTGAGGAGCGGACCTCAAAGGCTCACGGAGAACGGGATAGTTTCTAGCAAGAAAATACTCCCAGTCTTATGAGAAGCCCTATCCAAAAATCGGACATCAGGCACCGAGTTTCAGGGAGAACCCTTCCCTCCGGGCTCTTGCCATCACCCACCCAAAAACACCGAGGGCAATCAAAAGGTAGCAAGCGTCCAGAAAAAAAGCCACCATTAATTGTTCCCCGGGAAATCCTCCTCCATTGACCACCTGTCGCATTCCCTCAAAAACATGGGATGCGGGAACAAACATTGCGATATCCCGAAAAGCAGGAGGAAGAACGGAAACAGGGTTAAAAACCGCGCTGACCGGCTGAAAGAGAAAAATGACTCCCCAGGCAAGAACCTCGGCTTCCTGTCCAAAACGCAATATCAGAGCCGTTGTCAAAATACCAAGAGCCCACCCCATACAGAGAAGGGCCAAAACAAAGGGAACAAGAGAGAGTCCGATACTGAAAAGAGAAAAAGAAAAAAAATGGTACGCCAGGAAAATAGCAAGTCCGGAAGAAAGCGAAACCTTCAGGATTCCTGTAAGAATTGCTCCAAAAATAACATGGTAAGGAGTTAGCGGACTCACCAGCAGGTGATACAGATTCTTTGACCAGATTTCCTCAAGGAATACCATCGAGATGGACTGCTGTGACCGATAAAGCATGTCCCAGAGAAGAAGTGCCCCCAGAAGAGAATAGACAGCATGGGAAGCAATCAGTGAACCCTGTCTCAAGTACAGTGTCAGGAACCCCCAGACAAGAAGATCCAGCAGTGGCCAGTAGAAGATCTCCATCCACCTTGGAAGACTCCGACGGTAAAGATAAAACTGGCGAAGCATCACACCAAGCATAGGGCGGATTGCAAAAAGAGAAACGGAAGGTCGCTTCCCGATCGTTACCATGAGGCCGTTTTCCTGACTGTATCGAGAAAAAGTGCTTCCAGGTCAGATGCAGAATCATTTTTTAAAAGATCTTCGATAACCCCTTCCTTGATGATTTTTCCCCCACCCAGAAGGATAATACGATCAGAAAGCCTCTCCACTTCCCTCATGTTATGCGAGGTATATAAAAGGGACATACCTGTATCGAGCACCCTTTTCCGGAGAAACTCCCTCAGGTGCGCAGAGACTTCCGGGTCAAGTGTTGCCGTTGGTTCATCGAGAAAAAGAATTTCAGGCTCCGTGAGAAGGGCTTTTGCAATTCCCAGTTTTGCAACCTGCCCGGTCGAAAGGCTTCCTACCCGCCGATTGGCAATTGCTGACAATCCAAAATCTGAAAGAAGTGAATGGACCCTGGATTCCCAGTCACATAAGTTATAAATCAATGAATAAACTCTAAGATTTTCAAGAACAGTAAGCGAGTATGGCAGGGAAAGATCTGTTGATGCGTAGTTGATTCTATGGGCTATCAGACGTCTATGCCTTGTCGCATCAACACCAAGAATATTGAGGGAGCCACTGTCTGGCCTCAGAAGTCCCAGAAGGATTTGAATCAGAGTTGATTTTCCCGCACCATTTGGGCCAACAATTGACAAGATTTCCCCACGAAAAAGCTCCAGGCTGACGCCTCCCAGGGCAATTCTGCTCCCGCCCATGAATGCTTTCCCAATATCTCGTGCTTCCAGAACTTTTTCAGTTGTCCCGGACATGAAAGGTCAATCCTCCCGTCATGAAGGAACCTTTAGTCCAGAGAAGTGAAGAGGATAGCGTTTTTTCGACATCCCCTCGTTTCCCAGAAATCCTATATAAAGATCAAACTTCCCGGTCCTTGGTTTTTTGATAAAATGGATGGGAAAAGTCACAATATCACCGGGCTTTAAAAGCCTGAACTTGTCCCAGGCAAGAGTCCCCTCCATTGAGCCCTGATGACCATCCACCCATCGGGGGGGAGTTGACAATATGAGGGAAATACCCTTTTCCCCCTCAAGCGTTGACTGGACATGAATGCTCAGAACCAGCTTGAATCCATCTCCTTCCGGCTGAATATCTCCGACAGATGCGATAAAGTAGCGATTTTCCGCGATCAATATGCTTTTTTTCGAAGCACCCACACCGGGAAACATTGTCGAAGGAGGTACCGGTAGCGGAACCGAATCCACCTGGGGTTGTCCTGGGCGTGACAGGGTATGGTGATTGGGAAGCGTCACATAAAAAAAGACGGTATAAAAGATCCCTGAAAGAAAAACAAGCGTTACAACTGATGCCAGTGCGTAAAATATTTTTTTCTTTCTCGGGTCGAATGACTCCTGAGTGATTCCCATCTGTGCAAATCTTTGACGGTCTTCATCTATTGGCTCTTTTTCCATGTTAATCATTCCTCCCGGACAAATTAAAAACATCTACACAACACGGACAATCCCTAAAAATGAAAAGTGATCCCCGCCACCAGGGGAGTCATAAAAAGGGCTTCCCCTGAAATAAATATCTCTGTCGGCGTTATTTCCATAAAAACACCCATTGGCGAAGAAGGAACCCGCAGGGAAACACCAGCCCCCCCATCAACAGATACACCCAACGGATGGCCACTCAAAGCGCCGGCTCCGGATGCCGCAAGGTCGACTCCTCCCACATCAATACGGAGGTATGGGGCAACAACCCCATGGCCAAGCCATCCGTCCGGAAGCATCCGGGGAAACTCTCTTGCAAGACCGGTCCTGAGGATCCAGCCAGTAATACTTGCCGAACCCGGAACGGGAGATGATATGGGAGTCTGGGAAGGCTGTCCGAACAGGGAGTTCTGGGAAGAAGTCACAAAGAGAGTCGGTCCCGGAGTCATCTGAAGGTAAGATCCATCCACATTCCATCGCCAATCAGACATTGAACCAGAAAGCGGTTTCTGCAGTTCGCCTCCGATCCCCAATGCACTGTTGAAGTAACGTGAGGGACCACTTCCCGTCAGCGTATAGTACGAGACAAAAGGAGCAATAGTCCAACCTCCACCCCAAAAACCGGACGGTGTTGGTTGAGAACCCTTCTGCGCCATGGGAACCTGAGGAATAAATGGAGAAGGGGGATCCGCCTGAGCCCTGGACGGAACCAGACAAACACACAGCAAGAACGCAACGCAGTAAAGGATCGCTTTCCCGTTACTCATGGAAGAGGTCCAACAGGAATCCGGTGATTTCCAAAGTCAAAATTGGTTCCCATATCTTTCTTGAGCTGAGCCATATCAATTGACTGCTGGGAGCGATCCCGCACAAGGCCGGACCTTGCCCTGGCCAAATCCCTCTCAGCTTGGGAAACGGCTACGGTTGTTCCGGTTCCGACACGAAATTCCTCTTCTGCCAAAGCGAGGTTTTTGACGGCTTGATCGGTCAGAACAGAGGAGTCCCGGATTTTGGCAGCATCCGTTCTCAAATTTAAAAGATCACTGTCAATGGCCTGGACAATTGTTTGTCGCAATGCTTCCCGCTGATCAATTTGCTGACGCTTCTGGGCTCTGGACTGCCTCACCTGCTCCACGTTCAAAAAACCGTTAAAAATTGGGACATTGACAGTCGCCGCAGCTGACCAGTTATAGACAAGAGGAAAAAATTCGCTATCAAAAGAATAGCTTCCCAGAAGAGAAACGGTGGGAAGAAACTGTGCCTGATTAAATCGGATAGCTTGTTCCTGAGCCCTGATCTGGCTATTGAGAACGCGCAAGTCCGGTCTTCGGGAGAGAGCCTGACTGACAGCAGACGGCTCATCAGGAATAAGAAGAGACGCATCGCTAACAGGAGCAACTCGATAAGGAGCTCGTCCAATAACGCCCATCGCATGATTTAACGCAAGCTCATCCACTCTGAGGTGATTTTCATCCTGAACCTCCGTCAGATGAAAATTAGAAAGATTAACCCGGGCATTGAGGACATCATATCCATTTGCAACTCCATCAGAAAAACGCGCCTTGGCGACTGCCAGCTGAAGTTCCATGTCCTTTATGGTCAAACGGTCTACCTGAACCAGATTTTGATCTCTGAGCACCGAGAAATAAGCCTTTTCGACATTCAAAATGGTCTCGGACAAGGTTTCCTGAATCTGTCGACGTGAGGCACTTGCAAGTTCTTTGTTCTGGGCAACCTGGGCCCTGCGACGTCCAAAAGCAAAAAGGGTCTCGGACAAGGTAAGCTGCGCCTGATAGAAGTCGTAAGAAACAGGAGATTCCGGAATGGTAAAAGGAAAGCCAGGCTGCGGACCAAAGTTGCCGGTTTCCCTTGTATAGGTGGTCGACCCGTTAAGAGTCGGATAATACTGACTCTTGGCAATTCCTATCCCGGCAATGGAGATGTTTGCGCCTTCCTGCGCCGCCTTGATTAATGGCTGGTCCCGCACAGCCATGCCGAGTGCATTTCTCAATGTCAGCAAATAAAAACCTGATTCATCAGACTTGTTGGCAGAAGAGTCGGAATCAACAGCAAAAGACACTGAGCAGAATGATAAAAATACCGCCAGTGAAAGTAGCTGAAAAAGGAAACACCTTCTCAGAGGCCGAATGATCCTGAAATGTATTTTCAATGATTGCTCGCCATCTTGATCAAAAAATCACTCTCTTCCAAAAAGGTCTCTTTCCATTTCAGAAATTACATGATAAAATTTATTCATACATTGATCAATCCATCGAGCAAAATCATGGTGGGCGTTCTTTTGATACCTCGTAAATTCATACTTTAAAAGTATTTTATTGCTACAGAAACCCAAAAGGGACACATTATGACACTCTCCCAAATTCACACATTTCTTACGGTAACCCAAACGTTGAACTTTTCTCAGGCGGCCAAAATACTGGGGGTCACCCAACCGGCAGTCTCGACACAAATCCAGCTTCTCGAAGAGGAATTTGGGGTCAAGTTGTTCAACCGGGTCGGCCGAAGGGTTTTTTTATCTCCCAATGGAATTCTCTTTCTCGACCATGCAAAAAGCATCTGGGACCAAGTTAAAAATACATCCAGAATCATGACAGAAAAAATGCCCCCCATAAAAGTCGAACAGCTTTCACTCGGAATCGGGTTTGCAACAGGGTTTACCCGGAATACCCCTTTTACATCTTTTGTACGTGGAACCTATAAAAACGCAACCGTCTCAATTCATCAGGGACTCGATCAGGATATGATCTCAGAACTCATTACCGGAAAAACAGATATCTTGCTAACCCATGTTCCGGATGCACCCCAAATCAAAAATGGACTCAGCCATTTATCCGTTCATCCAGTTGGAGTACCGTCCAATCTACTGATTCTGGCCTCTCCAACAGTTTCAAGAGAAAAGTGGCAAAGAGATGTCGGCACACTAAAATCTTTTCCCCTTATCCTCCCAAACAAAAAAAATCTGTTAAGAGACTTTATTGAATATGAAGCTCAAAAAAACGCTATCCCGCTTAACGTCACCATGGAAACAACAGACACTGATCTCATTCTGAAAATTGTCATGACAGGTGTCGGAATAACCATCCTTCCAGCTTCTGCTGCAAAAAATGAGCTGGAAATCGGCTCAATCATCGGGCTTTCTCTACCAGATTTTCTTGCCAATTCTACCCTTTGCGCAATTACGCGGCGGGAAAGCGAAGAAGAACCGTCTCCCTTGGTAAGGCTTGGCACAAGAATATTTACATCCGGATGGATGGAAAAAAGCTGACCAACTGGATCAATAACCCTTACCGGGTTGAATATTTAAAATTCTGGGCTTGCCCGCCGGAAGCCCCGCAGTTTACGAAAAAATAATAGTTGCAGGTCAATGAAAAAGGATTACCATTTTGGCCTCCGAAAGAAGGATTATAGGCGGCAGGAGGAACACCGACTTGTCCGTAGGGGACCATAGGAGGCTGGGCAAACTGGTTCAGCAAGGTTGTCGGCCCCATGGAGAAAGCTTGAACCGGTGCTGAGATTCCTTCTCCCTGCTGAATCCCTCCTCCCAATATAGGCCCAAGAGAAAACAAAACAGGCGAGCCAGGCAAAAATGACCCGGGCGGAAGCCCCAGAGCAGGAGAGATAATCGGAGTCGACAATGGAACGATCGGGAGCGACAAGCTTGGCTCTTGAGGTACTAACGTTCCCGGAGACTGGCCCAAAGGAGAACTCTGTGAGGAATTAAAAGGAGTAACGGGTGGAATAGCCACAAAGTTTGGCGCGGATGGCAAAATACTGATACCAGCTCCATCTGCCAAAACAGCCTTCCCGAAAGAAATAATGGCAAGGCAGACCCACCACAGGATCAGCCTTTCACCCCGCATCGCAACACTCTTCATGTCCCTTGCCTCTGCTATCCCTATAGAAGTGAGCATCAGAACATTAACCGTTTCATTTTACCAGACACAACCCGTTGAAGAAATGACTGCTCCCCACGGCTAAAGCCGGGGGCTTCCGGGGGCTAACCCCGAGACTCCAGCCCGAGTCTCAAAATATTCAGAGAGGCGTTGTGGTCCCGATCTTTTTTCATCCCGCAGCACGGACAGGAATAGGTCCGTTCGGACAACGGCATTTTCTGCCGGTGGCCGCAGGAGGAACAGTCTTGAGACGTATAGGGCGGATTGATCTTCTTGAACTCTCGACCGGCGCTTAAAGCCTTGTACGAGAGAAAGGAGAAAAATTGCGACCACGCCACATCGCGGATGTTTTCGTTCAAACATCGGTTGGAAAGACGAAGCCCGTTTTTCAATTCTGGAAGAGTTTCCCGTTTACGAGTCGGATACAGCCGATACTTAAATGTTTTACGCATAAACAAATAATGCATTTAATTTTCTCGCAAGTCAAACCAGGAACACGCATTATATCCTTTCCCTGAAAGAAGGAGAGGATATCAGCCCGCTTTCTCTCCCGGGGAGAGAAGCGCTTTTTTCAGGTTTTTGATCGCAAGCGTATGAATCTGAGAAACTCTGGATTCGCTGACCTCAAGAACCGCCGCAACCTCCTTCATGGAGAGCTCCTCGTAATAATACAGGGAGAGGACCAGGCGCTGCTTCTCCGGAAGGGACTCCAGGGCCCTCTCAAGGAGAGTCGACTCTTCGCTCTTCAGGAACTCTGAAAGAGGATCGACCTCTCCCGGAACAACCAGACGATCCAGAATCGACGTTCCGGAACCCTCCTCCATTTCGAACAGGTCTTCTATTGAATAAAGATGGTGGGGTTCAATTTCATTTTCAAGCGTCAGATACTCGTCGAGAGAAAGGGAAAGCGCTTTGGCCATTTCGCTGTCGACCGGCTCTCTCAAAAGAGTCGACCGGAGGGTCTCCCGCACAGCATGAACGGCTGAAGCTTTTTCCCTGACTGATCGGGGAACCCAGTCGGCAGAACGGATCTCGTCGAGCATCGCGCCCCTGATGCGATGCTCCGCCATGGTCTTGAACTTGATGCCCCTTGAAGGATCAAAACGCTTTGCCGCATCGATCAACCCCGTCATCCCGACGCTGACAAGATCATCCACATCAATTTCTGGCGGGAGACGATGGGCATACCTCATCGCAAAAAACTTCACTGTCACGGCAAACTCTTTCAGGCTGGCCTCATCAAGCTCCATCATGGCCAATCACCCTTTCATTTCAAGAATCTTATCGGTTGAAAAACAACCTCTGAACAGCTGTCGATCACTGGCAACACCCCGACCACAAAAGGAACAGAATACTTTCGAATGCCTAACGCTCCAAAAGACGCTTCATCAGAAGACCAATACTGGCCCGGACACCTTCACGTGGCGGTCTCGAGAGAAAATCCCTCGCAACCTGGCGCATCCCAAGGGCAAAGGGCGTACCGGGAAGCATCTCCGCCAATGCCCGCTGGTTGCGGACAGCCTGGGTCACGGAAGGATCGATCGGAAGGTAGCCTCCGAACGAAAGATTCAGGCCCGGAATAAAGCGGTCGGCAACCCTTGAGACCAGATCAAAAAGTTCAAGCGCCTCCTTTCTGTCCCTGACCATGTTGGCCAGAAACAAAAAGGGCTTTCCCGACTGCCTCCGGTTTAACACCTTCATCAGGGCAAAGGCGTCTGTCCGGCTTGTTGGCTCCGGAGTCACCACAATCATGGTTTCCTGGCTTGCGAGGTTGAAGGTCAGCACATTTTCCGAAATTCCCGCACCGGTGTCGATCAACAGGATATCCACAGAATCATCCACCTGATCAAAGGCCGAAATCAGCCGCAGATGTTCATCGGAGGAAAGCTGTGTCAAGGATTCGACACCAGAAGCCGCCGGGATGATCCGGATCCCTGCCGGCCCCTCGACCATGATCTGGGAGAGTTCAGCCGAACCAGAAATAAAGTCCTTCAGGGTAAAAACAGGATGGAGGTTGAAAAGGATATCCAGATTTCCAAGCCCGAGATCCGCATCGAAGATCAGCACCCGCTTCTTGAATGTATCGGCAAGAACATAAGCCAGGTTGGCCGCGACATTGGTTTTTCCGACCCCACCCTTCCCGCTCGTAATCGCAAGGATCCGTGGAGGGGGTCCCTTCCTGGGAGGAGCACCTTCCGGGACTCCGGGATTTCTCAAGCCTTCGGCCTGGTCTGCCATCTATCTGAATCCTCCGATGATCCACTGGGACAAGCGACCGGAATGAGCGACATCGATATCATCGGGTACACGCTGCCCCATCGTCACATAGGATACAGGAAGAGGTGCCCTGGATAGAATGGGGTACAGCGATCCGAGGGAGTCCGTTTCATCAAGCTTGGTCAGGATCATATTGTTTGGAGCCAGGCACTGGTAGAGCAAAATGGATTTTTCAATGTCCCTTGTCTTGTGGGCGGCAGACAAAACAAGCGATACCGAGAGATTCAGATCTTCCAGGAGAAGAGCCGATACGAATGGATGGATTCTTGTGTCATCACCGGAAAGTCCCCCTGCAGAGTCGACCAGGATCACATCGTAAAGCTCCCGGTCCCTCGCATCGCGAATAATGGAAACCAGACGCTCGGGAGTCGATGCGACCTCCACCGGAAGCCCCATCAGGTCGCCATAGATTCTCAACTGCTCAAGAGCTCCTATTCGGTAAGTGTCAAGATTGACCAGCAGAACCTTTTTACCGTGCCGTATGGTAAATCCTGCCGCAAGCTTTGCGATTGTCGTTGTCTTTCCAACGCCGGACGGTCCCGCAAAAACACAGACAACAGGGTTGTTCTGGCGGATGCGGTCAAGAAAGGATCCTGATGTCCGGATGTTTCGGGCAACAAGAAACTGCAACAGCGAGCCGACTCTTTCATCATCGCCGATCTCACCAACATTTAAAGTCAAATCGGAAAGGGCGTCAAGCAGTGACTGCCCGTCTTCCGGCGAAATCCCCTGCCGAAGAAGAATCTCCCGAGCCAGCACCCTGGAATCGAGGATCTCTTCCACCGGTGATTCCGGGATGGTCCTGGAGCCTTCCGAGATCAACGCCTCTACTTGTCTGGCAAGGGTCTGGACCGTTTCTCTTGTCCCTGTCCCCCACTCTTCTTCCATCCGGTGAAGCGCCAGACGGAGCGACTCGACCTCCCGCCGAAGAGAATTCCGTTCATCCTCGGCCGGATCGGAGGAAGAAGCTTTTTTTCCGGAAAGGCGAACATCACTCATCCAGGGAGGATCCACCTCCGGAAGCCCAGCTGTCACGACAACTCCTGAGGTTTTCCCACGAGATCCGGCCCGTCCTTCCCGGGAATCCAGAATAACCGCTTCCGAACCAAGTTCCCGCTTCACTTTCCGGAGCGCCTCACTCATATCCTGACCCTCGAATGTGCGAATGAGCATTGCCTAGACCTCCTGGTAACGAATGACATCGGAGGATACGATCGGGATATCCGACGGTACCTCAAGTGGTGAAATAACCGCAAGTGACGGAAAATATCTTTCCAGAAGCCGCTTGAGACCGACCCTCGCCTGTGGTGCAACCATCAGGACAGACTGAAGTCCCCGCCGACCCTGGCTCTCCAGAACATTCCCCAGACTTGAAAGCAACTTCTGTGCCAGTGATGGCTCAAGAACAAGTCCTCCCGGGGGAGAATGGGCCGACTGTTTCAGGATGATCTCCTCCCATCCCCTGTCAAAGCTGACGATCTGAAGATTCCTGAGCCTGCCCGACAGGTATGGATTGACGATCGATCGCCCAAGTGACTGACGGACTCCCTCTGTAAGGGCTGTCACGTCCTTGGCATCCCGACCGGACGAGACCTGGTCGGCAAGCGACTCGAGAATGGTCCTCAAGTCCCGGATCGAAACCCTCTCGCATAAAAGAGAGTGCAACACCGAAACCAGGACGCCAAGGGATATTTGTCCCGGAATCAGATCCTCCACCAGTTTGGGGTAATCCTGGGACAAGGCCTCAAGAAGGCGCCCCACTTCCTGGCGTCCAACAAGATCCGCACTATGGCTCCGGATGATTTCCGTCACATGTGTCGAAAGAACCGTCACCGGATCGACAACCGTAAAACCAAGACTCTCCGCCATCTCTCTCTTGTCAGAATCGATCCATATCGCATCAAGCCCAAAGGTCGGCTCCTTGACAGGAACACCCTCAAGGCTTTCAGAGTTCACATCCGCATTCATCGCAAGAAGAGAGCCGTTTCTGAGCTCCCATCGGCCAACCGGATTCCCCTTCAGAAGAATCAGGTATTCGTTGGGTTTAAGCTGAAGGTTATCGCGGATATGGATCGGAGGGACAATGATGCCGAGCTCTCCTGCCAACTGGCGCCTGATTCCCCGGATACGGTCTGTCAGATCAGCGCCCTCTCCTCCTTCGACCAAAGGAACAAGCCCATACCCGACGTTAACCTCCAGCAAATCAAGAGACAGATAGCTTTCAATATTTTCCGGAGCAGGCGGCCTGACCTGTGACTTTTCCGATTCGATCCTTTTTTCTTCCTGTTTCCTCTTTCCGCTGATCTGCGCATAGGCCATCAGGCCGATCGTCGATCCAAGCGTCAGGAAGGCCAGATGGGGCAGCCCCGGAACGATCGACAAGAACAGGAGGATCCCGGAAGTCCCGGCCATTGCCCGGCTCCGGTGAAAAACCTGATCCCGGATTTCGACACCCAGATCGTTTCCGGTACCGGCCCTTGTCACGACAATACCGGCCGCAACCGACACGATCAGGGCCGGAATCTGCGCAACCAGCCCTTCTCCGATCGTGAGCGTCGTATAGAACTGCAAGGCATCGGAAAGAGAAAGTCCATTCATCAAAAGGCCTATGAGAAGTCCCCCCAGAATATTCACAAGGAGGATCATGATCGCCGCAATGGCATCTCCACGAACGAACTTTGAGGCTCCATCCATCGCACCGAAAAACTCCGACTCTCTGGACAGCTCCTTTCTTCTCTTCCGGGCCTCATCCTCCTTGATCGACCCGGAGTTCAGGTCCGCATCGATAGCCATCTGTTTTCCGGGGAGGGCATCCAGAGTAAAACGTGCAGCGACTTCCGCGATGCGCCCGGCACCCCGGGTAACCACCATGAAATTGATCACCACAAAGATCACGAAAAGGACAAGACCGACCGCATAGGAGCCGCCGACGACAAAGTGGCCAAACGATTCGATCACATGTCCTGCCGCTTCCGTCCCGTCCTGGCCATGCAGAAGGATCAGCCTTGTAGAAGCCACATTGAGCGAAAGCCTGAAAAGGGTCGACAACAACAAGATCGTCGGAAAAATACTGAATTCCAGAAGATTTCTGGTGGTCATCGCAACCAGCAGGATGATCAGGGAAAACGAAATGCTCCCGGCCAGCAGAAAATCCAGAAGAAAAGGAGGGAGGGGAACGATCATGATCGAAAGGATCCCCACCACACCGACGATCACAAAAAAATCGGAAGAGCCGCCGGAAGCCATTGGCTTAACCGGCTTGTCGAGTTGTTCAGCCATGTTTCACTCCTGACAATTCTCCTTTTTCATACAGAACAGACAGAACCTGGGCAACCGCCTGATAAAAGACGAACGGGATCTCCCTGTCCACGGGACATGCGGCATAAAGTGTCCGGGCCAGAGGCGGGTTTTCAACTACCGGAACTCCCGCCTCTCTCGCCACCCTTCTCATGTTCAGGGCGATTTCGTCCTGCCCCTTTGCAACAACCACGGGAGCCGCCATCTTATCCATGTCGTAGAGAATCGCAATGGCAAAATGAGTGGGGTTTGTGATCACCACCGTTGCCTTTTTGACCTTGGCCATCATTCTTCGTCTCGCCATAGCTCTCTGGATGGACCGGATCCTCTGGCGAACCTGCGGGTCTCCCTCGCTTTCCTTAAACTCCTCCTTCACCTCCGCCCGGGACATGCGAAGTTTCCGGAGAAGCGAAAACTTCTGCCAGCCATAGTCAAGGATCGCAAGAATCAGGAAAAGGGGCAAAAGCCGCACCAGAACATCCCTGATCATCATTGAAAGACTTGCAATCACCCGATGGACACCTGTTCCGCCAAGTGCGGGAAGACTCTCCCAGTCACTTTTCAGAAACCAGAAGGTGACCCCCATGACGATGGCAATCTTGAGAATGTGCTTGACGAGCTCTCCTGCCGCCTGGGAGGAAAAGATCCGGCCAAATCCCTTGGCCGGAGAGATCCTGTCCCACTTGAGAGCCAGCGCCTTGGGAGACCATGAGGCTCCTCCCTGAATCACTGTCGCCACAATTCCCGCTCCCAAAAAAAGGAGCCAGACAGGAAGTCCCGACCGAAAAGAAGAGACCAGGGCCGATCCGAGGATCTTGTAAACGGAATCAGCGGTAATGTCCGGGTGGGCGGAAGCGACAAAAAAACCGGCCATCTGTCCCTTCAACTCCAGAAGAAGCCTTTCTCCGGAATACGACAGAAACGCCATCGAGGCCAAAAGAAAGAAAAAGATGCCCACTTCACGGCTTTTGGCAACCTGGCCTTCCTCACGCGCCTTTTCAAGGCGCTTCTGGGTAGGTTCCTCTTCTTTTTCCTGAAAGTCCTGTTCAGCCATGAGAGCCCAGAAGCTTCAAAAGATCCGGAAGATTCGATTCCATTCGGGTAAAGGAGTGCTCCACAACACTTCCGAAAAAGGGCAGAGACGCCATGAAAAGAACAAGACCTCCCAGAAGGAGCAGCGGGAATCCCAAGGTCAACAGATTCAGGTGCGGCATCATCTTCGACAGAAAACCCATCACCAGATTCAGGACGATTCCCCCGACAAGGAAGGGGGAAGCCAAAACAAATCCAAGCTCCACAAAGCGGCTAAAAAGGGAAAGGTATCCCTCAAAGAAAAAAGGGCCAAAGCTGGCTCCTCCCGGGGGGATCCAGCGGAAGGATTCGGCCAGACCCCAGATCATCGCGTACTGGGCATTTGTTGCCAGAAAAACCAGAAAGGCCACACTGTTCTGGAACGTCCCGAGAAGAGGAACCTCTGCAAGACCAAGCGGGTTGATCACGTCAACGATGCCAAACCCCACCTGGACTCCGGCCATTTCTCCCGCGAGGGCCACGGCCGAAAAGATCAGGTATGCCGAAAATCCGATGGCAATGCCTGTTGCAAACTCTGAAAAAAGACCGACCATCCAGGCGGAAAATCCTCCCTGATAGGGTGTGATATCCCGTCTGACGAGAGGAAACATCAAAAACGCCAGCGCCATGGAAACCAGTGCCTTGACCTTGACAGGAATGGCCCGGGAAGAAAGGATCGGCATACTGACCACCATTCCCGAAACCCTCGACAGGATCAGCATGAAAACAACCGGATCCCGAGGATCCCAGCCGGCAAGGGTCTGCAGAAGGTTCACTGGGTGATCCCCGGAAGACGGCCGAAAAGGTCGTGGGTATAGTCAAGAAGTTGACGGACCATCCACGGCATCAGGACCAGAAGAACGCCGACCACTCCGGCCACTTTTGGCAAAAAGGAAAGAGTCGTTTCATTAATCTGGGTCACCGCCTGAAAAAGGCTGACAGCAATACCAATGACAAGACTGACGATCAGGATGGGAAATGTCAGCACCATGGCCATTTTCAGTGCATCGTGCGTCAGGTCGATCGCCGTTTGCGGATCCATCCTCTCTCCCTTCATAAGGAACAAAAACCGCTTGCTTTTTTAAATACACGTGATCTTTAAAGCAAGCACCATGCCAGTGGAAACAGACGTTTGGGGAGGAGAGGGCATACGGAAATCACGGAATAAATGGCCATCAAGGAAGGGATTGTGTCCGTAAAAACGAGAGCACCTGGAAACAGGCTAGTGAAAGCTCTGGACAAGAGATCCGACGACAAGAGACCAACCGTCCACCAGAACGAACAGAAGGATCTTGAAGGGCATGGAGACAACTGTGGGAGGGAGCATCATCATAC
>DAHWBS010000080.1 GCA_027323445.1 Leptospirillum sp.
GCCACTCTATCTTGAAAAAGTCTTTGACCGGTACAGGGTCTTTCTTGACCACCTGCTCGTGCACCCGGCAAAGACCCTTCTTGCCATCACCATTCTGCTTCTTCTTATCCTCCCCCTTGGCCGATCGGTTCCGCAGAGCCTCTACCCCGAGGTCGATGCCGGACAGTTCAAGATTTTTGTCCATTTTCCGGGGGGATCAAGACTTTCTGTATCCCGAAAGGAGTCGATCGCCATCGATCATCTGATCAGGGCCTCCCTTCCCCCCAAAACCGTCACGGCGATCGTCTCGAATATCGGAATCAAGTCAGGATGGTCATCCATTTTCAACCCCAATGCCGGAACGGACACTGCGGTCATCGATGTCGCGCTGGTCGACAAAGATCACCGCCACTACTCCACCGCCCAGGCCATCAAACACCTTGAGCCCATCGTACGGAAGCATTTTGAAAACACTATTTTTCTTTTCAAGGCCAGCGGGATCGTCCAGGACCTTCTTTCCAGAGGGAGGATCACCCCGGTCATCATTGAAATCCATGGAGACCATTACCAGAGCAGCATGCTTTTTGCAAAACGGCTGGCAGGAACCGTAAGGGCTCTTCCCGGCGTTCTCTCATCCAATGTCTTTCAACGTCCCCATTACCCGGCTTTAAAGATCGATGTCGACCGTACGCTTGGAAAGATCCTGGGAACCGAGGAAGACGAAGTCGCAAAGAATGTTCAGGTCAGCCTGAACTCCAATAATGCCATCCGACCCATTCCCTGGATCGACCCCGTAACCGGATTTTTCTATTATCTTTCCGTTATGTACCCACCCGAAAAATTTACCAGAATGGAAGATCTGACCAATCTTCCGGTCGCCCACACCCAAAAAGGGAGCATTACCTACCTTGGAGAGCTCGCACGGGTCACCCATCAGGATATTCCCGAAGAGATCGATCATGATCGTCTTGACCGGGCCATCGATGTTCTCGTTGCGCCTTCCCCGGGAGAGTCCATCCAGATCTCCGACAGGATCAACCGGTTGTTAAAAAAGACATCCACACCTCCAGGTATCCATATCCGCTTTGTGGGTATGACGACTCATATCCGGCATGCCTTTTCCAACCTTTCAAAAGGCATTTTGCTGGCCGTCTTTTTTCTTTTCCTTCTGCTCCTTGTCTTCTACCGTTCTTTTATCGCTCCCCTGATCGTTTTGGGGGTTGTCCCCCTTGGAATCATAGGGAGCATGGCCCTTCTCGGACTTCTCCATTCCTCCCTGAATCTCGTTTCGATCATGGGGATCTTCATGACGATCGGCATTGTCGCCTCGAACAGTATCCTTCTCGTCAACCGCTACCTTCGTTACGTCAATGCAGGGATCCCCCTCCGGGAGGCGATCCTGCGAGGATCCAGGGAGAGGATCAGGCCCATCCTGATCACAAGCCTCTCGGCCATTACAGCCATGATTCCCGTTGCGATCCGGTTCGGCGTCGGATCAGAAAACACGCTTCCTCTCGCAAGGTCCGTCATCGGAGGCCTCCTTGTCGCCACTCCACTGACGCTGTTTTTGATTCCGGTCCTCTCTTTTCTCTTTCTAAAGAAAACAGAACAATTCATCACGACCCATAAAGGCAAAAAAATGATCCATACCTCTTCCCGATCGATACTTGTTGCCCTCTTTCTCGTGGCATCTCTTGTTTCCTGCCATAAATCCTCTCAGGAAGACAACCTCACCCCGATCGAGGGATCAAGGCCCACAGTCCTTGTAACCCATCCCACCATTACAGATCTTCCCGTTTCGATTCGTCTTCCGGGAACGGTCACATCCTATCAGTCGACCGAGATCCACCCACAGGTTCTTGGGTATCTGAAAACTGTCTCGGTGGACATTGGTTCAAGTGTCCGGAAAAATGCCATTCTGGCCCAGATCGACATTCCCGAGCTGAGAACACATTTCATGAGGGCCCTTGCGAACTACCAGTACCGGCTGACCCTTTTAAACCGCTTCAGACAAACCCTGAAGGAATCTCCCGACTTGATCTCGAGAGAAGAGGTCGATCAGGCGCAGAACCTTTACCTTTCAGCCCTCGCCAATCTCAGGGAGGATGTTACACAGCTCCAGTTTTCGGTTATACGCGCACCTTTTCCGGGAATCATCACCAGGCGGTATGTCGACCCAGGGGCCCTTGTCGGCCAGAAAGGGAGAAATACCCCTCTTTTCCGACTTGAAGACATTTCCAGGGTAAGAGTGCGAATCGATATTCCACAGGCCTCAGTCGATGATGTGACGATCGGAACCCCCGCCTGGATCACCGTCAAAAAAGACCCGGATCACCCCATATCCGGCAAGATCGCCCTGGTCAGCCATGCGCTGAACCCCGACAGCAAGACAATGCCGGTTGAGGCGATCTTCGACAACAAAAACGAACGCCTCAAACCGGGAATGTTCATAAGGGTCTCGCTGCTGCTGCATACGCTCAAAAACAGGCTGACCGTCCCCGATACGGCCATCATGACCAGAAACGGTCTTCTGTTTATTTATGTGCTGAAAAAAGATGGTTCCGTGGAGGAACGACGGATCATTCCGGGAGAGGACAACGGGGTCCGAATCGAGATCCTGAAGGGAATCAGCTTATCGGAAGAGGTGATCGTCTCAGGCAAACATCAGGTCCTTTCCGGAGACCGCCCCATCGTCCGGGAAGAGCCGGGAGCGCAACAATGAGCAGAATACGGACAAGGATTTTCCCCGTTCTCCTGTCTATACTTCTCCTGTCATCCCCCATGGCCGGCGGGCTCTCCGACACGGTGGCCCTTGCGGCCCCTTCCTCCATCAACCAGGATATAGAAGACCTTCCAAAGGTTCCGGTTTTTCCATCATCGCAATACCGGATTCTTCCCATTACCATCTCCCAGGTGCTTGAGCGCGTTGTAAAGCTTTCTCCGGAAATCCGGATCCAGAAAAGAAGACTCGCCGTTTCCTATGCCATCCGGAATCTGGCCATCGAAGGGTTTTTCCCGTCCTTTACCGTCAATGGGGGAACCATGGCTTACAACGGGGAAATCCAGAGCTCGAGCGGATTATTTGAAAATATCCAGAAGCAACACACCATGATCGAGCAGGGCGGGGTTCTGACCACAAGCCCCGGCGTCTCTGGCTTTCAGACCCTGATCAAAACGACCAGGATCGATGAGACCAGATCCCAGCTGTCCGAAACAATCAACCAGAAAACCGCCCAGGCCGCGAGACTCTACTTTCAAGAAACGGCCCTTCTTTCCAGAATTGCCGTTCTGAAAAGGGCGGTGGCCATATCGGGCCAGATCCTGAAAGAAGAAAAGAGGCTGATGGAGCTTGGAGGGGCAAGCATTGTCGGCGTTCTCCGGGCCGCCCACGAGGTCACCAGGGACTCAAGAGCCCTGGTGGAAGAAGAGCGGCTGACCTATATAGCC
>DAHWBS010000081.1 GCA_027323445.1 Leptospirillum sp.
GCCGGAATTAGCCTTTGGCAATTTAGATGATATTGCAGCGCTTGCCCAGGGCCTACTACAGTTTTTAGCCAAAGAAGTATTAGCAAAACGTGCTGATGATCTCGCCTTTTTCAATCAAAAGGAGAATCCGTTTTTGAATCGCGGGAGAGAGGGCATCGATCTCGTCTAGAAAAACAGTCCCTCCATCGCTGATTTCAAAAAGCCCCCTCTGTACCGACCCACCTCCCGTAACGCCCCGCTTTTCATCCCCGAACAGTCTCTCCAGAATCTCATTGTCGGGAAACCCCGCACAATCCATCACTGCAAAAGGAGCTTCCCTGCGCTTTGAGTAGGCGGTCAGGCTTCTCGCCGCAGTCTTTTTCCCCGTGCCGGATTCTCCGACAAACAAGACGGGGGAATCCATCCGGGAAAACCGGATGAGGTTTTCCCGGAGCGAAAGCATCCGGGAATCTCTTCCCACAAGTTCCTCCGAGGAAATATCGAGCTGTCCCCTCAAGAGCCCATTTGCCCTCCTCAGGGAGACCTCCCGAATGGCTCTTTCGAGTCTCAGTTCGAGAATCGTCAGGGAAAAGGGTTTTTCCAGAAAATCATGGGCGCCCGAACGCATCGCCTCCATCGCCGCATCGGCCCCGCCAAACGCCGTCATGATGATCACAAGGGTCTCCGGACAGCTTTCGCGAATACGGGACAGGATCTCGAGCCCATCGGATCCCGAAAGCTTCAGGTCGAGAAGAACCACATCATAGCGACAGGCGGGAAAGCTCCTCGGCAGATCCTGGTCTCCCCTCGCGCCATCCACATCATGGCCTCTCTTTCTGAGGGCCTCGATCAGAACAGAACGAAGCGCCTCGTCGTCGTCCACGACCAAAATCGTCATCCAGAAGACCCCTTCACTCTAATAATTGGTAAAATTTAGTCTTTCCCTGTTTGACTCCGGGAAAGGGTGTTCCTTAAGATCTAGGTTGGTGAGGAGACTTTTTCGGGAATCTCTCTAATCCGAAAAGCAACCGGCAGACAGAATTCTTTCATCGCCCCCGTTTTGCGGGCATAAAGTCTCATCTGACATCATCCATCGATCCTGTCTGGGTCCCATCGACCTCACCCGATCACTTTTGAGATCAATACAGTCCGGCTTGCCCGAACGGAACTTCACACCATCATGGAGAACACGATGACCCCAACAAACGACACTACCAAAGCACACCGCCATGCGGGAATCGTCTTTCCCGCCGACCCCCTCCAGATCATCAGCATCACAGGTGAAGACAGAAGCACGTTCCTCCAGGGCATCGTCAGCCAGGATATTGTAAACGCCAAAACCAACGATGTTCTCTACACCCTGTTTCTCGACCCCAAAGCCCATATCCTTTTCGAAGCCTGGGTCGCCATTCTTCCCGAAGAAATCCTTCTGCTTCCTCCTCAGGGAACCGGAGACGGCCTTCTCTCCCACATCAAAAAATATCTCTTCTTCCGGACAAAAGCCAAAGCCGAAATTTCATCCGGCCGTTTTGCCATTGCCCATACCGCAGGTCCAAAACTTCTGGCCATCCTCTCCGGCCACCTGAAATCCGGCGACGGAGCCGTCAGGGAAATCAGCGGAGGCGGCTATGCGCTGTTTCATCCTTCAACCTTCCAGCGGGAAACACCCGTCGGACCGATGGCCGACCTGCTGATCCCCACGGAGGCGCTTCCAGATCTCCAGAAAAGCCTCACCGAAACAATCACCTCCGCAGGCGGAGCCGTTCTCTCCGACGAGGGATTCAGGACATACAGACTGGAAATGGGAATCCCGTCCTATCCTTCTGAGCTGAACGACCAGCATTTCCCGGCGGAAGCGGGTCTTGAATCGGTCGGGATCTCCTTTACCAAAGGCTGCTTTGTCGGACAGGAGCCTGTCACCCGGATCAAATTCCAGGGAAAGCTGAACCGGGGCCTTGCCGGCTTTGTCCTGTCAGGACAAGAACCTGTTCCATCACTACCCGAAACCATCTTCGACACCGCGACACAGACACATGTCGGAACATTGACCAGCAGCATCTTTTCCGTCTTCAGGGGGGAAACCATCGGACTTGGCTATCTCAAAAACTCGCATGCCGAACCCGGAACGGAACTGGCCCTTTCTTCCGGACGAACCATCCATGTGAAGCCACTGCCCTGAGCGGCATCCGCTTAGAGGGCTTTTTTGCGTCTTGATCTCTCCTCCCAGCGGTCTTCAAGCTGGTGGATCAGGACGTAAAGGACCGGCACCTGAAACAGGGTCAGGATGGTCATCACCAGAAGACCTCCGATAACCGCACGGGCCAGAGGCTCTTCCGGACCGGAGCCGACACCCATTCCGACTGCAGTGGGGATCATCGCCAGCACCGTTCCCACTGCGGTCATCAAAATGGGTCTCAGACGAACGCTTCCGGCCTCGACCACCGCACGGACCAGAGGGGCCCGCTGCTCCCTCAGGCGAATGGCAAACTCCACCAGCAAAACAGAATTCGACACACCGATACCGATGTCCATGATGATCCCGATCAGGGACTCGATGTTGATTCCTGAATGGGTCGCATACAGCATGAACAGGACACCCATCAACCCGAAGGGCACCGAAACCATGATGATGAAAGGATCCAGAAAGGACTGGAACCGGGCTACAAGCGCCAGATAGACCAGGGCCATCGCCAGGAGAACCGCAACGCCCATCGATCCGAACGACCGGTGCATGCTGGCGAGCATTCCTGTTTCCCGCCAGCTGTAGCCCTCCGGAAGCTTCACGGTCTTCATGTAATCCTCGACCTTTTCGCCCACCTCTCCCAGGGAATAGACATCCCCGTGCTTGAAGTTCACAAGGACATCCGCAACCCGCTCCACATCGTAATGGAAAACCGCTGTCGGATTGACGGATCGCTTGAACTCCGCAACATCCTGAAGATAGATCGGGGGACGACCACCATCCTTTTTGTCTTCCGCCCACCCTTGCGGTCGATGGAACGCAAGCTGACTCCTCCCTCCCGCATCGAAGGGAATGGGCTCAAGACGACGGATAAAAATATCCTTTATATCGTCGAGGTTATTGATCTTGTCTTCAGGATACTGTCCCGTCAGAAAGTAGGGATTTCCGGTGCGGGTATCGACCCAGAAGTCCTCCGCGATAGCGTTGTTCGTCGCAAGGGAGGTGATGACATTCTTGTCGACGTCAAGTTCGCTCACACCCAGAAAAGCCGCCTTGTTCCGGTCGACATTGACCTCGAAAACGGGGTAGTGGAAGTTCTGCTTGACCCGGATATTGAATGTCCCCGGGATTTTACGGATATGATCGCGGATCATTTTTGACAGATGTCCAAGCTCCCGATAGGAGGGACCCAGCACCTCTATGTCTATCGGTGCCTCGCCGGATCCTGCAAGGATCTGGGTAATGATCG
>DAHWBS010000082.1 GCA_027323445.1 Leptospirillum sp.
CAGCGCTGTCAGACGTTTTGTACTGATAACCGTTCCCGAGAGCCCTTCATCAGAAAAAAGGATATTAGACCCTTTTCCAAAAAAACGCAGTGGCGCCGGCAGACATCCGGAAGAGACATCCGACAGAATTCCAAGAAGCTCCTCGCAAGACTCCGGAAGAAAAAAATACTCCGCCGGACCACCAATCCGTATGGTTGAGTGTCTTGAAAGACTCTCACCCCTGAGCACTTTTATCTCCTTCGTACCTGTCATGAAATTCGGCTGGTGCTCCGCATCAGGTCCATATACTCCTGACCGAGGCTCGTAATATCTCCTGCCCCAAGGGTCAGAAGAACATCTCCCGCCCGCAGGATCTCGGAAAGGTATGAGGGAAGTTTCTGACGATTCCCTTCGAACAGGACCCGATCAGCTCCCATAATCTTTTGAGTCTCCTCCCAAAGAGCTTCCCCCGTCACCCCTGGAATGGGCTTCTCTCCTGCACCATAGACTTCCGTCAGTATCAGCAGGTTGGATTTTAGAAAAGCATGGGAGAAGCGGGACTTGAGATCCCGGGTCCGGGTATAGCGATGGGGCTGAAAAACAACAACAAGCCTTCTGTCAGGAAAGCTTTGTCTTGCAGCGGAAAGGGTTGCCTCAATTTCTGTCGGATGATGTCCGTAGTCATCGACGATCAGGACTCCCGACTCCTCTCCAACAATCGTAAAGCGTCTCCCCACCCCACGAAAACGGGATAACCCCTCGCGGATCTCGGACATGGGCATCCCCAACTCCCTTCCTACACCAATGGCTGCAAGAGAGTTGATCACATTATGACGTCCGGGGACCTCGAGAGAAAATGTCCCCCACTTCTCACCGTGTCCCTCAACCAGATAGGTTGAAGAGAGTCCATTGACCAGAATGCCGTCGGTGCCACCAACCACCCGGATCATGGCATCGGAACTGAGCCCATATGTGATGACACGACGCTTGACCGATCCGATCAGGCTTCTGACTCCAGCATCGTCTATGCAGGCAAAGACCTTTCCGTAGAAAGGGACATTGTTCATGAACTCCAGAAACGCTTCCTTGACACGATCATATGAGCCATAAAAATCCATATGCTCCTGATCAATATTCGTCACAACAGAAATAATTGGCGGGAGTTTCAGGAAGGATCCATCGCTTTCATCGGCCTCTGCGACAAAAAAAGAGGATTTTCCCACCCTTGCATGGGCTCCGAAGTGATGGACACGGCCTCCGACAACGCATGTCGGATCAAGGTTTCCGAGGTACAGTAGGGTTGAGATCATGGACGTTGTCGTCGTCTTTCCATGCGATCCGGCAACACAAACGCCAACGGTCCCCCTCATCAGCTCACTCAGCATTTCTCCCCGGTGGACAATCGGAATGCCCCTCTTCTGGGCCTCCCGAACCTCGGGGTTTTCTGGAGAAATGGCCGTTGAAACAACGACTGCATCGACATCACCAACATGCTCTGCCTTTTGCCCAAGATACACTGTAGCACCAAGCTCTGAAAGTCTTCTGGTCAAATCCGTCTGGTGGCTATCCGATCCCGTGACACGAAATCCCTTCGCCAGAAGAATCTCTGCGATGGGAGCCATCCCGTTTCCACCAATTCCTACTAGATGAAGCGACTTGACCATGTATCTAAGCATACACCATTCTCCCTCGTTCATTCGGCGGCAGGACCAGGCCGCCACGGCAGTCAGCCATATCCCAAGCAACTGCCATTATGGATTAATTTTCAAGCATTGGAAAGATTTCCCCATATTGGTGACAGCCGATCCAGCCATCGATCCACCATGATCGCTGGAGTATTGCTTCGGGCCTTCTCCCCGGTTTTTGAAAGCAGGAGCGGATCGGACAATATCTTGATCAAAAAACGGGCAGAATCGGGATCCGACAGGAAAGACTCCCGCCATACCCACCCGCCGGAACAATTGGCAATGATTTCGGCATTTCGTGTCTGGTGATCACCAATAGCATGCGGATAAGGAATATAAACTGCAGGAGCGCCGGCCGCGGTGACCTCGGTCACGGTCATCGCACCTGAACGACAGATAACCAGAGATGCCTTACGGTAGTATTCCGGCAAATCCTCCAGGAATCCGTAAACACTGACCTCAAAAGGAACCCCCTTGTAAGCGGAACGTGTCATCTCAAGCCATCTCTCTCCGCTTTGATGCACAACGGAAAACCTCGGCACACCATGCGTTCGGGAAACGACCGAAAGGAGTGCCGGCATGACCTCATTAAACACTCTGGCACCCTGGCTTCCCCCAACGATGACAATCCTGAGCGGCTCCCCGAACCGATCGATCGATTCAACTGGCGGAATTTCCCTGACGGGAACCCCACCATAGGGGGTACTCGGACTCATGGTCGATATGATCCTGGCAAAGGGAGCAAGGACCCTGTTTGACAACCCTGAAACCGCATTCGGTTCAAGCAGGACAACCGGAACCCCTGACATTCCTGCGGAAACAACCCATGGAATCTGGACATATCCCCCTGTACCGATAACCAGATCAGGAGCAAATTCCCGGACGCGGCAGAGAGCCTTTCTTACCGCTCCAGGCAAAAGTGCGAGCGCCTGAAGCTTTATCGACATTTTTTTTCCCGCAAATCCCGCCACGTTCAGGGGTGAAAAAGGAATGTCCCGCTTTTTTGCCTGTCGCTCCTCAAGACTCCCGGGAGCGCCCGCATAAAGGATATCTGCTCCTCGCCGCCTGGCTTCTTCGAGCAGGGTGATTGCGGGAATGACATGTCCTCCTGTCCCGCCACCTGTTACAAGAAGCTTCCTCACCCGCTTCAGCGGGAACCCTTTAATGGACACGGACCGGAGCTTCCGGTCCGGCTTCAGCTCTCTCCGGAAAACCTTCAGAGACTTGAGGTGACCCCTTTCTTGAACATCGGGAAACAGAAAGGATGATCCCCACACCGATCGCATTTGAAAGAAGCGAGGAGCCACCAAAAGACAGGAATGGAAGGGGTATTCCCTTGGTCGGGAAAAGTCCTGTCACCACCCCCATATTGACAATAGCCTCAACTCCGATTGAGAGGGTGAACCCCTGTGCCAGGATCCTGCCCAGAAAATCCGGAGCTTTTCCGGCAATACTCATTCCCCTGAAAAAGATCAGGAGGAAAAAAAACAGGATCAGGAATGTGCCAATAAGTCCGAACTCTTCACCGACCAGAGCGAAAATAAAATCCGTTCCCGGCTCGGGAAGAATCCCCCCA
>DAHWBS010000083.1 GCA_027323445.1 Leptospirillum sp.
CCCGTCTTTTCAAGGTTCTCTGATTCCCTGAAAGAGCGCTCCTCAACCGGAAAAATTCTGGAACGCATTGATTCCCTTGATCGTCTCGAGGGGAAAATCGAAGAACAGATCATGATTTTTGAAGATGCGTATTCCCAGCAGATTCTCGCCGGTCTTTCATCGAAGATATCCGAACGCCAGCTGGAATCCCGGGTTATTTTCATAAGGGATGGATCTCCCTATCTGGACCTCACGATCGATGAGGCCAGAATCAGGGCGCAGGAGCAGGGCATTGTAATGATCACAGCACTCAGAAGAGGTGTTGTGCTTTCAGGAAGAACTCTTTTGAGAATCGACGATCTCATTGTCGGCATTGTTCCGGCTTTTGCCATCAAGAAAGAAGAAGAGGCATGGGGAATTGACCATCGCCAGATCCATCCTTCGATGGAACCGGAGACCATGCTCTAGCCAGGTGGGGCAATATCGCAGTAAAGATCATCCGGGTTTCTTTTTTCGAGCCATCTTTGACGGGTATCCATAAGAAATCGGTGCCGTTCCCGATGAAGTTATGATGTGCGTCAGCCTTCCAGACAGATCTTCCCCTTCTCAAGACGCATGACTCGGGAGCAAACTTCTTTCAGAATCTCGGGAGAGTGAGAAGCCATGACGAGAATGGGCGTCTTGTTGACAAGTGCCTTGAGCCTGTCTTCCGCCTTTTTCACAAAATCGGCATCCCCCACCGAAAGCCATTCGTCCATGAGAAGGATATCCGCTTCCACACTGGTTGCAATGGAAAAGGCGAGTCTCATTGACATACCCGAAGAGTAGGTCCTGATCGGAAGATCGATAAAATCTCCCAGTCCCGAAAAATCGATTATTTCCTTGGTCTTTTTCTGGATTTCAGCCTTGGACAGCCCCAGAAGAAGTCCCCTCAGAAAGATGTTTTCGAGCCCCGAAGCTTCCGGATCCATGCCGATCGAAATATCAAGAAGCGAGGCAATATGTCCCTGTACTGAAAGTCTCCCGCCTGTGGGTTCATAGACCCCGGCCAATACTCGGAGAAGGGTACTCTTTCCTGAGCCGTTGTGGCCGGTCAGCCCCAGTCGATCCCCTTCCTGAAGATCAAAACTGATCCCGTCCAGCGCCCGAACAACGACCGCCCCACCGGCATCAGACGAAATGCGTCCCCCCGTTGCGATCTTCAGAAGACTCTTTTTGAGAGAACGGTGGGGGGTACTGTAGATCGGAAAATCGACGATCACATTTTCAGCTTTGATAAAAGCGCTCAATTTACAGAATCCTTTTCAATCAGTGGTTGTCAGAGCCAGTAAGCGATGCGGGAGCGATAGCGGACCAGCATCCGGAAGGCGATGCCCCATCCCAGAGCTGCCATGGCAGCCACAACACCCCATGACACGAGAGAAACAGAGCCACCAAGAAGGCTGTTTCTCGCAATTGTCATGAGGTGGAAGAGAGGATTCCATTCCATGATCCAGAGCTTGTTCTGGATGCTGGCAGGAGACCACATCACCGGCGTAATAAAAAAAAGGATCTGGATGATGCTCGATACGACCTGGGCGATATCCCTGTATCGGGTTCCAATGATCCCCAAAAGGATTGCGACCCAGAAACCGTTCAGCATGATCAGCAAAACAGCCAGAGGAAAAAGGAGAAGATTAAAACCGGGATTAACCCCAAAAAAGAACATCACTCCAACAACGACAACCATGTTGTGCAGAAAAATGATGAAATTCTTCCAGATCATTCGCAGAACATGAATAGAAAAAGGCATCGGGATCTGCTTGATGGTGCCTTCGGCTCCGATAAAAACAGTGGTGCTCTCGGTGATCAAAGACGAGATCAAAGCCCAAAAAACCATTCCTACCGAAAGAAAGGGCAAATAGGTATGGATATCCTGATGAAATAGCTTGGCATACAGAAACCCCATTGTCAGAACGGTGATCGCCAGACTCAGGGTGATCCAGAGAGGTCCGAGTGAAGACCGGCGGTAGCGCTGTTTAATGTCCTGCCAGCCCAGTGTCATCCAGAGAGGATAAGCAAGAAGGCTACTTCGTATATCATCTGTGGCCTTTTCGACCATCCTGTTGCTCAATGTTCTGAAATCCCCTCCCTGATTCGGTGATTAAAAACAGATCCAGTTACTGCGGCTTGAGCCACGGTCCGTATTTCTCATCGGTCTGTTTTCCGAAGAATCCAGAAAAAGGCCATAGCCTTTGAAATCCACCGATGGGTAATGAAAGTTTAGTCCATTTTATCAAACACCGGCACTTTTAAAAAGACTGGCCGATAGAATCTTATCCCATACCTCAAATTATTCTCTCCAACCATTGATTGACAGTCGAATTACATCGTGATATCTGTTCCCTGTGAGGTTTTTCTCATGATCAACCATAATCTTTATGAGATTCTTGAGGAAGCTCTTATCTCTTATATGCAGATGTATAAGCAGAGCGATTTTCCTTCAGGATCTCCCAGTTTCCATCCTGCCAACAAATTGCTTGGAGAAAATCGATGAAAATGGAAGAGATCCGAAAAATTGCACAGGAAAAAGGAATTGTTCCAGGAAAATCCCGAAAAGCCGACCTGATCAGGAAGATTCAGAGGAGCGAGGGGAACAACGATTGCTTCGAGTCCGGACAAGCCGACCGTTGCGGTCAGACCAAATGCCTCTGGCGTGAGGATTGTGTCTGATCGGTTTGATGTCGCAACGAGCCGTTCTCCGGAAAAAGAATTCTGGGATCATCCCTCTTCATTCGAAACTCAATGCTCGCCATTATCGCTCAAGGTGGCAAAGTACTCGGCAAAAGCCGGCGCCACCAGCGGAAAAATTGCCAACAGTGCAGGATCGAAGTGATCCGGACTGACTCGCCCGTCACCCTTCTGGATAATCTCGATCGACAGATCATGGTCGAACGGATCTTTGTAGGAACGACGGCTGCGTAGCGCATCGTAAACATCAGCCATGGCCATTATCCGGGCGCACAAGGGAATCTCCTCCCCCTTTCGTCCCAAAGGGTACCCGCACCCGTCCCATCGTTCATGATGGC
>DAHWBS010000084.1 GCA_027323445.1 Leptospirillum sp.
GGACATGACCAGGGAGCTTTCGGACAAGGTTCGCGAAGCGGCGCTTTCGCGGATCCCTGCCGGGAGATTCGGTTTGTCGTCGGAAGTGGCTTCTGCTGTGGTGTATCTTGCCAGCACGGAAGCCGGTTATGTGACAGGACAGACGATTCATGTCAATGGCGGAATCGCTCTCGTCTGATGGCCGGGATGCGGCCCTACCGGCACCCCTTTGGGGTCGCAGGGCCGAGGAGACAGTTTGAATTGTTGGCGAAAATCGCCCTAAAGGAGTGTTTAGGTATGGCTATTGATGAGCGTGTAAAAAAGATTATCTCGGAGCAGCTTGGTGTCGAGATGAGTGAAGTACAGCCGGAATCCCATTTTGTCGAAGATCTTGGTGCTGACTCCCTCGATACCGTTGAGCTGGTCATGGCTCTTGAGGAAGAATTCGGGATTGAAATTCCTGATGAGGATGCCGAGAAGATTGCAACCGTCCAGAGTGCAGTCGACTATATCAGCGAGCGGGTATGATGTCAGGCTCCGGGCACCGGCGGGTCGTTGTCACCGGGATGGGAATGCTGTCTCCTCTTGGCAATTCTGTTTCCCAGACATGGCAAAACCTTTTGGCCGGGCGCTCGGGGATCGGTCCGATCACCCGATTTGACAGTGCCGGATTTCCGGTAACCTTCGCGGGAGAGGTCCGGGGCTTTGAACCATCAGACTGGACCGATCGAAAAGAAGTTAAAAAGATGGATCTCTTCATCCTCTATGCCCTTGCAGCGGCAAAGATGGCCTTTGCTGACTCCGGTCTTGTTGTGACGGACCAGAATCGGTATCGAATGGGAGTCTATGTCGGTTCCGGTATCGGCGGTCTTTCAGGAATCGAACATTATCACTCGGCTCTTCTTGAAGGTGGTCCCAGAAAAGTTTCTCCGTTTTTTATTCCCATGGTCATCATCAATCTGGCTTCGGGCCAGATCGGTATTCATTTAAACCTTGCAGGTCCAAACTCCTGCGCGGTCAGCGCTTGTGCAACCGGAACCCATTGTATTGGCGATGCGATGCATATTATTCGCAGGGGCGATGCCGATGTCATGCTGGCAGGTGGTACCGAGTCGGCCATATGCGATCTGACGATTGCAGGGTTTGCCTCTTCCAAGGCGCTTTCCACCCGCAATGATGACCCTTCCACCGCATCCAGGCCTTTTGACAGGGACAGGGACGGATTTGTCCTGTCCGAAGGTGCCGGTGTCGTGGTTCTTGAGGAGTTTGAGCATGCCCGAAAACGGGGTGCCCGGATCTATGGCGAAATTCTGGGTTACGGCCTCACCGGGGATGCCTACCATATTACGGCTCCTCCGGATGATGCCAATGGAGCTGTGCGGTGTATGGAGATGGCCCTCGACATGGCGGGAATATCCAAAGATCGGGTGACCCATATTAATGCCCATGCGACATCGACGTTTGCGGACAAGCTTGAAACCTTCGCTATCAAGAAGGTTTTTGGAGAGCACAGCAAGAAGATGGCAGTGAGTGCCACAAAATCGATGACCGGCCATCTTTTGGGCGGTGCAGGCGGTATCGAAAGCATTTTTTGCCTGATGGCAATCAATGAAAAAGTTGTTCCGCCAACGATCAACCTTGTGAACCAGGATCCGGATTGCGATCTGGATTATGTTGCCAATGAAGCCAGACAGATGCCAGTTCGTTATGCGTTGAAAAACTCCTTTGGTTTTGGCGGGACAAATGCGGCTCTGGTTTTTGGCAGTGTCGATTCATAGGAGGTCACCTCTCCGGAAGGGTAAAGCCTTTGACTCCCCGATACTCAACCCAGAGAAGTCTCAATGAGCTTGAGTCTGCCCTCAATTATCGCTTCCAGAAGATAGATCTTTTGCAGGATGCGCTCACTCACAAGTCCTTCATGGTTGACCCTCGGCAGGGGCGTCAGTCCAATAACGAACGTCTCGAGTTTTTAGGAGATACGGTTCTTGGGCTGGTCATCGCAGAACATCTGATGTCCACTCATCCCGATTATCCTGAGGGAACCCTTTCAAAGTTCAAGGGGCGCATTGTTTCGGAGCCATCCCTGGCTGAGATCTCTCGTACCATGGACATCGGATCCTATCTGCGCGTCGGAAAAGGGGAAGAACTGACCCAGGGGCGGGAGAAAAGCTCGATTCTTGCCGATGCTCTTGAGGCTGTTATTGCGGCGATCTATCTTGATGGAGGCATTGAAGCGGCACGGGCGTTTATCCTGACGCATTTTAAAAAGGCAGTGGAGACGACAGTCTCTGTTGCATCCATACTCGATTACAAGACCGATCTTCAGGAGTACTGCCAGCGGGAGCTTGAGATTCTTCCGCAATACGAAATCGTCGCCCAGCGGGGGCCCGACCATCAAAAGGAATTTGATGTCCAGGTCCTGATTCGTGGCAGGTCCTACGGGGAAGGAAGCGGAAGATCCAAAAAGGAAGCTGAGCAAAAAGCGGCGCAGGCCGCCCTTGCCCGTCTTGCAAGAACCACTCGCGATCTTTAGTTTTTCACGGAGTTTTTCAGATTAACCCTGCCTGTTTTGTTTTGATCCATCGGCAACTGGATCAAGTCCTTTTCGAAAAAATCGCATCCTGAAGTTAGTCCCCCCTTATTTAAAGTAGAATTTTTTGTTTCGAGATTTCTCTCATCTGCGGCAAGCTGCATCCTCAGCGCTCCGCGTGTGATGATCCGGTCTCTGTGTTGCTCAAGAAGAGGGACTCCGATGCCCCCTGTTTCCTGAATCCGGGAGGGTACACCTCTTCCGCTCCGCTTTCGCGGCGAGGAAAGAGAGAAGGAGTGGAGGGTGCCAATGGTCCATATTGATTGAAAGGGAGGATCATTCAGGTGTGAAAAGGCCTTTGGTGCTCCAGTCAAGTCTTGTCCGGAGCACCAAAGTCTTCTGCTGTATTCAAAGGCTC
>DAHWBS010000085.1 GCA_027323445.1 Leptospirillum sp.
GACATCCGGATGGGAACGCACTCCGAAGGGAAGCGGGAAAAGTACGAAAGCGCTCAAGGAAGAGATCATCACCCAATGGATCGTTCCGGACCCGGATGTCAATGAAGCCTTGAAACGATCGGATCCTTCCATCGGTTCTTTCGATAAAACCATAGTGGGTGATAAAACATGATAAAAAACGGAAGGACTCAAGAACATTATGATCTCGCCCAAAAAACATGCCCCCGGTGACCCGAAGAGCAGGGTTGTTTTCGATCTTCTAAAAGAAGAGAACGCATCATCCGGCCTTCTTCCGAGTGCCCGAAAATCCGCCATAGCCCGCTTCTGAACCGGGAAAAACAGGTACTGGAAGGGCTTTATGGCGTGTTTTCAGACTCCCAAACAGAAGCCCTCTTTATTCACGAACTCTCATTCGCTCATAAGACTGGAGATGACAATGGGCCATCTCCAGAAAAGGCAGGGAAAGTCCCAGGAGGCGTCCTCTTTTCAGCATATCCCCGATGATGTGCGCCCCTTCTGTTGGTTTATTCTGTTCAATATCCCTGAGCATGGAAGATGTCGCCCGGGAGTTTTTTTTCAACAGCTGGCCACGGTAAGCGGCGAGTTTGTCGGCCGGTACCCCATGGCCATTGGCAGCCGCCGTTCTTTCGCATTCGGCCAGAATCCCCAGAATCAATCCTTCCCCGCCGTCAGTTTCCAGGATCGTTCCGGTATCCGCCCGCATCATGCAGGTAGCTCCCGCCAGCGTGGAGATGAAAACAAATTTTTCCCACATCTCCTGCTCGATGTGTTCAGAGATTCTTGACTCCAGCCTGGCCGATTGAAAAAGATCTCCCAGTTCCAGAATCGTACTGGCCTGTTCCGGAGTCCGCCATCCGGCAGTAAAGAGGTGGGACCTGTTCAGATGAACAATATCCCCTTCGGGAGACATCGTGACGGCAATCTGGGCGACTCCGCCTCCAACGCGCCGTTGTCCGAAACAGGAGTCCAGCCGGTCAAGATGGGAAAAACCGTTCAGAAACGGAATGACAAGACTCTCCTCCCCCATGGCCGGAGCGATGGCATCTATCGCCGAATCGAGATCGTAAGCCTTTGAGGAAAGGAGAACGATGTCGAAACGGTCTCTTAAATCATCCGGTGTCATAAGCCTTGGGTGAATATGAACATCTCCAGTCGGACTTGTCACCTTGAGCCCACGCTCCATGAGAAGGGCTTTTCGCTCCCTTCGGAGCAGAAAGGTGACATCTCCCCCTGCTTCATGAAGTCTGGCCCCGAGATAACCGCCGACTCCCCCTGCCCCCAATACCAGTATCCGCATCGATCATCCTTCATTATTGACCCGGGCGTCCGCAAACAACCCGTGTTCCCGGACAGACGTCCAGCCAGACACAAGAAGAAACACAGCATCTTGATTATTTTACCAGAACAAGCCGCCATGTTACCCTGAAACAGGGGGTTTTAGAACCTGCCGGAACATCTGGCGCAAATCCCCATCACATCGCCACCAAAAGGATATGAATGGCGCAAACCGAATCTACTCCGAACTCCTTGCCCATCTTGAGAAAACAACATCTTGGCATTGTATTTGTTGTCATATCGGCAATCTGTTTTGCCATGAAAGGCATTTTGGCAAAACTTGCCTACAGGGAAGGTGTCGGACCGGACACCCTTCTCACCCTCAGAATGTTTTCGGCTCTCCCTGTCTATCTTTTTGGCATTTTCTGGTTTGCACGAAAAACTCCAGAAAAAAAACCGGCCATCTGGAGCCGGGACTTTTTCTGGATCATCCTGCTGGGACTCCTTGGTTTTGATATCTCAAGCGTTCTCGATTTTGACGGGCTTGCCCTGATCAGTGCAGGAGAAGAACGCCTTATATTGTTCCTGTACCCGACCTTTGTCATTTTTCTGGCCTGGGCCTTTTTAAAACGCAGGGCCGGATCCCGGGAGATTTCTGCCAGCGGCCTGGCCTATGGGGGGATCGTGGTCGTGACCCATGGAACGACGGGAGTTGCTCATGGAAGCCTCACGGGCATTCTTCTCGTTCTGGGAAGCGGCTTTTTTTATGCGCTCTACCTTCTGGGCGTCGAAGATCTTGTAAAAAGGGTCAACCCTCTCTGGCTGACATCGGTGGTCATGATTACGGCAACTTTGGCCATAATGATCCAGTCGGTTGCCATTGGATCCCTCCATCTCGACAAGATCAATGGAAAAGTCCTTGAACTCGGAATTCTCATGGGGATTTTTTCGACCGCTGTTCCAACCTTCCTGATGTCGCTGGGGATTGCCTATATCGGGGCGAGCCGGGCAGCCATTTTGTCTTTTCTGGGTCCTGTGGCGACACTTTTTCTGGCGATGATTTTTCTGGGGGAAAGGGTGTCCGCTCAGGAAGCATTGGGTTCAGTAATGGTTTTTGCCGGTGTCATCCTGATTTCTCTTAAAAAACGGCCTTCACCGGATCAAGAAACAGATTCCAATGATGGACGGGACAACAGATTGCCGGAAAAATCCATTGAAAATGCACCGGGCTAAAAAAGCACTTCCCG
>DAHWBS010000086.1 GCA_027323445.1 Leptospirillum sp.
CTCTTTATCCGAAGATATGGCTTCAATTAGCGTGGCGCTTGTGTCCGGGGGGGATATCACCCCCCGGACACTCTGCCTTTCCTTTCCCCTCCCTTCCTGAAGATCCTCCACGATGGTCTGCGTCTTAAAGACGGAACCCTTTGACCCATCTCCAATGATTTGGATCCTCTGATTGTCAGAAAAGATCTAGTATAAACGTGGACGAATATGGAATTTGATGATCGTTCACATCCCCGTTAGAATAAGGGGATCTCATTTTAAGTCGAGTCGGGTTTCGAATCGAGATTTTCCTCGAATGGCTACTAAAGACAAGTCAAACGGTTTTTAAATAACATATTGAAAAGATTTCTATGGCTTGTATCGTAAAAAGGGCATTTGTTCCCTTGAAAGGATCTTGATGTCCAATCTCTTGAGTCGGGAAACGAGTCCTTATCTTCTCCAGCATGCTGAAAACCCTGTGAACTGGTACCCATGGGGCCCCGAAGCCCTCTCTCTGGCCCGTGAAACTGGCCGGCCGATTCTTCTTTCGATCGGGTACTCCGCCTGTCACTGGTGTCACGTCATGGCCCATGAATCCTTCGAGGATCCCGAGACGGCAGCGGTCATGAATGAGTCTTTCGTCAACATCAAGGTCGACAGGGAAGAGCGACCGGATCTCGACCATATCTACCAGATGGCCCACACCGTTATTACCAGAAGAAACGGTGGTTGGCCCCTCACGATGTTTTTAACTCCCGATCAGGTTCCTTTTGCAGGGGGAACCTATTTCCCCAAAAGCCCGCGCTTCGGTCTTCCGGGTTTTGTTTCGGTTTTGCACCAGATCCGTCAGTTCTACGAAGAAAACAGGGAGGCTCTTTCCGGGACAAAACATCCGGTGACGGAGCTTCTGTCCCAGTCGGATGGTCTTGGCGAAGGCGGAAATCCCGACCCTGCCTCCCTGACGATCGAGCCCCGCTCCCGACTCAGGGACAGTCTTCGTGCCCGATTCGACTCGGATGACGGTGGTTTTACCCCTGCACCGAAGTTCCCTCATCCAATGGATATTTCCGCCTGTCTTCGGGAGTATGAGATCGAAGGCGAAGTCTTTGATCTGTGGATGGCAAGACACACCCTTGAGAGGATGGCTTCGGGGGGCATTTACGACCAGATCGGTGGAGGTTTTTCCAGGTACAGCGTGGATGGGACCTGGACGATCCCCCATTTTGAAAAGATGCTTTACGACAATGCGCTTCTTCTTTGCGTTTACGCCGAAGGAGCGCATCTTGCCGGAGATGCCAGTCTGTCTGCGGTCTGCGAAGGAATTGTCACCTGGCTTTTCCGGGAGATGAGGGATTCCTCCGGGGCGTTTCATGCGGCGCTCGATGCCGACTCTGAAGGCGAGGAAGGCAAGTACTATGTCTGGACTCGCGAAGAGGTTGCGAAGATCCTGACTCCTGAGGAGTATCAGGTGATATCGCTCTATTATGGTCTTTTGGGAACGCCGAACTTCGAACATGAGTTCTGGCATTTCAGGGTCGAGATTCCTGCCGCGGAAGCCGCCTCACGGCTTTCCCTGACGCAGGAGAAGTTTGAAGAATTGTTGTCTTCGGCAAAAGGAAAGCTTCTGTCCGTTCGGACAATGCGAGTCCCTCCCGGAAAGGATGACAAGGTCCTGACCGGCTGGAACGGACTTCTGGCCCGGGGACTGCTTCGTTCGGGAAGGATCCTTGATCGTCCGGACTGGATCCTGGAGGGTCAGAAGGTTCTGGACATCCTCAGGGAAACACTCTGGACCGGAGACCACCTTCTGGCTGTGCGGACAAAGGGTGAAAGCCGGCTGAACGCATATCTTGACGACTATGCCTATGTTCTGGATGCGCTGATTGAGTCCATGGCGACGCTTTACCGGCCGTCGGACTTTGCCTGGGCTCTTTCGCTCGGGGATGTCCTTGTCTCGAGGTTTTGGGATGATGTGGCCGGCGGGTTCCACTTCACAAGCCATGACCACGAACAGCTGATCCATCGCCCTAAATCCGGCCATGATGCGGCCATTCCTTCCGGGGCGGCGGTGGCCTGTCGGGCGCTCAACCGGCTTGCCCATATTTGCGGGCGAATGGACTGGATTGACAAGGTCGGCAAAACGCTTGCCCTTTACGCAAAGCCGATGCTGGAACAACCCATGGGCTATGCCTCGATGATCATGGCTTTGGGAGAGTTCCTGTCTCCTCCCGTCATTGTTCTGGTCCGGGGAAAGAACTCGTCTGAATGGACAATGTCCGCTCGTGAGAAATCGTCTCTGGACATCTTGATCATTGATCTTGGAGAGAGGGATCCCCTGTCCCTTCCGGACTGCTTTCAAAAGCCGCTGGCGACCGGTGTTCCCGGCCGGGCATACGTCCCTTCGGTCAGCTGGAAATTGGTCACGATCCCGTCCGCCGGCGCCTGGATGGTCGTCCGCTCCAGGGCGAGCGCGGCATCGTTCAGGACTTCCTTCGCCTGCC
>DAHWBS010000087.1 GCA_027323445.1 Leptospirillum sp.
ATGGCAAGCATGTCCTCGATCCGGATTCCTCCGGTCCCGGGATAATAGAGTCCCGGCTCGACGGTGATGATGTGGCCTGGCGCAAGAAGCTCGCCGGAGCGGCCAACCCTTGGCGCTTCATGAATTTCAAGACCCACACCGTGGCCCGTTCCATGGAAGAACCCCTCCATCCTTCCGTCCTGGCGGATGCCGGTAACGTAGCCCATGGACGAAAAATGGGCTACGACCGCTTCGTGCAGCAGCTTTGAGTCGACCCCCGGTCCGGCAAGGTCGATGGCCTTGTTCTGGGCATCGAGGACGGCCTGGTAGTTTCGTTTGAGTTCCGGTGAGACCTGGCCCTTGAAAAAGGTCCGGGTCATGTCGGAGTAGTAGCGGGTTTCTTCATGGTTGGGGAAAATATCGAAAACGATGGGAAGATGGGCCGGAAGAGGGCCTGTTCCTTCCATATGGGGATCGCAGGCCTGTTCTCCTCCGGCAACGATGGTATGCTGGGCCACGCAGTCGCGCTCCATCAAGGTCACGTTGATCAACTTCTTGACCCGTTCCGATGTCAGGGGTATCCCAGTCGACCCAGATGAACCCGTCCCGGATTTCAGCTTTTCTCAAGAGTTCCAGTGCGATTTCAAGGGATTCTTCGACCCCGACCTGGGTGTGCCTGATCCAGTGGATCTCGTCCGGTTTTTTGAGGGCTCTTTCAGGATAGAGTTCTCCGTCGGATACGACGATTTCGATCCCTTCGGATTCGAGGGCCCTTGAATAGCCTGAAGCGAGGTCAAATGGAACGAGAACCCGGTCGAAAGAGCGATCTTTCAGAAAAAGTGCGGCGATGGCCGGCAGACTGGCCCTCTTGCCATTGGCCTTGAGTCTTTCCTCGAAGGTTCTGGTCGGAATGACCTCATCGACGGTGGACTGTTTTTTTCCGCGATCGACTTCAAGATCGGAGAGCAGAAGCGACCGGGTGGTGGGGGTTTCGATATAGATGACCGGATCGGGAGTGAGAAAACGTGTCCGGTAGAAGAGATCAAAACTGGCCTCTCCCGAGGCGATCACAAGCTTCGGGAGAGACGTGTTTACGGAGTCGTCGGACTCTTTGCTCATAGCGATTGAGTCCTTTATCCCCTTGGGATACGGTAGGAGATCATTGTTCCATCACAGATGGGAAGCATCGAGGACAAAAACCTCGGATCGGCAAACATCCGGTGATTATAGGTTTCGACCGATGATGTCAGCATATTTTTTGTCTGTTCGGATCCGACTCCCGCCGGAAGATTTCCGAGCGAGACAACCAGTCCGCCTTCGGCAATCTTGTCGGGGATCACATCGAGCCATGCCGCTATTTTGCTCCGTTCCTGCTGAAGATCGAGAACCAGCAGGTCGAACTGGCCTTCTGTCTCGCCAAATTGCCTGGCACCGTCGGTGATCTTGATGCTGACCCGGCTCTGAAGACCGGCCCTTTTGAGATAGTTGGCGATCAGACGCTGGTTTTCGTCGGCGATGGTGCCAATCATGTACTGGCAGTCGTTCGGAAGAATCTTCGCAAGCCAGAGGGTGGAATAGCCGTAGGCTCCGGTCCATTCGTAGACTCTCTTGACTTTGTTCATGTAGGCAAGGGTTGCCAGCGTCATTCCGCCCTGCGGACCAAGAAAGGGCCTTCCGTGCTGGCCGGTCAGAATGCCGATTTCCCTGATCAGCGGATCGCGGTCAGGAATGAGTCCTTCTGTGTAATGCTCGGTTGGGGTCTGTTCTTTTTCCTTGATTACGCCTTTTTCCATTGGATGAGTTTTCTCCGGATAGATGGTTTCATGCACCCAGGGGGCCGGTTGATTTCTGGTGCCGATCCTGTGTTAAAGATCCTGTGACAAAGAAGATCGCTTTTTTCCAGATGGGGCTTTCTTTGGGATCTCATGGCCCACAAAGATCCACGCCCCACACTGAGACCACTTCCGCTATTTGGGTCCTTTTGGTCGGGAAGCTCTTTTTAGATGGATAATATCATTGCTTAATGTATCACGCACGATTGGATTGTGTCTAACGGAAGCCTCATCCAATATGGTATGAGTCTGAAAGCGGTCGAATCGTTCATAATGGACGGCATGGTGATCAATATGGACGACGCGAAGCTTTAAACGCTGACGCAAGTAGAAGAGTTTCTGAAGGGAGAGCGATGCCTGTTCCGTGTGGTCAAGGACGAACGATATCCGTTGGTCCAGCGCACCCTGACACGGTTTGGATATGAAAAGCTTGGGCGGAAGGAGAAGGGCGTGGTCCTTCGGTATCTCGAACGGATGACCGACTTGTCCCGCCAGCAGGTGACCCGGCTTGTCCGGAAGTTTCAGGAAACGGGGACGTAACACTGGGATATCAGTCACCCCGGCGAGGATTCAAGAGGGTTTTTGGTCCTGGCGATGTGGCCCTTCTTTCAGAGATGGATGAACGGCATGGAACTCTTTTCCTCCCTGCTAC
>DAHWBS010000088.1 GCA_027323445.1 Leptospirillum sp.
GGGACACGGAGGTGTCAGCACCGAGTCCCGTGCGGTGGGTCTTTCTCGAACAACGATCTACGCCGGTTTGTCCGAGCTCGACTCCGGAAAGTTCCCCCTCCCCCTCCGAAGAGGTCAAATGAATGGGGGCAATCGATAAACACGAAACACCTTCGTAATATCCGCATCCGTTTCAACCGATAAAACCATTAGGGAAGGAGCGTCAGACAACAGCCTTCACTCATAGATAAAAACATTCCATCCGTTGACATAGTTTTATTGATCAGCCATTATCCGGACGAAAAGAGAATCGTTTTCACCTTGCCAGCTTTACTTGATCTAACTGGAATGGAGATAGAGTCATGGCCTTTGAAACCCTTTATCAATCGGCAAATCACAAATTCATGTGGCTAGGAAAAGATGAATCCGGCCTTGAGGAAGGGGTTCAGTCCAATCAGTACCTGATTATCGATGGAGGAAAAGGGCTCCTGATCGATCCGGGCGGGTTTGGCGTCTTTGCACGGGTTCTGGTGAATATCTCCCAGATCCTCGACCCCGCAGACATCAAGGATATTTTCCTTTGCCACCAGGATCCCGATGTTGGTGGAGGTCTTGCTTCCTGGCTTGAAATGACCCCCGCGCTCGTTCACGTCTCCGAATTGTGGGTCCGCTTCCTGATCCATTTTGGAGTCAACGACCTGACACGTTTCAAGGGAATTATCGATGCCGGAGGCACATTCACACTGGCCTCCGGAAGGACGGTGGAGTTTGTTCCCGCCCATTTTCTCCACTCGCCAGGGAACTTTCACCTTTTCGACCATGAATCCGGAATCCTGTTTACCGGTGATCTCGGAGCCGCTGTCTATCCAAAAGGTCAAACACCGTTATTTGTGGAAAACTTTGAAAAACATGTCACCTATATGGAAGGATTTCACTCAAGATATATCGGGACAAGCAAAGCGATCGCTGTCTGGCTTCAGAAAGCCCGAAAGCTACCGGTCAAAATGATTGCACCCCAGCACGGATCGATATTCAAGGAAGAAATGGTTGGAAAGTTTTTTGACTGGATCTCCGGAATCCGGTGCGGATTTGACGTAATGAACCTCTGAGGGGAAAAAATGGTTGCGCGAAATGCTGACAGATCACTCAATCTTTCTCCGGAGAATGCCGACTCTGTAATCAGCTCTCTGGGAGAATCCATGACAAACATGGCCTTCCTGCGAAACTATATCATCCAGCTTGAAGAGGTCAAAAGCCTGAATGATGCCAATGTTTCGGCGCTTGCCTCTGTCCTCGAAGACTATCAGGAAAAAGTCGACACGGAAGAAATCGTCTCCGAAGGAAAAGAGGTTTTGGAAAATCTCCATAAATTCCGGAATGTATTAGGGAATATCTCGGGGATTGGAAGAGAGATCAAGGAAATCTCCACTCAGGTCAACCTCTTGTCCATTAATGCCGCCATTGAGGCCGCCCACGCAAAAGAAGCCGGACGGGGATTTGCCGTAGTCGCCGAAGAAATCAAGAAGCTTTCCGACAGGACACGAAAATCTGTTGAGGAAATTGACCGGACAATCGGTTCCATTCGACTCGAACTTCAGACCGTGACCGAAAACATGACCGCCTTAAATGGAAGAATGGGGGAGATCCAGCAATTCGGCAAGATGATAGAGGAACAAATTCAAAAAATGAAGGACTCAATGAGAGGATCGATCCTGAAGCGACTCATTGATATTGCAGTCAAACGACAGGAATCCATCTTCACATCCTTCAAATCCGTGATCAGAAAACTCTCCGGAACAGCCTGATCCCGATCAGGCTGCCTGACAGAGAGGACAGGGGCAGATCTTCCGGAGAAGGTCAAAAGAGTAAACCCCGGTCTGATGTCCATCGCTGAAGTGGATCGAAACAGCATAGTTTCCCACTGACGTGACCGATACAGGCTTGACATCAGGGGAGATCTTCCCCGGCGCAATAAGCTTCTCGCCCGTCCATTCATGGATGCATTCGGCACACTGGCAGCTTTCCCTCAAATACACATTCGTATAGATGCTTTCGTGTTCATCCTGCCAAAGGATTCTCACGGAATTTCCTGCATATGGCATAACCTCTCTGGGAACTGGTTTCATTTTTCAATCCTCCTTGTTATTTCATTGTATGGGCAAATACCCGGACTGCTCAAGGTGCTATCCAAAAAGACGAACGGCAATCGAAGCGACATGACTCCCCTGAAATCGGGCAATCGCCCTTTCTCGCAAGCTTGGTCGTCTTGAGCCGTCATCACCGGCAATTGTTCCGGCCCCATAAGGCGAGCCTCCTGTGACTTCGGAGGCTCCAGAAAGTTCCGGACAGGTGTATGGAACACCCGCAATCAGCATTCCATGGTGCAGAAGGGTTGTATGAAACGAGGTAATCGTCGTTTCCTGCCCGCCATG
>DAHWBS010000089.1 GCA_027323445.1 Leptospirillum sp.
GGAGTGGGATAGGCGCGAAGGCGCTTGCCGGTCTGCATGGGAGCATGATACCTTTACTTACATGGAAACTCAACCAAACAAGTCCAGTTCCAATGCCGTCTATTCTCTTAAGCTGCACATTGTCTTTGTGACAAAGTATCGGCGCAAGACGCTCGCTCCGGATCTTCTGGAATATTTGCAGGGCGCCTTCGGCGAGATTCTGGCGGAATGGCGATGCACCTTGCTGGAATTCGGAGGGGAAGCGGATCATGTGCATCTTCTGGCGGAGATCCACCCGGCCCTCAACATCTCCACCCTGATCAACAATCTGAAAACGGCCTCTTCCAGGCGTGTTCGCAACCGATTTTCGGAGCATCTCAAGCCGTTCTACCGGGAACCGTATTTCTGGCATCGGGCCTACTATGTGGGGAGTGTGGGCGGAGCAACACTGGAAACGGTCCGTCGCTATGTGGAAGCTCAAGGAACAACTGAAAAAGCGGGAAGAAGAAAAACAAAATCGTCCGCTTGACCCTCTCTCGGCCTGTGGTCGAAGAAGGGGAATATATGGTCCGGGCAGAAAGTCAAGAGGTTTTCTCTCTTTGACTGTCAGCGTATTCGATAATGCGCACGGCTTCGAAAGCCTGTTCCCCTCAAGAACTCTCGCTGAACTTTCCTCCTGGGGCAGAATTCCGGCTCCCTCTTTTTGGGATCAGGACAAAACTCTCCCCTGAATCCCCTTTTGACGAGGGTCTGTCTTTTTGTGTTTTCTTCCCGGTTGAACGCGTCGAAAGATTCACTGCGCTGACCTCTTTAGAGACTCGATTCTCTACAAGGAGGAATCGGTCGCCCCAATATATTCGGCTTATCGGAACGCATTCCGTAGCCACGATGGATGATTCGCGCCTGCCGTGCACCAGAAGTCATCAATATGAGTGCGGCCTCGATGTTTTGGGCCATTCGCTTTCAGGGCTCTCGGCAGGAGGTGTCCGTTCCGGCCATCGTCAGGTCCTTTGCAACCGTACTACGGGAGGGAAACTCACTTGTTTTTCTTGCCTTGCCGATCTGTTATGTCTTCATCAGGGTCTCCGTGGTGACGCAAGAGAGCGTTCATGCCGGTTTTTCACCTTTGAGCTGCTCATGCGGCCGCCGTGTACACCGTGTCGTTTTTCCAGATCGCCCAGGCCATGCGCGCCATCTTGTTGGCCAGGGCCACGACCGCCTTGTTGCGGGTATCCTTGCGCTTCAGTAGATCCAGAAGCCATGTTCGGAGCTTGCCGTCCTTCATTTTTCCGGATCCACTCAGCTCCGCCGCTCGAAGCGCAGCCTGTGCTCCCTGCACCAAAAGACTTCGCAACCCGCTGTCCCCCCGTTTAGTGACCCTTCCCAGACGCACCTTGTCTCCCGATGTATGCTGACTTGGAACAAGGCCTAAAAAGGCCGCCATATCCCGCCCACTCCCGAAGCGTTTCGGATCCCCGATGACGGAGATCAGGGCGGCTGCAATCAAGGGCCCCACTCCTGGAACTGTCTGAAGACGCCGACCCGTCTCGTTGCTACGGACAAGCATTTTCATCATCGCATCGATCTCCCCGATCTTTTCCGTCTGAGACCGGATCTGGGCCTGAAGCTCCCGGATCAGCGTGCGAGTGACCAGCGTCAGGCTGTTTGCTCCGTCGTCCAGAAGCTCTGGAAGCCGGTTTTGGAGAGCCGCAATCCCCAGGGGAAGGACGAAGCCTCTTTCCAGAAGAAACGCCCGGGTCCGGTTTACCAGAGCCGTCCGGTCGTTGATCAGCCCCTGCCGGGCGGAGATCAGCATCGCCAGATCCTGCTGCTCGGGCGTCTTGACGGGAACCCTTGTGGTGCGAGGGCGAAGAGAAGCTTCCCCAATAGCCTCCGCATCATTGAAATCATTCTTCTGGGAGGTGGCAAAGGGCTTGACGTGATGCGGAGGAATCAGCATCGGCGTATGCCCCAGAGACTGGCAAACCTGCCCCCACCACTGGGCTCCGCCGCAGGCTTCCATCGCCACGATGACACGGGGAAGCTCCGGGCGAGCCAGCCAGTCCCGGAAGCCTTCCCGATGGAATTTCCGCCGCAGGATCTTCTTCCCTTCGGCATCAAGACCCACCACATGGAACGTGTTCTTGGACAGATCGACGCAAACGGTGACAAGGGTGGATTCCGGAGTGAT
>DAHWBS010000008.1 GCA_027323445.1 Leptospirillum sp.
GCTACCATAGCATGATCAATTCAATGTCGTCACCCCAAATGGGGGGCGCATAAGACAAAACATCCACTTTTACAGGAGTTTGAGAGCATGTCCAAGGAAATCACCCCAGGATGTCTGGCACTTGTACGCCACGGGCAAAGTCAGTGGAATCTTGAAAACCGCTTCACTGGCTGGGTCGATGTCGACATTACAAAGCTTGGAGAGGAAGAGGCGAAAAGAGCAGGTAACCATCTCAGGGGGATCACTTTTTCCCGGGCATTTACCTCTGATTTGAAGCGGGCACAGAGAACGCTTCAGATCATTCTGGAAACCACCGGAAACATAGAGTTGCCGGTCATCAAAAATGAGGCCTTAAATGAGCGTCACTATGGAGATCTTCAGGGGCTCGACAAGGATGAAACCGCAAAAAAATATGGAAAAGAACAGGTTCACATCTGGAGAAGAAGCTTTGATGTCCCTCCTCCCGGCGGAGAAAGTTTAAAAATGACTCTGGAGCGGGTTCTCCCCTACGTCGACAAAGAAATCATCCCCTGTCTCAAAAGAGGGGAAAATATTCTTGTCGTCGCCCATGGAAACAGCCTCCGCTCCATCGTCATGGTCCTTGATCACCTGAACGAGGAAAAGGTGCTTGAGCTGAATATACCGACAGCCGTTCCCATCATCTACACATTCAAGCCAACCTCCAGTCCGCTCTCAGGCCTCGGAGAGCTCACGGTTTCGGAGAAGATTACGAAAGAATGAGCGACAGCCATCACCGCATGAAGATTCTTGTCCTGATCATGAAAGCCATCATAGGTCTTTTGGCCTTCGGGTTTGTCCTTAAATACTCGATTTCACAGATATAGAGAAGCTCAGCCAAAATGAGCCTCCGTTGCCCTGAAACAAAAAAGGCCTGTCCTCAAACCGGACAGGCCTTTTAATAACACAATCAGATCCCTATCAATGAAACAATGCGGCTCCATGGCTTGATGCACCCATGAAAAAAAGCATCGGGATAGACAGCATCGTATTGACCCTTGATGCCAGAAAAGCCTTTCTTGCCGCTTTGGCCTTCTCTTCAGGCTGGGCTGGAACAAGACCTATGACCCTCTTCTGATTGGGCCAGATGATCCCCCATACGTTCAGCATCATGATGATTCCGAGCCAGGCACCCATGCCAATAACGGCCGCTCCCTTGTGCAGCATAAATGCATCACCCAGCATCCCTCTCTGTCCAAGGATTGAAAGTCCGAAAAGAACGGTCAGGAGTGCGGCCCAACGGAAGAAAAACAACGCGCGGGGGACAAGATGCTTGAACGCTTCGGCCTTGGCCTCGGGAGAGATGGCCTTCAGAAAGGGAACCTGAACAAAGTTGAAGTAATACAAAAGACCGACCCACATGATCCCTGCGAGGAAATGTCCCCATCGCATGATCAGTTCCGTTGCTACATGATCCATAAGATCTCCTTTTAAATGAATTCAGCCGATGATTGATCAGCCATGAATAGCCAGTCCTGCGGTATTATTGTATGATCGGGAGTCTGGGGGTTGATTTTTTCATGATCCAGGATATCCGTCGAAAAACAATCAGGCGTTTACCAATGCCCGCACAACAAAGAAAAGAACACCCGTCAGGGCAAACCCTGCCAGTACCGTTCCCCATAAACTGTCTAGAGGATTTTTCACAATAGCTCCTTTCCCGAACAGCTATTTTCAAACAACAGAAAACGCTCTCAAATTGATTCAAGATGCCAGAAGGAATTCTGTCATCTCCATTAGATTCGGCGAATCCGATTCTTTCGGCATTCATTATACCTGATCATCTTCTATCTCCTCAAGCTCCGGCCCTTGGAAGGTCATACCCCTATTCAGCCGAAGTTGAGTCTTTCAACCTGATTGAGTATAGTTTTCATTAATGATATTGAGATTTTCCCGGGACGGATCATCTCTGACAAAACAATCGAACCGTCGAAAAAGCACGGCGCGCAAAATTCAATTGATCACTTTCCTTAAACCGTTTAAACGGCCGCGAAGAGGTCGGCAGGATTTCACCTTCCTATGGATAGATAGGCTATCCCGAATCCAGTGTCGCCGATGGTGCCGATCTCGGCACCCAACAAGAGCAAGACGTCTACTGTCAGCCAACCGGAGGAGTGCATTTCGCGCTTCGACCTTTTCCCTGATCATTCACTGCACCTGCTTTGAAAGGAAAAGCCATGGCCAACCAGAAAGCGCCAGCATCAAACACCTCCACACATGCCGTCACCTTCCCTGCCCAGGAGGAACAGAGGGCTGGATCAGCCACAGCAATAGCCCTGCTTGCGATCAGGTTCGTACAAGGCTGGATTTACTGGGGAGGAGGTTCCAGACGTTTCATCTACGCCCCCCAGAAGCTCAACCCGCATGCCGGCCACTGGATGGCCTACAAATTCCAGACGGCCATGCCTGGGGCCCTCCTGGGTACAGGTCACATCATTTCCTTCATGTTGCAGCACTTCAACATTCTCTACGCCCAACTGGTCATCTTCAGCGCAGTTGAGCTTCTGGACGGCGTGTTCCTGATGACCGGACTTCTTACCCGGTTCGCCGCCATGACCAGCGCACTTCTGGCCTTCGTGCTCATGCTCCTTTTTGGTTGGCAGGGAGCGACCTGCATTGACGAGTGGACGATCGCCGCATCAAGCTTCGCCATGGGGGTGACACTCCTCCTTGCCGGTAGCGGGAGCTACTCCATCGACCGTCTCCTTCTGGCAAAAAATCCCCGATTGGCCGACAGGCCGTGGTTCCAATGGCTATCGGGAGCATTGCCGCTCCCTCTTTCGGAGAAGTCTTTCAAAAACCTGGGCTTGGCCCTGACCGGATTCACCATCGTGTTCGTAGTCTCCACCTACAGCTACTACAGGGGCTCCGTCTTCACTCCCTTTCACGGAGGCCCGGTCAGTGCGGCAAAACATCATGTCAGTCTCTCTCAAGCCACATTGAAAATCGACGGCACCGTGAGCGTCCGGCTTTATGTGGATGCCGGAACTCCAGCCGACCCCATGCACATCATTGACGCACGCCTTCTTGATCAGGGGGGCCACACAATCGAACGCTGGAACGGACGCGATCTCAGGATGCTGACAAAGGAGAAGTTCAAAAATATCTATGCCTACCAGAAAATCCTCCCTGCCAAAGCTTACGGCTTCCAGGGCGGAGTCGGAGCCAAGGCAACAGTCGTCCTGCCAGGCCAGAAACCTCTTCTATCTCCGGGACAAACCTACCGGATAGAGTTCACATCCATCAACGATCATCACTGGATTACTCCGGCCAGAGGGTAATCCCCGGTCACAAAACATTTGTCGGGAGATGCATCCTGATCTAAAAATCAGGATACGTCTCCTCATCAATGAAAACGCTATCGCGGTTTCCATATCTTTTTTTCTCCAAAACAGTCCTGCACGATTTTCACAAACCAGAAAACGGGAAGAGAGCGCCTTCCCAATATTTGCCAATATGAACGGGTATCCCCATCTCGCTCAAGAGATAAGCGAGATCCCCTTTGCTCCAGCAACCCGGACAGATTATCTGCTCCTTGCACAGGCAAGCATAAACCTTGCCAAGAAGCCTATTTGGGTGCTATGATCATTCTGTTGGGCCCATGTGCCCAGCGTTTTCACTTATGGTTTGTCGATTATTCAAGTCTTTTTGCGTGACCCTCCCAAATTGTTTTCAGCCTTTCGGCCGAAGATTCTACTCCCCAAATCATCAAACGTGGGGGTTGCTGAGAGGGATGGAGTCAATCCCTCTCTGTACACCGTCCGACGGAGAGCATTCTGGACTTGAACGACTCGCCAGGAGGGGGTTTCCCCCCAACCGGGTCAGGAGTTTTCTGCGCCCAAAATCTCAGGAGGTATTCGTATCATGTTCCAAAATCAATCCGTTGAGTCCAAATTGTCTTCTGTCAAAAATGTTGAGGCCGATGAGCCTGTCGATCAAGTCACTTTCGCCGATCTTGGTCTGGCTCCCGAAATATTGAAAGCCTTAAATGATATCGAGCATTTTGTTCCCACCCCGATTCAGGCCGCTACCATTCCACTGATCATCGAAGGACGGGACATACTCGGCATCGCCCGGACCGGAACCGGAAAAACCGGCGGATTTCTCCTTCCGGCACTTCACCGGATCTTCCAGACCAGAACGGCAAAACAGGGCTTTCGCGTTCTCATTCTTTCCCCAACAAGGGAGCTTGCGAACCAGACATTTTCTGCCGCCATGTCCTACTCCAAATATACCCGTTCACGACAGATCCTTCTCGTCGGCGGAACAGACCTCAGACGTCAGGAAATGTCGCTGAGAAAACCCTGGGATATCGCAGTTGTGACCCCGGGACGCCTTCTTGACCACCTTCGCCGGGGAAACATTAACCTTGCCCATATCTCCATGGTGATCATCGATGAAGCTGACCGGATGCTCGACATGGGCTTTTTTCCTGATATCCAGGCCATTGTTGCCGGTCTTCCCCAAGATCGACAGTCTCTTTTATTCTCGGCAACGCTTCCCCCGAGGATCCAGGAACTCGCGAGAGCCTTCCAGAGAGATGCCGCAATCGTTCGGTTGAACTCCAGCGAACCGTCATCACCGCAGATCGAGCAGGAAATTGTCACGGTCTCCCATGGATCCCAGAAACTGGGCATTCTCAAAACGATTCTTGACTCGGTCAAGAACCATATAGGACAAACAATTGTTTTCACCAGAACCAAGCGCGGGGCAGAAGAGCTCTCGATTTCACTAAGCGGAGAAGGATACTCCACCGACGCTCTTCATGGAGACAAGTCACAGCATGTCCGGAATCGCGTTCTTGCCAAGTTCAGGAAAGGTGACCTCAAGATTCTGGTCGCAACGGATGTGGCGGCACGGGGTCTCGACATCGAGGGAATCACCCACGTCATCAACTATGACCTCCCGCAGACCGCCGAAGACTATGTACACAGGATCGGACGGACCGGACGGGCAGGCCGCACAGGAAAGGCCATTTCCTTCTATCACCCTGCCGATACGGACACGATGAGATCGATCGAGCGCATGACAGGCGAACCGATCCCCAGACATCCGCTGTCTGTTCCGCATCCAACATCCTATCGTCCTAGAACCGGCTCCTCTTCTGGTCCGAGATCAGGATCAGGAAGACCCTCCTATGGGTCGGGCGGCGGATCTGACCGTTCTTCCAGAAATGGAGGCGGTGGACGTCGTACCACGGGTGGTGGATACCGCTCTTCCGGTCCATCATCGCACCAGTCATCGTCTTTCAGCAGAAAAGACCCCTGAAATTGAGGCCAGATCTGCCAATTATCGGTATCACGGCGGACTATGAGCCTCAACACAATGAAAACCATCCCCGGCATTTCCTTAAAGCCCCGTACGTTGACTCTGTACGGGAAGCCGGGGCACTGGTTGTCATATTGCCCTTCCAGTTTTTGGAAAAAGACCCGGCAGAAGACCTTTCGCAGTGGGACTTTCTCGACGGGATTCTGATTTCAGGATCCGGTCCGGATATTCCCCCGTCTTTTTATGGAAAAGAGAAAGAAATCCAGAATAATGACTGGATGGTGAACGAGCGGGTTCTTTTTGAGCAGGCCCTGATCAAAAAATCAGAGCTCGACAACACACCCTGTCTCGGAATCTGTAGCGGATTGCAGGCGTTGAATGTCTACAGGGGAGGATCACTTCTCCAGGATATCCCTTCCGCAAAAACATCCTTTCTGGACCACAAGTCCCCACACACCATTCATCTCAAAGCACAGTCACCCATCAAATGGCTTCCGGATGGAACGTATCAGGTCAACAGCTTCCATCATCAGGGGATCGATCGGCTTGGATCCGGTCTTGAGGTCTTTGCAAAAACATCCGATGGCATGGTCGAAGGCGTGATCGACCGGAGACACCCCTTTCTGGTCGCGGTTCAGTGGCATCCGGAAAGACTGCTTTCGGGCGACCATCTGTCAAAGATGATCATCAACCAATTCGTTCAAAGCTGTACGACCCGGAAGTCCCTGAAAAGAATCGGTCAGAGCCTGTCCTGAACGTCAGGATCTTTCCCCGTGCTCGGCAAGCTTCTCGGAAACAGGATCCACCAGAACCACATCACCCATTGGGCGTTTCAGCAGATTCTGTCCGATCCGCAAAAACCTCTCAACTCCGTCTGTTACAAAAAATCGCATTGTAGAATGTCGTTCCGGATGATCTTTGACAAGATTCCTATTCGAGATCTCGAGGGCAAGTTCGTAGCCCGGATCGACAAAAGTCACATCCGGCAGAATCTTCTGGAGAACAGGAAGAAGGGGCGGGTAATGGGTGCACCCCAGAATCACCGTATCGACACTTTTCCACTTCGTCAGAAAAGGCGCCAGATACTCCATTGAAACAGCCTCGGCAACCGCCCCGGAAACCCAACCCTCCTCAACGAGCGGTGCAAATAGCGGACATGGCTGGGCAAAGACCCTGATTGCCGGATCAATTCCGGAAATCAGCCGGGGATACGCGTTCGATCGGATCGTCCCTTCCGTTGCCAGAACTCCGATCGACCCTGAGCGGGTCAGTGCCGACGCAACCCTCGCACCGGCCTCAAGAACCCCAAGTGTCGGGATTGGCCTGACCTCTTCGGAAAACTCAACAAAGGCCTGGCTCGACACTGTAAAACAGGCGGCAATAATCAGATCGGGCTTCATCTCTGCCAAAAACCGGGCATCTTCCCTGGCAAATCGGACAATGGTCTCTCTCGATTTCGTCCCGTAAGGAAAACGCGCCGTATCACCAAGATAGGTCACCGAAGTACCGGGAAAGCGTTCGAGAAAATGCTTCAGAACGGAAAGACCACCCATTCCGGAGTCAAAAAAAGCAATCCCGCCGCTCACAGCGACCAGCTTTTTGAGGCTTCCCTCATGGAAAGTATCTGATTCAGACGGTTTGCGGCCTCTGCCTTGCGTTTTTCAAACCAGACCTTTTTCTCCACTGAAAGAATCTCAAGTTGCTCCATCATCTGTCTTGCAAGATCTTCACTTTTCATCCCCAAAAGACCGTCACAAGTCGCAAGAAGAGATCTCTCCACCGATACGTTCAACGGGAAATGATCCCTGAGACCTGCCATCCTGAAATCATCGCTCAAGAGAAGCCCTTTAAACCCCAGCCGTTTTCTGAGAAGTGTTTCGGAAATCTCGACAGATAAAGTCGCAGGCCAGTCCGGATCGATCTCCGGATACAAAACGTGAGCGGTCATCAAAGCCGGTATGCCCCATGAGATGGCCCGACTGAAAGGGTGAATTTCCCGTTTCTCAAGAACATCCATGGGAGCGGATACAACAGGCAGGGCAAAATGAGAGTCGAGATGGGTATCTCCATGGCCTGGAAAGTGTTTTCCGCAAGGGATCACTCCACCCAGGGAAAGGCCTTGGGAAAAACTCATGGCGTAACAAAAAGCCATCTCCGGATCGGAGGAAAAAGAACGATCTCCGATCACAGGGTTATCCGGATTTGAGTCAACGTCAAAAACAGGAGCAAAATCCATGTCGATATCAAGGGATGCAAGGGCCCGACCCAACTCATAGCCTGCCTTGAAAAGACCCGGAACTCCACCTGTCCGGGAAAGATCTCTCATGGGCGGAAGACTGGGAACACCCTCATGGAGGCGCGCAACCCTCCCACCCTCCTGATCGATTGCCAGAATCACCGGAGCAGGCGCCAGAACTCCACGGATCTCCCTGATCAGGCTCCGAAGCCTTTGAAGGGAGTTGGGGGAAGAGGGAGAATCAATATTTTCCGAAAACAGAACGACGCCGGAAGGCCTCAGATCTTCCAGGAAAATTCGGTCGGCAGCGCTTAGGTCCAGACCAGGAAGACTCACCCAGAGAAAGACTCCGGGACCATCATCGAATGCCCCCCGGAGACTCAAGAAACACCGCCCAGAAGCAACTTGAGCTTTGGAATCATGTCCATAACCGCCCTTGCCCTGTGGGAGATTGCATTTTTGACCGAGGCAGGAAGAATCCCAAAAGTAACCTGATACTTCTCCGGAATAAAGAGAGGGTCATATCCGAATCCGCCCTCACCGAGAAGACCTTTCGTCATTCGCCCTTCGATCACTCCTTCCGATGTTGCCAGAAGCTTCCCGCTCCCCCCTTCGACAAGAACAAGGACCGACCGGAATCGGGCCGACCTGTTCTCCACACCCTTGAGCTCTTTCAGGAGTGCATGGCAGTTTTCAAGCGACGTGGCCTCCGGTCCTGAAAAACGGGCGGAGATGATTCCCGGAAGCCCTCCAAGGGCATCGACCTCAAGGCCGGAATCATCTCCCAAAATCCATCCGTTCAGATGGGGTGCAACAGCGCGAGCCTTGATAAGCGCATTTTCAAGGTAGGAGTTTCCGTTTTCAGGGGGAAAATTCGTGTCGGGCGGAGCGGGTAAAAGTGCCCACTCCGGACCGAAAAGAGTCCCAAGCTCCGACAGTTTGTGAAGATTGGCCGTAGCAACCGTAATGACGGGACGATTTGACATCACGCATTCCGGGTATCATTGGCCAGAGGCTCCGGAAAACGGAATATCTCCTGCTGGGCCTTGATGATCTGTGCGATACCGGATTCCCCGAGTGCCAGCAGGCTGTCCAGCTCTTTTTTGGAAAAGGGCTTCTCTTCCGCCGTTCCCTGAATTTCCACAAAGGCTCCCTTGCCGGTCATGACGATATTCATATCCGTCTCCGCACCGCTGTCTTCCAGATAGCAAAGGTCGAGACGGGGATCCCCCTCCACGACACCCACAGAAACCGCTCCAAGGTAATCGGATACCGGCCACTGGGTTATGAGCCCTGCCTTCATAAGCTGGGAAAAGGCCAGACACATTGCGACAAAACCTCCATTGATCGAAGCGGTCCTGGTCCCACCATCGGCCTGAAGAACGTCGCAGTCCACGGTGAGTGTCCGCTGGCCAATCCGGGAGGGAATCACTACAGAACGCAGGCTTCTTCCCACAAGACGCTGGATCTCCTGGGTTCGACCAGTCTGCTTGCCTCTTGCGGCCTCCCGGGAATTTCTTTCATGGGTTGCACGCGGGAGCATTCCGTATTCGGCGGTGACCCAGCCTTTCCCCTGATCTTTTAAAAATGGGGGAACCCGTTCCTCGACGCTCACCGTGCAAAGGACCCGGGTCTGCCCCATTTCCACAAGAACGGAACCCTCTGCATACAGGTTTACCCCTGGGGTCATTTTCAACAGTCTCAATTCATCATTTCTGCGTCCGTCAGGACGTGGCATCGACATGGGCATTCCCCTGATTCGTAAGATTGTTACCAATGGATTCTATCCGGTTGGACCGAGAACCTCCGCGAACCACCATCCTACACTCGAGACGGAAGCATTGCCAAGGGATCGATCCGCCCTTCCTCCTCCTGCCTTATGCGGTATGATCAGGCTTTAGCCATGGGGAGAACAGGGGGAATTTGAGTTTTATGTCAACACCTGGGCGAAATACGATAATGCAGGCACCGAACCGGTACTGCTGGAATGGGGAGAAAACCGATGAATCCAAACGACGATATCGCCAACGCACGAGACCCCGATTTACGTGCTTCGCTTGCCGCTATGCAGCGTGCCGCCCTTCTGGCCAGACAAACAGCTATACAAACCGATACGGGCATTGTCATCATTCAAAATGGGCAATTGGTTCATCTTTCAGCGCAAGAACTGCGGAAGAACGTTGAGAACAAAAAGTAGATATGCCTCAACTCGACCAAAAACAACTGGGCAACACCCTCTGGGCATCGCCGACCAACTGAGCGGAGCGATGAGCGCCGACAATTTTCGTGATTGCATGCCGTCCTGGCCAAGCCACTTGAGTTCCACCAGTTGATTTCTGAGGTATCTGGGATTGGCAACCGTTTCGACGCCATCCAGGATGGCAATGGTCATGAGCTCGCTCAGGCCCCACTCAAAAGCGCCTATCTCTGGTCCACACTCTCGCTGTACGGATTCTATTTCTAGAGTGACGGAGGAGGGAAATCCTGAAAGTGCTGTAAATTTCATCCCGAGAAGGGATATGGACATCCTCAACCTTATTGCCGTATAAGACATCTTTGGCATATAATGTGTAAGTGAAATCCATGGGAGCTTTTCTTGACTTCGCCGGCCACCAAAAAAGCACGGCAGAATATCTGGTGTTTGCCTTTTTCGTGAATTCCTGGCTCCTCTTCGATCCCCTCAAACAGACCTAACAAGGACCCCAGAAAAACTCATGATCAGTCTTGTCAATCTTTCAAAACACTATCCGACTCGTACTCTCTTCGACAATCTCTCCCTAAAAATCAGTCTCCGGGAACGAATGGCCATTGTTGGTCCAAACGGAGCCGGAAAGTCTTCTCTTTTGAAGATGATTGCAGGACAGCTGGAGCCCGACTCCGGTCAAGTCATCCTCCCTGTCTCCGCCAGAATCGGCTATCTTCCCCAGGACCTTGAAATTGTATCGGATCGGACAGCGGTCGGAGAGGTTGTGGGAGGAGATGCGACCCTCATGGAGGTCGAGGATGAAATGAAACGCATCGAAACCAGGCTCTCGGACCAGGATTTCCAGAATGACCCGGGGTATCAAAAGATGCTTGTCCGCTATGGGGATTTACAAACCCGCTTCGGAGCCCTTGGAGGATTCGAACAGGAAGCTCGCGCCAGAAAAATTCTCAACGGACTGAATTTTTCCAGCCGGCAGATGGATATGCGGGTCGAAGAGCTTTCCGGCGGATGGCGCATGCGGGTTGCCCTGGCCAAAACGCTCATTACCGAACCGGACATTCTTCTTCTTGATGAGCCCACCAATCATCTGGACATTCCCTCCATCGAATGGCTGGAAGGATTTCTCAACGAGTTTTCCGGATCGGTCCTCCTGATTTCCCATGACAGAACGTTCATGAACAATGTCGTCAACGGTGTCATCGAGCTCTCAAGCGGTCGAGCGACCGTTTACGCAGGCCATTATGACCATTACATCGAAGAAAAGGCTTCCCGTCAGGAAGCTCTTGAAACCGCCTACGAACGCCAACAGGGAGAAATTGCCCGAATCGAATCCTTTGTGGAACGATTCCGGGCAAAGGCATCCAAGGCTACACAGGCCCAGTCCCGCCTCAAGGCCCTTGAAAAAATGGAGCGGATCGAGCTTGACTCCCAGGAGAAAACCGTCAAGTTCAAGTTTCCACAGCCACAGCGCTCAGGTAATATTGTCGTTTCCCTGAAAGGGGTAACAAAGGGATTCGAGGGACGGACCATTATTCCATCCCTGGACCTTGTCATTCACAGAAGTGTCAAGGTTGCCCTTGTAGGACCAAACGGAGCCGGAAAATCAACCCTGTTGCGAATGCTCGCCGGAGTAATGCATCCGGACCAGGGGTCGATCATCCCCGGAGCGAATGTCACAATCACCTACTTTGCACAACACCAGCTCGAAACACTCGACCCGCACCATACGGTTCTTGAGTCCATGGAATCCCAGGCTCCGGACTCCGAAACACAGACCAAGATACGGAGCCTTCTTGGAGCATTCCTCTTCCGAAAGGATGAAGTGACCAAAAAGGTCGGAGTTCTTTCCGGCGGAGAAAAAAGCCGTCTGGCACTTGCAAGGATGCTTCTGGTGCCGGCAAACTTCATACTTCTCGATGAACCGACCAACCATCTTGATATCGCCTCCCGGGAATGTCTTGAGTTCGCCCTTCAGTCCTACGGAGGAACACTCATATTCATTACCCATGACAGACATCTCATCGAAACGGTCGCAACGGACATCATCGAGGTTCTTCCCGGCAAGGTCACCCCTCTGTGGAACACCCCCTACGAAGCCTATGTTGCCAAAAGACGCGCAGAATCCGGTGGGCAACAAATGCCCCCCAGTCTGACAAGAGAATCCGATCAACCAGGCAAAGACACGATCGCCAAAAGCGGCCAAGTGCAAAAAGCACCGGCAAAAAACAGTTCAAACAACCACGAGCGGGATCTCATGAAGATCCGGTTATCCCGGATCGAGCAAGAAATGGAATCGATTACCCAGAAGATCACCTCCCTTGAGGAGGAAATCGCATCCCGTGTTTCCGGACAAATGGACTACAAAACCAAAAGCGATATTAAAAAAATAGAGATCAAAATCAATGAGTCCAGAAAATCACTTGATGCGCTGACGCTGGAGTGGGACAAGCTTGCCGAAATAATCTCTCGATAAATACATCACATGGAGAACTGACATGTCCCTGAACCAAAAAAACGAGGCCTCCACCACTCAAGCGCCTGTCGTTGTCTTTTACCACCAAGAGTGCTCCGACGGGTTTGGGGCCGCCCTTTCGGCATGGCTTAAATATGCGGACAAAACCCCAATCACCCTCACTCCGTTGTCTTACGGAGACACACTTCCCGCTCTTCCGACCGCTTCCGATGTCTATATTCTCGATTTTTCACTTCCAGTCGACGTTTTTCTCGAACTCCGGAAAAACAACTTCAGGGTTTCCATGATCGACCATCATCAGACCGCCCAGGAACATTACGGACAATTCTTTGCAGGCGATAGGGATATCATCTTCGACATGAACCACTCTGGAGCCGCCCTGGCCTGGCTTCACTTTCACCCGGGCACAAAAGTGCCCGCCCTTATCCGCTATATTGAGGACAAGGACCTTTGGACATGGAAACTCCCCGGAAGTCTCGAAATCAACTCGGCGCTGGCCTCCCACCCGATGGATTTCGCCCTCTGGAACCGATTTCTTGTCGAGCTTGAAAACAGTCCTCCTGAAGAAACCGGTCTCTACAAGGAAGGCTCGGCCATCTTGAGATATCAGGAAAGGCTCCTGGGGCAGGCGATCAAGAATACCGGAACAATGGGGAGACTGGATCAGGGGGAGGAAGGATTTTTCGTCAACAGCCCAATTTTAAACTCTGAAATCGGTGGAAGGGCCAAAACATTCAGCAATATGGTCGGAATATGGTCCGTCAAGCCTGATGGTCGGGTCTCGTACAGCCTGAGGTCGAGCGATGGAGGTCCCGATGTCGCCAGAATCGCCCAACGCTTTGGCGGCGGCGGACATAAAAGGGCAGCAGGATTCATCGTTGACCAAATTGTTCACACACCGCTCCCTCCCAAATAAAAACGGGGGGCATTGCCCCCCGTTCACTTAACTACAGATCTTCAGATCCTGAATCACAATCATCCAACCTGAATTTCAACAACCTTCGGCTTGGCTTCCGCCCTTTTCCCGATCCGGACATCCAGAATACCGTCACGCATCTGGGCTGAAACAGAAGCTCCGTCGGCATCATCCGGCATGACAAAAGACCGATAGAACTTTCCGGTAATCCGCTCAACCCGGTGATAGGTCTTTCCATCGCCTTCTTCCGTTTTCCGGGTGCGTTCTCCGGATATGGACAGAACACCGCTTTCGATTACAACCTTCACGGCTTCCTTCTTCACATCAGGAAGCTCTGCAATAACGTGATAGGCAGCCTCGTCCTCTGCGATATCCACCACCGGCGCCCAGTCAGCCACAGCCGCCTCGGACTTTTTCAACTCTCCATTTTCTCTGCGTTCGAACGGCCGACCAAAGACCGGGGTCAAACGACGTCCAAGTGCTTCCAGTTCCCTGACAGGATCCCAACGAAGAGTGCCATTTAGCGTGTTCATCTCAAACCTCCAAATCCTGACGGCCAAGAAACCTGACCGAAGTTCATAACTTATAGGGGCAACCAGCTTATCTGCCCTCCACCTTCGGGGATTATCCCCCTTTCTCTTTCACCCCTATTATATCCCCTCTTTTTATTCTGTCAAGTATTATGTCAATACTGAATCCGCCATCCCCTCCAAAATGGGAGGTCACATCCCAGATTCCCCCTATGTTTTTCATCCCTTCCTCTCCCAGACAGAGGTCCCCGAAACGGGTCCGGATCAGATGAAGGATATTATATCCAAGCCCCGACAGGATTTTACGGATCTCCCGGTTTTTACCTTCGCAAAGGGTGATATCGATCCAGGTTGTTCTCTCATTGGCTTTCGCGACCTTGACCGTGGGAGCCAGAAAGCCCCACGGTCTGCCCGCATCCCCTTTTGTGACAAGCTCCAGATCTTTCTCTTTCATGGCCGGCCTGACCTGAACACGGTACGTTCGGGGAATCTCGAATGCGGGGTCCAGAAGAGGCGAAAGCTCCCCTGGACGACTTGTCAGCAATATCAGCCCGGAAGAAGCCATATCAAGCCTTCCCAGTGGAGTAATTTTTCCAGAAAACCCGTTTCCCCAAGGGCTTTTCTCAATCAGTCGACCGATTTCCCGATCTTTTCTTTCCGGATCCTGGCCGACAAGAATTCCCCTCGGCTTGTTCATGGCCAGAACCAGGTAGGGCGCAGGTGAAATTCTTTTACCATCGAGACTGATATCAGGGAACCCCCCAATAGGCGCCGAAAAAACAAGATCCGGAGAAGACAGAACTTGCCCATGCCAGGAAATCCGGCCATTCCTGATCATCCTGAGTGTTTCCTGACGCGAGGCAATTCCTGTTTTTGAAAACCATCGGTCAATCGTATGAGAGATATTTTGGGGTGCGGATTTTGGTCGATCCACAGGAAAGCCCTTTCTGTAATAGTTCATTCATTTTTAATTAATCCTCTAAAAAAGCTGAAAAAGCTTGTTTTCAGTCAAATACGTCAAATTTCCCTTTGAATCAAAATGCAGATCTGATGATCTCGTTTTTTCTTGACCAGACTCAATCGATCACTTTATAATAGAAAAACCTAAGAGATAAAATTTGGAATTCCCTCTGGAATTCGTTTGATAAACCGAAAGGACCATCATGAACTGGCTAATCACTCAATCCGTGTCTTGGTGTATCGGAGCACACCTTCTGGCGTCATCTGTGCCCTATCAGGCAACTATTACAAAAATAGCCTGCACCCATCATGTAAATCCGACTCTGGTTGCCGCCATCATAGAAAAAGAATCGGGATTTCATCGGCGGAAGAAGCGAGTCGAGCCTTCCATTCACGATGTTTCAAGGGGGCTTATGCAGATCACTCTTGGAACGGCCAGGATGATGGGGTTTCGGGGGAATCCCGAAAGACTCTACTCTCCAGTCGTGAACATTCACTACGGAGTTCGCTATCTGGCCTATCTGCTGAAACGCTACCCGTCGGGGGAAGATGCGATTGCTGCCTACAATGACGGCCGCCCGCACTTTAAGCGGGGGCATTATGCAAACTCACGTGGGGGATATTCCGTACAGCGTTATGTCAGCGATGTCCTCAGAAACACCAAAAATCTCATGATCGCATCCGTTAACAGCTGGGACTTCGAGAACCATCTGGGATTTATGGGAGAACGATCTCCCTCATTGAACTCCCGCTGGCTTCTGGCCGACATTGGGCTTTCCAGGAATAACAGTCTTGGGAACCACAGGACGGGATTTTAGGTGAGTGTTCCGATACTTGAAATAAGCACCAGCGTTGGCAATAAAGGCATCGACGCTGGACTCCATCTTCCGGTGCTCCATCGATTCATAAAAAAGGACAAGCCCTGAAAGAATCACCGCCCCACCGAGCGTCAGAGCGACAACCGACCTGATTTGATGGCGTATACCAAGCCCCAGAACGAGCGACACGATCCCCAAAGCGATCACTAAAGTCGCAAGGCTTAAAAACAAAAGCATTGTCATTTTTACTCCCTTCTTCATTGGGTGATAAACCCGCAATTCCCACTTCGTCCAATCTAGCGCGTTAATCCTGCATTAGCAAGGGCAAAGTGATCAGAGCAACCGTTCCAAAGCCTCCTTTACAACAAGATTCAGCTGCTGGCCCCCCAAAGACACAGCTCCCTGCCGCTGGATAAAAACCCTGACCATAACACGCCTGACCGGCAAGGAAAGCAAGAGTTCAGCCATTGGCTCCCTCGACAGGGTTTCCAAAAGCGGATCCCAGACCAGAAGACCACTTTTATGAAAGTCCGCCGGATTTTCTGGCCGAGTGTCCCTTGAAGCAATATCGATTCTCAAATCACCATCAGGCAACTCCAGAAGATGAGAAAGCCCTTCTTCCCGAAGCTTGACCGAAGACTCATCGGGGAAGAGCGACTGGACCTTCCCTGGGCGCCACTCGGACTCATAGACCAGCTCCCACTGTTTTTTTCTTGAAAGGAAGGATGTCCATTTTTCTCCCAGATGCTTTTTCATGGGGTTACTCTCTCTTCGCCACAACCGGACCGACTCGATGAGAGAATGATCTGTAAGAGAGAGATATCCCTCCAGATCATCCAGAGGATTTCCCAAACCCAAAAGATCGACCGTCTCCCCCAGCAACCCTGAGAGATCCATGTCAAAAAGCCTGGTCGTCCGATGGAAATAGATCTGCTGATACATGAAAGAGCGGATGACCAGAAACATCTCAAGGGCACCGATACCCGACCGATGAAAAGAAAGGGTTTTTTCCTGAAAACGGGTATAGAAAAGAATTCGGTCAAGATCAACCGGACCGATCGAAACGCCACACATATATGAGTCCCGTAAAACATAATCCAGGTTATCTACCGTAAAAAGCCCGGAAAACAACGGTTTCAGTGTCTTGATAAAATCCGGTGGCTCAGGAATCGAAAGGTCCTGGAGGCTTCCTTTCCCGACAAGATAGGCAATCCAGTCGGCAGACAATTTTTCTTCATCCGCGAATCGTCCTGAAGGAGACCGGTCAAGATTTTCGATCACTACCCTCATCGGTCCCCGGATAATCTCCTGGCTGATGCGCTCATGGGAGATTCCGAATCGCGCCTTGAGAACATGATCATCATAAAAATGGCAAAAAGGACCATGGCCGCTGTCATGAAAGAGAGCCGATATCCGGAGAAGCGACTCGAACAGTGACGGTGAAAGAGCGCCGGGAAAGCTTTCATTGAACCCCGGATAAAGATGGGCCGCAAATCGACCGGCGATGTGCATCGCGCCGATCGAGTGGACAAATCGGCTATGTTCTGCAGAAGGAAAGACGAGCCTTGCGCTTTGGAGCTGCAGGATTGAGCGAAGGCGCTGTATCCAGTCAGAATCGATCAGGTCTTTTTCAGAAGAGCGATCCGGACGGACCGATTTGGACACAAAGGGAATATACCCGTGTATAGGGTCAGAGAAAAGAGAAATACCCGAAAGGGGAGAAAGATTCGGGCGGAGGTTATCGTTTTTGGACATAAACCTCCCCGGGTCCGTGAAAGATGTTCATAAGCCGAGTTCTGTCATACCTCCCCCGAAAGGGAAGCAGGGTGACCATTACTCTAGGCGCAAGATTACCCTTGCGCTCAAGCGACCTTACCCGGGAGCATAGACCGGGCCAATCTTATCCCTTGCGGGAGCGCCCCCCTATTTGGTCTTGCACCAGGCGGGGTTTACCATGCCGTCCCTGTCACCAGGTCCGCGGTGAGCTCTTACCTCGCCTTTTCACCCTTACCCGGACGAATCCGGGCGGTATTTTTTCTGTGGCACTTTCCTTCCCGTCACCGGGACTGGGAGTTACCCAGCGCCTCGCCCTTTGGTGCTCGGACTTTCCTCCCGGACGAATCCGGGCGGCCACCTGAACATCTTTCACTGGACCCGGAGAAGAAGTCCGGGGAATTACCGGGAAGAGACTGGCTGGTCAAGGGCCATGTTGGCCAGCGCATCCGCTCGTTTGTTTTGCTCCCGTGGTACATGCTCAAAAGAAATCCGGTCAAAGCGACCGGAGAGCTCCCTGACTTTCTGATACAGGGGAAAGAGGCCGGGACTTTTAACCTTGTAGCGCCCTGTTACCTGCCGGATCACAAGCTCGGAATCTGCCCGGACAACCACTTGCCGGATGCCCATATCGATGGCTGCAGAAAGCCCCGCGACCATCGCTTCATATTCGGCGACATTGTTTGTCCCGTCAGGAAGCCTCTTTCCCGCCTCCCCGACACACTTTCCTAGCTCATCCACAAGCGTCCATCCGAAAGAAGACGGGCCAGGATTTCCCCTGGAAGCGCCATCGCAATAAAGGATCAAGACACCTTCCCATCCTCGATATAGAGCCAGCGCTGGCAATATTGACAACTCATGATCTGTTTTCTTTTCTTCACTTCAGTGACGGTCCTTGGGGGAAGGGTAATCCGGCATGACTCGCAGGCGCCATCAATCACGCGAGTGATCACCTGGCCATTTTTCTGGGAAGACCTGAGACGCTGATAAGTTTCAAGAAGATCCTCGTCAAACCCCTCTTCAAGATCTTTTCTGGATTGTTCAATCTCTTCGATCCGCAGCTTTCGCTCTTCGCTTTCTCCGGAAACCCGATTCAACTCTTCCCGGTACCATTCTTTTTTACGGGCAAGCTCTTCTTCCAGTAACTCAATCTTTTTTGCCAGACTGGCCTGTGCTTCCAGGTTGGCAATGATCTCTTCCTCCATCCGGTCCTTTTCATCCCGGCGAAACTCCGCTTCGGACAAAAAGGCCTGAATATCGCGGGCATGCTTTAAGTCCTTCTGTCTTTTCTTGCCTTCCAGAAGAAGCATTTCCGTATCTTTCAGATCCATCTCTATTTTTTGGTGGCTAACCTCCAGACCGCGTAATTCTTCCTTCGAGCTGTCGAGGCTTTTCTCAAGGGACTCAAGATGAGCCTTTTCCGTTTCAATGGCAGCCATAGCAATTTCTGTCTGGGCTCGTAGCCTTTGTCCTTCGAGGTCCATGGATTGCAAACGATAGATCAGAGACAATGTCTCTTGGAGTGACTGGTCCCCTGACAACCGACCCCCTTTCCCGAACCTCCGGGCGATGATTTATTATATGGTGGGCCCACCAGGACTCGAACCTGGAACCAACCGGTTATGAGCCGGTAGCTCTGCCCATTGAGCTATAGGCCCCCGCTTATCCCTACCAGTCAACAAAACTCTTAAGTTGCTTGCTTCTGGCGGGATGTCGAAGCTTTCTCAGCGCTTTTGCTTCAATTTGCCGGATTCTTTCCCGGGTTACATCAAAGTCCTGACCGACCTCCTCAAGGGTATGATCCGTTGACTCGCCAATTCCGAACCTTAAACGTATAACTCTTTCCTCGCGATCAGTCAAGGTTCCGAGCGCCTTTCCAATTTTCCTGACCAGATCATACCGGACAGCAGAATCAATTGGTGAGATCGACTTCTTGTCCTCGATGAAATCCCCGAGATGGCTATCTTCCTCCTCGCCGATCGGAGTTTCAAGAGATATGGGCTCCCTTGCGATTTTCAAGACTCTCCTGACCTTCTCGACGGGCATTTGCATTTCCTTGGCAAGCTCTTCCGGAAGGGGCTCACGGCCATATTGCTGAACAAGCTGTCTTGTCGTCCGGATCAGTTTGTTGATCGTCTCTATCATGTGGACAGGGATACGGATCGTTCTCGCCTGATCAGCGATGGCTCTTGTAATGGCTTGCCTGATCCACCATGTCGCATAGGTGGAGAACTTGAACCCTCTCCGGTACTCGAACTTGTCGACAGCTTTCATTAAACCGATATTGCCTTCCTGAATCAGGTCCAGAAACTGCAATCCCCTGTTCGTGTAGCGCTTGGCGATGGAGACGACAAGACGCAAATTGGCCTTGATCAACTCGGCCTTGGCTTCCCGAACCTTCTCTTCGCCAATTTCCAGCTGCTTGGCCCTTTCCCCGATCTCGTCCGCAGACAAAAGAGCATCGGCCTCGGCCCTTCTCACCTTCTCGAGTGACTCCCGGTAGCGCAAAAAAAGCTCCTGACGATCGGAAGCGGCGAATCGTTCGGGCACAACACCATCCGATCCCATCGATTCAATTGCCTTGAGAATTTCTTCCTTCGGAACGGCAAGTTTGCGTCGGGCCTGATCCATCTGGCGGGTTGACTGCTCAATGAGTGCAACCACTTCATGCAGCTGGCGAATCATGAGGTCCACCTGCTTTCGATGAAGCTTCATCTCCATGATCAGTTCAACGATATCGGACTTCACCTTGTTGATCTGGTCGCGACCGGCCTTTCGGCGGGAAGAGGTCTTCGGGAGGGAATGCCAATTTTCTGCCAGTTCGTTCATCTTGGAAAAGTGTCCGGCCAGCTTTTCCGACTGAAGCATGAACTGATCCCGGGCTTCCCTGACGGCAGACGAGGTTTCTCCCTCCTCTGAGTCATCGGACTCTTCTTCCTCAAAAACATCGACGATTTCCCTGATTCCGACCACACCAGTCTCAAAGCGCTCCCTCAACAAAAGGATCGTCTTTATGGTGAAGGGCATTCCAAAAAGAATGCCGGAGACTTCCTTCTGACCTTCTTCAATCCGCTGGGCAATCGCAATCTCCCCCTCTCTCGTCAAAAGAGGGACCGCTCCCATTTCCTTCAGATAAAGCCGAACAGGATCATCAATCTTGGAAAGAGCTCCCGGAGTCATGTCCATGCCCTCGTCGGGATCTTCATCACTTTCCACGATGGCGTGGGGGTCAACCTCCTCAAAACCTTCCTCATCGTCGGAATCGACATCCCCGAAGGCACCAGCCCCTCCATCTTCCTCGACGATATCGATATTCATGTCTCCGAAATAACTCATCAAATGATCCAGCTGATCTGATCCTATCGCCTCCGGGGGAAGGACATTGTTCAACTCATCATAAGTGAGATATCCCCTCTCCTTGCCGAGACTGATCAGGTCTTTCATTTCATTCAGTTTTTCGCCTTTGCTCATTCCACCCCTCTTAATATCCGATCTTCAGGATTGATCTCTAAAGGAACCTAACCAAATAAAGCACTCGAAGGAAAGCGACTCAAGAAAAATTTTAAAAATATCCAGAAAAAGGTCCTCACCTGATTCATCAAATCCTGTCTGGAACCTTCAGACAAGCCGCAAGCTCGGGCCGCCACGTTTTCGGGCCTGAAGACCAAGGCGCCGAACCATCGATACAAGATCTCCCAAACGCTCGTCCCGCCCTTCCTTTCCCGGAGGAAGAGCCATCCAGGAAGCGATAAGGGCTGGTGATCCGGAGATCAGCTGCTGTATTTCAAGCGGAGAAGTCTGGTGTTTTTCCCAGAGACTTCCCAGAATATCCAGATAGTCTTTCCTCTCCAGAAATGAAAAATCTCCCAGAGACAAAACTTCGGAGGGATGGGGATCACATCCATCTCCCCACAGCCTGAACAACTCTACAAGAAGATTCTGTTCCTTGAGCTCCCCGTTTGTCGTTCGGGACTTTCGTTCGTCTCCCGGAGGGGGAAGCGGAGTCTTTCGGTCCCCTCCCTGAAGGATCCTCAACGCAAGAAGACTTTTGTCAATGCCAAAAATACCGGCTCCCATCGAGAGGAGATGATCCTGCTCCAGAGGATCAGGAACCCGCCTTACAAGAACCTCGAAGCCGGAAAGAATCTCTTCCCGACCCTCTTTTGAGAGATCAAGGGCCTGCTTCATCTGTTCAACAACGTAGGACGAAAGAAGGGGGGCGGACGATATCTTTCCCATGACCGTTTCAAGCCCGTCTCTTCGGATCCACTCATCAGGATCGAGTCCATCCGGAATCCCGGCAGCACGCACCGAAAGTCTGGAATCAAAAACCGTTTTCTCAAGAAGGCGTGCCATCGCATCCCTCCCGGCACGATCTCCGTCAAACATCAAAACCACTTCATCAACCAATCGGGAAAGGTGGATCAAGTGGGACGATGTCAGCGCCGTCCCCAGCGGAGCGACAACATTGGTCAGGCCACACTCCGACAGGACAATCACATCGAAGTAGCCCTCCACTACAACAGCCCGGCGGGTCTTTTCCAGTGACTCCCTCGCCTGATCCAGACCGAAAAGAACATCTTTTTTACGGTAGAAGACATGCTCGGGAGAGTTCATATACTTTGGTCCGGAACCATCAGCAAGGATCCTTCCGCCAAAAGCAACCGTCGCCCCGTTCTCGGTCCGGATGGGAATAATCAGCCGGCCGTTCATGAAGTCTCTCGATCCACCACCTCTCATCGGTCGAATGAGACCAAAAAATTCCATCTCTCTCAACCGTTCAGGGCTGGCTTCGCGAAGCAGTGGAAACGGACCGGAGGGAGAGAATCCCAAGCCGAAACGCTCCGAAGTTTTTTTGGAGATTTGACGTTTTTCGAAAAGATATTCCCTGGCAGGTCCTCCGTCAGGAGAAAAAAGGGATTTACGATACTGGGCCTCAAACTCTCGATAAAGCCCCAGGCAAACCTTCCTTCGGTCAGCCATCTCAGAGGATCCCGCCCGATCAGGAGGCTGGATACCGGCCCGGTCCCCAAGAAATTGCAGCGCTTCGGAAAAGCTCTTGTGCTCGAGACGCTCAACGAAGCGAAAAACATCCCCCCCTGACTGGCAGCCGAAACAGTAAAAAAGCTGCCTTTCCGGATCAATCTGAAAAGATGGGGTTTTTTCCTCATGAAAAGGGCACAAAGCTACCCAGACACGGCCCCTCTTACGTAGCGAAAGACGCCCTCCCGCTATCTCAAGGAGATCCGATGCCTTCCGAACTTTTTCAAGGTAATCCTTCCGGTCAGAAAAATCTCCCAGAACCGTAGCTTACCCCCCCAGCAACGCTTTCACCTTTTGACTCACAACCCGGTTGTCTGCACGTCCCATGGTTCTCGGAGTCAACCACTTCATGACGGAACCCATTTCCTTCGCCGACGCTGCTTGAGTCTCCCGTATCGCCTCAGCGATCAAGGCATCAATCTGATCATTCGATAGCGGTTCGGGCATGAACTCCCGGACAATCACCATTTCGGCCTTCTCTTTTTCCACAAGATCTTCACGGCCACCTATCGTAAACTGGGCAACAGACTCTTCCATCTTCCGAAGCATCCCCGAGAGAAGATCGACGATTTCATCCTCTGTCAGCTGGGCATCGCGGCCCTTCTCAATCGCCTTGTTCTTGATCTGGGACATCACCATCCGGAGAATGGACAACCGCTCCTTCTGACCAGAACGCAGGCTGTCCTTGATATCCGACTGGATTCTTTCAAAAAGAGCTACCGGCATCAGTTACCGAACCGCCATACGGGCACGCTTCAAAGCTTTCTTTCGGGCAGAAAGGGCTTTTTTCTTCAGACGCACGCTTGGCTTTTCATAGTGCTCCCTTTTCTTGATCTCGGAAAGGATTCCGGCTTTCTCGCACTGCTTTTTAAATCGCTTCAACGCACTCTCAAAAGACTCATTTTCCTTGATACGAACACCTGTCATACACTCTCCTTCGTTTTTATCTGGTCTTGATTTCTAAAAAATGGACATTTGTTTAGTTTAACGCTTGGAAGGACTTCTGTCAAAGAGAGAGCAGCTAGAGAGAACGACCGGAGCTTTTTGGGGAAAACATCCGGATCACAGCAGCCGGACACCGGGCAGAACGGTCCGTCATTCGTCCAGACTTTCATCTCAATCCCAAAAAAGACTATGGGATCAGTGGATTTTAACCATTCCGGATTTCTCTCCCCATAGTTTTCATGAGCGAAAAGAACACTGGACCTATTTTTTCCAATGAATTATTGTCCTCAAGAGTCCAGGGGATTTGCGAAATCTTTTCTTGTCTGGTAGCATCGCACCGATATGCCGGTAATATCACAGGAAGCATGGGCTTCAGAACGGCATAAACAGGCCCCATCCCTACCGGGGTTCACCTTACATGAGCCATCATCCATAAGATGAGATCTCATCCGAACAAAGGAGCCTTCCATGGCCAAGTCCACCATGACCAAGTCCGACCTGATCGATGCTATCGCAGCCAAAAGCCCTACATTGACCAAAAAAGCTGTTGGTGAAGTGGTAGATCATCTGTTCAAGACCGTTACGGAAAGTGTTGCCAAAGGGAATGAAGTCAGTGTTGTCGGATTCGGGAAGTTTCATTCAGTCAAGAGAAAAGCACGCATGGGCAGAAACCCTGCAACGGGTGCAGCCATCAAGATCGCAGCAACAACTTCTCCACGTTTTTCGGCCGGGAAAGCCTTCAAGGACGCAGTCGCAAAAAAGAAGTAATCATTCTAACGTCATCATAACGCCATCGGGCCTCCCAGCCGGGGTCCGATGGTGTTTCTTTCCCTTCGCTGTCAACAGGAAATTTCCTCTAAAAACTCCGATCCCCTCTCCAGCCCTATCCAGGCGGCCAGGAAAAAGGCCTTCCTCCCAGAAGATGCAAATGAAGATGAGCGACTGTCTGTCCTCCGTCATTGCCTGTATTGATCACAATCCGGAAACCGTCCTCAACAAGATTCGCCTCCCTTGCCGCCTGCACGGAAAGATCCATCACCTTTCCCCACTCGTCGGACTGACCATCGGCAGACCATGAAACCATATCTTTCGCATGGCGCCGGGGAATCACCAGGAGGTGCACAGGTGCTTTTGGAGCAATATCCCTGATCACAATGGCCGAATCGTTTTGACAAACAGCGGTCACAGGAATCTCGCCACGGACCATTTTACAAAACAGACAATCAGCTTCCACTGGCATTTTTCTTCTTCTCCCGCGAGGCTTTTTCCAACAAACCTCCTTTTCCTGTCCGACTATCAAGAACCCTCATCACTTCATCAAAAGAAACATGGCTTTTTTCCATGGCAACCCTGACATGAAAAAGAAGATCGGCCCACTCCCCCCGAAGGGCCCCTTCATTGTCGGCCTTGACCATCTCCACCAAAACCTCACAGGCTTCTTCCACGACTTTTCTGGCCGATTTTTCGGGAGGGGCCTGCAGGAGAGAAGCCACATAGGATCCATCCGGAGAAGCCTCCCATCGTGCTTTAACCGTTTTGCCAAGATTCGCCCATACTTCAAACCCTGGTCGAAAATTCTCAAAGCTGGCCGTATCAAAACAACTTTCAAGACCGGTATGGCAAGTCGGCCCCAACGGAGATGTGAGAAGCAGGATCGCATCTCCATCGCAATCGACTCTCAGATCCTCCAGAAGAAGTCCGTTTCCGGAAGTCTCACCCTTTTCCCACAGTCGATTCCGGCTTCTGCTCCAGAATACGACCCGTCGTCTTGCAAGCGTTTCCCGAAGAGACTCTTCATTCATGTATCCCAGCATCAAAACCCGACCAGTCGACTGGTCCTGCACAATAGCCGGAAGAAGACCATCCGGAGGAAAAAGGATCTTGGGCATCATCGACACTCACCAGACAAATTGAGCGTTTCAGCCGAATCGGGCAAAGGACGGACCAGAGCTCCCTTCCCGGACAGATACCGCTTCAGGTCCGGAAGAGAAACCTCTCCGAAGTGAAAAAGGCTTGCGGCAAGTGCCGCGTCGGCACCGGCCTCGAATGCCTGGTAAAAATCCTCCATCCTGCCCGCTCCACCACTTGCAATGATCGGAACATTCACTCTTTGGGAAATGGTCCTGATCAGATCCAGATCATACCCGGACTTCGTTCCGTCACGATCGATCGCTGTCAGGAGAATCTCACCAGCACCCTTTGATACGCCCAAAGAAATCCAGTCAAGCACATCAACCCCGGTATCGCGTGTACCACCATGGGTATAGACCCGATAGCCTGCTCCCTGTTTTTTGGCATCTACCGCAAGAACGACACACTGGCTGCCAAAACGTCGGGCACAGTCCGACAGGAGATCGGGATCGGAAATCGCCGCCGAGTTGACGGAAACCTTGTCGGCACCGGCCAACAGAAGCCTTCTCATGTCCTCGGCCTGGCGAACACCTCCTCCGACCGTAAGAGGGAGAAAAACTTTCGCGGCGGTCCGGTGAACAACGTCCCAAAGGGCTTCCCTGTCCTCAAGAGTTGCCGTAATATCCAGAAGGCAGATCTCGTCCGCTCCCATTCGGTCATAGAGGGAAGCAATCTCGACAGGATCCCCCGCATCTCTCAGATCGGAGAACATAACCCCCTTGACCACTCTTCCCGCCTTCATGTCCAGGCATGGAATGATTCGTTTCAGGAGCACTTCGGACTCCTTCCCTTCAGGATCGAAAGGGCTTCAGAAAGATCCATGTCCCCTGTATACAGGGCCCGGCCGACGATCGCACCATCAATTCCTCTTTCCCTCAACTGCTGGAGATCCATCAGGGACGTGACCCCGCCGCTTGCGATGACGGGAACGCGGACCGAATGCTTGACCTCTTCTGTCCGCTCAAAGTTTGGCCCGGACAAAAGTCCGTCCCTGGAAATGTCCGTATAGACAAATCCCCGGACACCTTCCTCCACCAGACGAACCATAACCTCAAGCGGATCGCGGGTATCAACGGACAACCAGCCTCTCAGTGCGATAGCACCGTCTTTGACATCAACGCCCACATAAAAACAGTCCTGGTGGCGCTCTACCATTTTTTTCAGGAAAAAGGGATCCGTCAGGGCAGAGGTCCCCAAAATCAGTCGGGAAACACCCGCGTCAAGGTAATTTTGTGCAATCTCCGGAGACCGGATACCGCCACCGGTCTGGACAAAGCCATCAAAGGCCCTGACAATGGACGAAATGATTCCGATATTGACAGGACTTCCCTCTCTGGCACCATCAAGGTCCACCACATGGAGGTGAGTCGCTCCGGCCGATTTGAACTGGGAAGCCATCTGGACAGGATCTTCCGCGTAGACCGTTTCCTTCGAAAAATCCCCCTGGGTCAAGCGGACAACATGTCCGTTCCTGATATCAATTGCTGGATAAAGCTTCATTTTTCACCTTTTGGCATTGGGCAAAATGACTCAGGATTGCAAGGCCTGCGCTTTGGCTTTTTTCAGGATGAAACTGAACGCCAAAAACGGAACCGTTTGCAACGACCGAAGTGAATTTTCCCTGATAATCGGTTACCCCTGCAATATCATCCTCTTTTTTGGCTACCACATGAAAAGAGTGAACGAAATATGCATCAAAATGGTCCGGCAAACCCTTCAGAAGGGTGATTTCCTTTTTTTTCTCAACCTGATTCCATCCCATATGGGGAACTTTCCCCTTCAGGGGATCGAAGCCGACAACCGATCCCTGAAAAACACCCAGTCCCCTGTAATGCCCAAACTCAAAGCTTTCGTCAAAGAGAAGTTGCATTCCCAGGCAAATACCCAAAAAAGGCTTTCCAGATGCAACCCAGTCGAGAATAATCCTGTCAAAACCTCTTGCAACAAGGCTTTCCATTCCCTGTGCAAACGCCCCCACTCCCGGAAGAACAAGATGTGTCGCCTTTTCCGGAAGTGACCCGGATGAAACCATCTTCACCTCATGTCCGGAGCACTCAAGGGCCTTGGAGACGGAAAACAGGTTCCCCATTCCATAATCGAGAACAGCTGTCAGAGCTTTCTTCTCCGGATTCATCTAGAGGATCCCTTTGGTCGAGGGAACGTGTTTTTGTCGGGGATCGATTGCCACAGCCATTTGCAAACATCTGGCAAAAGCCTTGAAGATCGACTCGATCTTGTGGTGGAGATTCCTGCCGTAAAGAATTCGGCCATGTATCGTAGAACGTGACGCTACCGCGACCGCCTGAAAAAAATCCATGATCAAGTCCGGATCCATGTTCCCCACCCGCTCACCCCGTTCAAACGGCAGGTCCCATACCAGATACGGACGCCCTGAAAGATCGATGACGACATGCGCCAATGATTCATCAAGGGGCGTAAAAAAATGGCCGAAACGGGCAATCCCGACCCGGTCACCAAGACACCGGTCGATGAGCTCTCCAAAAACAAGCCCTGCGTCCTCAACCGTATGATGGAGGTCCACGTCAAGATCGCCCTTCACAGACATTTCAATATCCATATGTCCGTGACGAGCAATCTGGTCGATCATATGATCGAGGAAGGGTATGCCCGTATCAACACGGGAGGTGCCTGAACCATCGAGGTTCAGGGAGGCGACAATCTGTGTCTCCCTTGTCTTTCTTTCAAGAGAAAACGTTCTGTTGCCAAACGCTCCTGCTTTCGTACTCATGACCTTGCCCCTTCAGAAAAATGTCCCAGGATAATACCCAGCTTTTGAATGTCCTCATTCGAGGTGACAGCGATACGAATACAGTCCGACAAAAAAGGGTGATGCGATGATACGTCCCGGACCAGTATCCCCTTTTCCAGAAGTTTTGGAAAAACAGCAGGCATTGTTCCCGGCCAAAGTCTGACAAGAAGAAAGTTTGCCCGGGAAGGAAAAACCAGGAGTCCCGGAATCGATGAAAGCTCTTTCTCCACTTTTTCCCGAACAAGAACAACCCTTGCGGCCGAATCCAGGAGGAGGTCGAAATGATCCCGGATCAAGAAAAGGGCCGCCTCCTGGGTCAGGGAGTTCAGATTGTAGGGAAGCCGGATTTTTTCAATCTCGCCAATCACCGTTTCTTTTGCCAGAAGGACACCCAGGCGAATGGCTGCCAGGCCCATTTTGGAAAATGTCCTCAGCACAAGAAGATTATCCTGGTCCTTCTGGATACTCAAAGAACTTTCTTTATGGTACGGGAAATACGCTTCATCTACCAGAAGGGAAAACCCCCTGCTCCGGGCCATCTGAAGAAGAAGTGCCAGTTCCTCGAGAGAGCAGGCCCTCCCCGTAGGATTATTGGGGGAGGCCACAACAAGGATACCCGGAACGTCCTGTCGGGACATCACCTTTTCGATCGCTTCGAGGTCAATGGCCAGATCCGGCGTCATGTCGACAGGAATAAAGACCTTTCCCGCAACATGGGCAATAACCTCATACATGGAAAACGACGGGACAGGACAGATCACCGGCCCCCTGGTTGCAAGAAAAAGATTCAGGATGATCTCGTCGGATCCGTTTCCCAGATGGATTGTCCCTTTCGGAACTCCCCAAAGTTCCGAAAGGACCTTCACCAGTTCACTTGCCCTGTGATCAGGGTAGCGGTTGAGAGAAATCCTGGACAATCTGGCAAACAGGGCGTTTTTCACCTCGGGAGAGAGGAGAAAGGGGCCTTCCATTGCATCAAGGCCGGAGAAAGGAAAAGGAGGATCTGCAAAAAAAGAACTTTCCATGGCCCGGATATCGTCCCGGATCCAGGAATTCATCAGATGATCTCTTTTCCGTTCAACTCCGACCTCTGAAGAGCCGACCTTGCATGGCCTTCAAGACCTTCAAGCCGCGCAAGCACTGCGGTCATCCGGACAATGGCCTCCTGCTCTTCCCGGCTCCCGAATCCTCTGATAAGGCTTGTGCGTTTCAGAAAAGTCTCAACCGACACGGGAGATGAAAAACGGGCGGAACCTGAAGTGGGAAGCACATGGCTTGGACCATACATGTAGTCACCAAAGACCTCTGCACTGCTTTCCCCGATAAAGATCGCTCCCGCATGGGACAGCAGGGGAACAAGGGACATCGGCTCCTTCACATGGAGCTCAAGGTGTTCCGGAGCAATCTGGTCGGATATCCTTAAAGCCTCATCCATCCCCCCCACAACCAGAAGATATCCATAACGGGAGATCGACTCGGTCGCAATAGTCGACCGCGGAAGCGTCCTGAGCATTTCGTCCATCTCTCGCGCCGTCTCCCTTGCCAGAAGGATCGAGTCGGTGAGAAGAATCGCCGATGATCGGGTATCGTGCTCAGCCTGGGCCAGGAGATCCGCGGCAACCCATCGCGGGTTGGCGGTCTTGTCTGCAATAATAACGACCTCTGTAGGACCGGCAATCATGTCGATATCCACAAGACCGAAAACCTGGCGTTTGGCCTCTGCCACAAAACGGTTTCCCGGGCCAACGATCTTGTCCACACGCAAGATACTCTCTGTTCCAAAAGCAAGGGCGCCAATCGCCTGAACGCCTCCGACACCAATCACCTCCGTCACGCCGGACAGGTGAAAAGCCGCAAGGATTGAGGCCGGAACCTGTCCATTTCTGGCAGGTGTCACACCGACAAGATTCTTCACCCCTGCTACTTTTGCGACAAGAGCTGTCATCAAAACGGTTGAAGGATAGGCTGCAGTTCCTCCCGGAACATAGATACCCACCCGATCGAGTGGAGTCAGGCGAAAGCCGGCCTCTCCGGGAGCCGGAAGGTGATCGTGCAACAGGGCCAAGGCGGAGATGTGATAGTCACAAATTCTTTTTTTAGCCTCCTGAAAAGCCTCCCGGGCCGTTGAAGGAAGACTGTTCCAGGCCGCTGGAAGTTGCTCCGGATCAATCGAAAAGGAGTTCTCATCCCCGGAAAAACCGTCAAGAGACCTTGCCCACTTCAAAACGCCCGCATCCCCTTTCATCCGGACATCCAACAGGATTTTCCGGACAGCTTCCCTGACTTCCTGTGCATCCGCATCTTCCGAACGCTCAAAAATCGGGCGAAGGAGTTCGTCCGATTCAATTTTTGAGCCGGGAGAAAATATTCGGCTGTTTGCGGAAAAAACGGATGGATCACTCATTGACAAAAAGACTCCTCAAAGATTGGGACATCGATCGGATCAGGAAGAAATGACTGGATCTTTTGGAACATGCGGGGCGATTCGCTCAAGAAAGGACCGGATCGCCTGATTCCTCTGCGGCCATGCCGCCCGGCTAACAATAATCCTTCCGGTCGAGACAAGAATCTCATCAACAATTTCGAGATGATTCTCCCGAATCGTTTTCCCCGTGGCAACAAGATCCACGATACGATCCGACAGTCCCACCTTCGGAGCAAGCTCAAGCGATCCATGAAGCTTCAGAATTTCGACAGAAACGCCCCTCGACACATAATATTTTTCCGCAAGGCGGGGATATTTTGTTGCGACCCGAATCGGACGACCGAGAGGTGGAGGACCTTCCTGCCCAAGAGGTGCGGCCACGACCAGACGGCAAAGCCCGATCTTCAGATCCAGCGGTTCAAGAACCGCCCTGTCTTCCTCCAGGATCAGGTCCAGCCCGACAACCCCCATCTGCGCACCACCATACTCAACATATGACAGGACATCGGATCCTCTCACCATCAGGATTTCCAGGCTCCCGTCCTCCGACAGAAAAGTCAGCTTCCGGCTCCCCGGAGAAAAACCGGGGAAACGGTAACCGGACTGTTCCAGTATCTCCATCGTGTCGGTCAGGAGCTTGCCTTTCGCCAAGGCAAGGGATAGTGCGGCCGATCCCCTTCCAGAAGGTTTCGAAACTATTTCTGGTTGAATCAATGAAATACCATCTTTATCAAACCTCTTCACTTTCGCGCCAGATTTTCCCACCGACACTCGATAACTTTTCTTCGATCCTCTCATATCCCCGATCAATATGGTAGACCCGCTGGACAGTCGTCTCTCCATGAGCCACAAGCCCTGCAAGAACAAGTCCTGCCGAGGCCCGAAGATCCGAAGCCATCACACAGGCCCCCTCGAGGGAGCATTCGCCCCTGACAAAAGCATGGGAGCCCCTGACTTCTATGTTGGCCCCCATCCGATTCATTTCCATCACATGGGTGAATCGGCTTTCAAAAACCGTTTCAATCAGCGTCGACGGACCGGTTGAGGTCGCCATCAACGGAAGGATCTGTGCCTGCATATCCGTGGGGAATCCGGGGTAAGGATCCGTCATCACCGTCGAACCACGGGGAGAAACGATTCTGGAAAGAGTGATCCGGTCCCCTGTTATACCGATTTCCGCACCCATCTCTTCAAGAGTTGCGAGAATCGATGACATCTGTTCCGGGAGCACTCCCGAAACAGAAAGAGGATCTCCCATAAGAGCTCCCGCCACAAGAAAGGTTCCCGCCTCAATCCTGTCGAACATCACCTCGTAGCTGGCATCATTGAGCCCGGAGACTCCCGTTATTTCGAGAATGGACGATCCGATCCCGGTTATTTTGGCTCCCCTTGCCACCAGGCAATTGGCAAGATCCGCAATCTCCGGCTCCTGTGCAGCATTTGAGATTCTGGTTGTTCCCGAAGCGAGCACCGCCGCCATAAGAATATTTTCCGTCCCTGTCACCGTTGGGTAGGACAGGTGAATATCACACCCCACAAGTCCATCGGTTGAGGCATCAATATAACCATGATCAATCGAGATACGGGCTCCCATTTTCTGAAGAGCATGCAGGTGCAGGTCGACCGGACGAGCCCCGATCAGGCATCCCCCCGGAAGAGAAACCCGGGCTCTTTTCCGTCTGGCCAGAAGAGGACCAAGACAAAGGATAGAGGCTCTCATGACGCGGACAAGTTCATACGGCGCTTCGGTCGGAGAAAGATCAATCTCGCAAAAGGAGACAGATCCTGTCCATGCTGGCTGGGGAAAAACGGGATCGACCCGGATTCCAAGCTGGGATAACAATTTTATAGCGGTCGTGATATCTCTCAGGTGGGGAATATTGCCGATTCTGAGGTTTCCACCCAGCAATGTGGAAAACAAAATGGGCAAAGCCGCATTTTTGGAGCCGGAAACAGAAATCGTCCCGTTTAATAATTGTCGACCCTCAATACGGAACCGGTCCAATTTTTACCCTTTCCTTTTCCAGATCACAACCCGTCCATGCCCTGACCAATCGGATACGATCTCAGCCGGAGCAAATCCTTCCAGAAGACCGAAGGGGCCGGATTGTTCAAAAGCCCATCGTTGCCCGGCCCCGATTTCCATGACCAAAAGACCACCAGAGGCGACCCTTGAAGAAATCTTCGGACCCAGAATCTGTCGATAGCAGTCCAGTCCGTCCGCACCGCCATCCAGAGCCCGATGAGGTTCGTAGTTTCGAACCTCGTCCATGAGTCCGTCGATTTCTCCAGAAGCTATGTAGGGTGGATTGGAAACAAGCAGGTCAAAAGAAAGTCCTGGCAAAAGCGAGTCATCCCAATGTCCCGCCAGCAGGCTCAAACGGGACGAAAGAGACAGTTTTTCCCTGTTCTCAAGCATGCATCGAATCGGAGCCGGCTCAATATCGACAGCCACGCCCCTCGCCTCAGGGAAAAGCAACAGAAGAGAGCAGATGAGGGCACCCGATCCCCCTCCAAGTTCGAGAATGTTTTGGGGTGGACAAGATTGGGTCCGGGAAAACACCTGCTCAACCAGAATTTCTGTCTCCGGCCTCGGGATCAAGACACCGGGACAAACAGAAAAAACAGTCCCGAAAAAAGGCACCTCACCGGTAATCAGGTGAAACGGCTCCCGATTTCTGCGTCTTTGAACCCATTCAGCATAGCGGTCGGCCAAGTCCGGAGACAATGGTCCGGGTCCATTAATGACAACAGCCCCTGCGCTTCCCAAAAGCGATGCCATCAAACCTCTTGCCTCCCGATCGGGAGCGTCCTCAAGGTCCAGAAGCATGCGGGATCCCCAGGACAGCCAGGAGTCAACCGTTACGGGGCGCTCATGGCCAGAAGGATGCTCTAGCACGAACGCCCCCTTTTAAAAAGACAGACGGACTCATCAGACATAAAAGAGCAGGGGGAAACTTTCAGCCAAACTGCTCGATCTCCCGGGCCCGCTCCTGTGCTCTGAGGGCTCCTATAAAGGGATCGATCTCTCCCTCCATCACCTGATCCAGCTGATAGAGCGTCAGTCCTATCCTGTGATCGGTCACACGATTCTGTGGGAAATTATAGGTGCGGATCCGCTCGGAACGATCTCCGCTCCCGACCTGACTTTTGCGGTCAGATGCGATGATCTCGTTCTGGCGGCTCATCTCCCGCTCAAGAAGACGTGACCTAAGAACCTTCATTGCCTTGGCGCGATTTTTCAGCTGGGAACGCTCGTCCTGACAGGAAACCACAATATTGCTGGGTATATGGGTAATGCGAACAGCCGAGTAAGTCGTATTGACGCTCTGACCTCCGGCGGAGGAAGCACAAAACGTATCGATTCTCAAATCCTTGGCATCAACCTGTACATCCACTTCATCGGCTTCCGGCATGACCGCGACCGTAACCGTTGAGGTATGGATCCGGCCACCGGCCTCGGTTACCGGTACCCTTTGGACGCGGTGGACACCGCTTTCAAACTTGAGCAAACTGTACGCACCTCGGCCCTGAACATGAATGACGATCTCTTTTGAGCCGCCGATTTCGGTATCGTTCGTTTCCATGATTTCAGCTTTCAGACGATGGCGATCCATAAACCTCATATAGAGGCGCCCAAGCTCGCGGGCAAAAAGACCCGCCTCATCTCCTCCGGCACCCGCCCGGATCTCGAGGTAAAGATTTTTCTGGTCAAAAGGATCCGGAGGAAAAATCGAGTCCAGAAGCTTTCCCTCAAGAGAGGTAATTTCCCGGGAAATCCGCTCTTCTTCCGCCCCTATGAGGTCCGACATGGAGGGATCGCTCCGGATCTCGTCAAGATCCGAGCGCTCTTTTTCCATCTGGCAAAAACGCTCATAAGCCTCGACAATCGAAGAAAGTTCCGACTGGTCCTTGGCAAGCTTCATGTAGAGGGTATGATCCTTCGAAACAGAAGGATCCGCCATCTTCCCGGTAATCTCCCTGTAGCGCTCGATCATTGCTTCAATACGGGGACGGACCTTCTCGATCATGCCAGAGGGTGGCAATACAGATCCCTTCTTTTCAGATTACTTGCCAGCCGGACGATATCTCTTGTTGAAGCGGTCAACACGACCTTCAGCATCGATGATTTTCATTGTCCCGGTAAAGAACGGATGGCAGAGATTGCAAATTTCGATTTTCAGATCGCCAATAGTGTTTCTTGTCTCGAATGTGTTTCCACATGCGCAACTGACCGTAGCCACTTCATATTCGGGATGGATTCCTGTCTTCATGAGTTTCTCCTAAAAAGATTGATGATTTTTAATGGACAATGAAAGCGGATCACTACCCCTTCATCATCCGTTCCAGAAATTCTTTGTTTCCCTTGGTTCCCTTCATGTTCCCCAACAGGTATTCCATATCATCCTGGGGATTGTTGGAGTTCAATGCCTTACGCAAGATCCACATCTTGTTGAGTTCGTCCTTGTCAAGGAGAAGTTCTTCCTTTCTGGTTCCGGATCGTGTGGGATCAATCGCCGGAAAGATCCTCCGGTCAGCAAGATGGCGGTCAAGGTGAAGCTCCATATTACCCGTTCCCTTGAACTCCTCAAAGATGACATCATCCATTCGGCTTCCAGTGTCGACAAGAGCCGTTGCGATAATAGTGATGCTCCCGCCTTCCTCAATATTTCTGGCGGATCCAAAAAACCGTTTCGGACGCTGAAGGGCGTTGGAGTCAAGACCGCCTGACAGGACTTTCCCGGACGGAGGAGCCACTGTGTTAAAAGCCCTGGCAAGACGGGTAATGCTATCCAGGAGGATCACCACATCCTTTTGCGACTCCGCCAGGCGCTTGGCTTTTTCAAGAACCATTTCTGCAACCTGAATATGTCTTTGCGGCGGTTCATCAAAGGTACTGCTGACAACCTCTCCCTTGACCTGGCGCAACATGTCTGTCACCTCTTCCGGTCGCTCGTCGATCAGGAGAACAATCAGGACAATCTCCGGATGATTCCTTGCGATAGCCTTCGCGATTCCCTGAAGCAAAACGGTTTTTCCCGTACGGGGGGGAGCCACAATCAAACCACGCTGACCCTTTCCGATGGGAGTGGCCAGATCCATAACCCTCATCGACAGATCATCCGGTGTCGTTTCGAGCCGAATACGCTCCATCGGATAAAGCGGAGTCAGGTTGTCGAAAAGAATCTTCTCCCGACCGGTATCCGAATCCTCGAGGTTGACCTTCTCCACCTTGAGCATCGCAAAGTATCGCTCACCTTCCTTGGGAGGACGAATCTGCCCCCAAACCGTATCGCCGGTCCGAAGATTGAAACGACGGATTTGCGAGGGAGAGACATAAATGTCATCCGGCCCGGGAAGATAATTATAAAGTGGAGAACGGAGAAAACCAAAACCGTCCTGAAGGATCTCCAGGACCCCTTCACCGTAGATTGTTCCATTTTTCTCGGCTTGCGCCTGCAGAAGAGCGAAAATCAGATCCTGTTTCCGGAGATTGACCGCGCCTTCGATATGGAGTTCCTTGGCGAGATCCGTCAAATCGGCAATGCTTTTTTCTTTTAGTTCCGCAAGATTCATGAATGCCTCTCGCCTGTCAGAGCTCAACGTTAAGCTTCCTTACATTTAACAGACGTCAGATCGGGTGATGGTTGTCCAGCGACGGCCGATAGAAAACGGGCATCGCCGATCTAAAACCGATAAATCCATTAGAAACATGGATATCGGCACACAAGTCCAAAAAACCTGAGGATACCCTGGCTTCGGGTGGTCACCGGAATACGACAGAAACTTCCTGAAATCTGTTCTTTCAACAGAAGGTCTGGTTGGTCATCTTGGGCAACTTCTCAGAATTTTTTGAGGGATATGGGAATGTTCCTATATCAAAGTGGACCCGGAATCAGGGGGAAATTTGGGTTAAAAACCTCGAAACAATACTCTACCAACCGTTTCAGGAGAAAATGACCTAAGAATACTTCTGGGAAAATTACAGGAACAAGTGCCCCATGTCAAGAGATCCTGAGCAGGGAGACAGAAGACAAGTCAACTGCCTCCACTGTTCAAAGGAACTCAATCTATATTACTTGGCGCTCAGGTTCAAAAGCTCTGGCTTCAGATTTCCGGCAGCCTCTTCCTTGACGGGCTGTTTGGAAACCCAGCTGGCGCTTCCGCCAACGCAATCCATATCACTTCCGCAACCAAGGCTTCTCTCATAAATAGCAGCTTCCCATGCTTGCTTTTCGGTGATCTGTCCGGCACTGACAAAACCCACCATGGCGGGCTGGAGTGGGGAGCCATTGGAAATGACCCAAAACATTTCGCCCACTGTCCTGACCTGTTCAAACTGCTTGTTGGTGAAATTGCGGGGAGCAGGATCCATTCCGGCAGCGCCAGGTCCGTTTCCATCACCAGCAACACCATGACATGTATAACAAGTACCGGCACCATTGAAAACATCCTTGCCCTTCGCAATTGCATCAGCAGTCACGGGGAAAGGGGGGTTCATTGCCTTGGCAGCGGCAAGCTGATCAGCTGGAACACGGGGTTTCAAGATGTCGAGTTCACCAGCAAATGCCTGAGCTGAAGCGAAACCGATCACGGCTGCACCCATAACAGCCATTGTCCAAATCCTCATGAATTGAGCCCTCCAAAAAATAATAGTGGTAGAATGTCACCCTAATGGTCCGATTGAAACATGAGCCGACATCTCATAACCCTACAAAGAACACCCTGCCCTCACCAAAAAAACAGGTCCGGGCAGACCATCCCTACAAGGACATGGCTAATGGCACATATTTTCGTCAGGATCCCAGAACATTCAACCATTCCCTCAAGTTGATGTCAAGCGTTCTTATCACATCACGTCCTTGCAAAGAGGATACTTGTTGGCACAGACACCATTTCCCTCTTGCTGGCACTATGGGGGAGAAGTGATTACCTCAAGAAATAAAGAAGGAAGTTCAGAACAAAATTAAAGAGGCAGGGAGAGATGATAACAACCTATTTCGTCAAAGAATCGCTTTTCCATGATTCGGGGCCGGGACACCCTGAATCTGCCGGGAGAGCAAGAGCGCTCAACATGCTTTTTATTGAAATGGAAAAAGAGGGGCTTACCCGAAGTCATGAAACAACACCTGCCCAGAACCTTTCCCTTTTCCGACTGGCTCATGATCCGGACTACATTGACTTTCTCGAACGTCCGGGAAAAACGCTTCCGTTTCATCTCGACCCGGATACATCTTTTTCCCCCGGATCGCTCGAGGCCATGAAGGGGCTTTCCGGAGCAATCTCCATGATGAACAGGGAAATGAACTCTTCCCGGTCCGCTTTTCTTCTGGCAAGACCGCCCGGGCATCACGCCAGACGAGCGGCCGGGATGGGTTTTTGTCTTGTGAATACCATAGCCACGCAGGCCCTTGACCTTCTGAGGGAGGATCCGACACGCAGGATTGCCGTCTTCGATTTTGATGTCCACCACGGAAACGGTACTGAAGAGATTCTGGGGGGAACACCCGGGATCCTCTATATCAGCACCCACCAGTATCCATTTTATCCTGGCACAGGAAACGGACAGGGAAATCATATCGGCCCAATGGGCGATGGAATCCTGAATATCCCCTTGCCCGAAGGAACCGATGACGATGATTATTACAGGGCCTTCGAGTCCTTCATCCTTCCAAGACTCACCCTGTTCAAACCAAATGTTTTGCTTGTTTCAGCCGGCTTTGACGGCCATCGGGACGATCCTCTCGGGGGCTTCCTGCTGACAGAAAAAACCTATCGGCATATAGGAAAACGGCTTTCTTCGATTTTTTCATCCGTTTTTATTGTCTCGATCCTTGAAGGAGGGTATAATCTGGAAGCCTTGACAAAAAGCGTCAGATCTTACATGGAAGGACTGAACAGTTGACCACGACAAACCCGTCCGGCCCCCACGACTTCGCACACATCCTTCAGGCAACACTACAAGGATGGAGGATCATCGCAAACACCATTCCCTTGCTCAGGAAGGATCTTCCCGGCGCTCCGGGAGAATGGTGCTTCAAACCCAGAGAAGAAGACAGTGCCGGAATCCGAACACTTCTTTCCCATTGGGACCAGATGGAAGAAGACCTCCTCCCCTTGCTGGCATCGGCCAATCCTCTCCTCGGGGGTGAAATGCGGGAACTGTTGCGCATTGTAAGAGCAAAAATTCTCTTCAACGAGCGCAACCACCATTTTGTGGGTTATGCTCTGGCCAACGACCCGACCGGACAAGGCAGCCGATCCCGATTTACCGAATCCATGGAACGGACCATCGCCCATATCGACAAAAGACTCTCGGAAACACTTTCATCCTCATCAACACCGCCGAATGACAAGAGGCCATCACCTTGAACGACCAGGACCATCCATCCCACCCGGAACATCAAAGCACTCTGACCAATCCACAAGTCCTGTCAGGAATTTGCGATGCCTGCGGGAAAGTGGGCGTCGACCTTTACAAGGTGAGCCTGGGAAAAGACTTTTTCAACCGTACCTATGATCGCTTGTCCCACACGGAAGACCTTCATCCCAAATGGTTCTGCTCCCCCTGCTCCCTTGAAAAAGGCTATCAGCGGGATGTCAGGAATATTCATCAGGAGCTTGAAAAGCTCCTGGCAAATGATTCATCACTACTGTCCGAAGAAAAAACACTCCTTCAGGCGATCAGCCATGTCGAAAAAATAGAATCCTATGTTAAAAAGGGGAGGAAAATTCATCTACTCCTTCCCCCCAGGGAAGTGGGACTTCTCCTCATAGAACTTCAGCAAGCTCTTTCAGCAAGGTTTCCGTCAGAAAACTCCTAACATTAAACCCAGAGAGAGGCTTTTGCATGGATCAGGGAGACAAATCCACCATCCGCACCAAAACACCAACGGAAATCATTCTGGCAACACCAGGACTTTCCCCTGAACTCAAACAGAAACTTCTCCCGATCATCTCCGCCCTGACCAGAGGCGGGAAAATCATGTCCTCCCTCATCGCAAGGGGACCTCTTCTTGGCATAACCGGCTCCGCCGGAAAAGAAAACGTCCAGGGCGAAGAGGTTCAGACCCTTGACAGAATAGGACAGGACACGTTCTGCCGGGTTCTGGAAGAAACCCAAAAAGTCCGGGAACTTCTCTCCGAAGAGGAACCTCTTCCGACCTTTTTCCCGGAATCCGATCCCGATGGGCTTCTGGTCGCCATGGACCCCCTCGACGGATCCTCAAATATCTCTGTCAATGCTTCGATCGGGTCGATCTTTGCCGTCTTCCGCCGATCGAAAACAACCGGGAAAGAGAATCTGTTTGGCGGAGACGACAGGGAGCTTGTTGCCGGAGCCTATATTCTCTATAGCGCTTCAACCTCTTTTGTGATGGCCATCGATCAAAAAACCTATCTCTTCACAATGGACCCTTCATTTGGAGGAGAGTTTCTCGGAACGGGAGAACCGCTCCACTTTCCGGCGGGCGGGAAGATTTACAGCACAAATGAATCGTATTTTCCGCTTTGGGAGAAAAGGATCCAGGACTATATTCTCTGGGTCAAGTCAGAAAGACAGCCTGTCATGACAAGCCGTTACATCGGCGCACTCGTGGGGGACCTTCACCGAAATCTCCTCAAGGGCGGAATCTATCTCTACCCGGCGGAAGGAGTTCCGGGAAAAGGACACGGAAAGCTCCGTCTTCTCTATGAAGCTTATCCCATGGCCCTGATCTGCCAGTTCGCCGGAGGGATCGCCACCGACGGAATCAGGAGCATTCTGTCGATCAAGCCGGGATCCGACCTGCATGCAAGGGTCCCGCTCATAGCCGGACCGATGGATCTGGTTTCGGAATTTCACAAAAAAACAGGGAACCCGCTCTGATCACTCAGAGATGGATACCAAGAGTAACGGGAACAAAAAAGAACGGATTGCCTCCCTGGGACAATCCGCCCGGGGAAAACAGCGTGACATAGTCGACCTCAACCTCCACAAAAGAAATATTCACCCCAAGCCCCACATCAAGATAGGCTGAGGAGGCCGTCCCCGAGAATGCGTTTGTAACGCCAAGACCGCTCAGAGCTCCTCCTCCGTCAATCGCCAGATAGAGGTAGCATGTCTGACTGCCCAGAAGTTTCAGAACGGTTCCGAGGGTCACCTCACCGACCTGAAAGGATCTCCTCCCGATTTGCCCGGGAAAGTCCTCAATGCCCAGCATCAGACGAAAGCCTATGTCCTGATTGATCCAGCTGTTGACAGAAAATCCCCCCTCATAGCCATTGCGGACAAAGGAATCGATTCTGGGACTCTCTGGAGAAACCGCTACACCGAAAATATCATTGAGCGTTGGAACAGTGATTCCGCCATAAAGAGTCACACCTACTCCATTGAAAGAGGGAGAGCTATCTGCTGAAGGAGGTGGAGGGCAGGCATCAGTGATCCATTGCCAGCTCGTCGTGGGAGGATACCCCACCTCCTCGTCGGCCAATGGATCACAGCCGTCTCCATAAGCTCCGGAAGCTCCTCCGTATAGCAACAGGAAACAGACCATGAAGAAGGTGGCAACCCGCATGAACTCTCCAAAACCTAAGCGCTTTGTGATGATTGCCCCCTTTTGGACTACGGACCAGGAAGGGGAGTGCGAGGACAGGATCCGCAGAAAAACTTCAGGAAAGAGGGTGATTTCCTGTTTTGTCATCTGATCTTGATTATCAAGTCATAATGGTGTGAGAATCTGATGTTGACAGAAGACGAAAAATCATCCTGCGGATAGTCCGCAGTTCAAGGAGAACAAAATGTCAGAAAATCACTCAGCCCATCAAGCCAATTCTGCTTTACACCCGGTTCAATCCATCATCGTTGAATGCGAACTCTGTGATGCCCCGCAGATCATTCTTTCGGATCGATCCGATGGCGTCATGATCTGCCGAAGCTGCCGGGAAGAAATTGCCCGGGACGATTTCCACGTATCAGTCGATTCCCGTATCGGCTGATATCATTCCACCCAGTCTGTTTGGCACAAACAGACTATCCATCATGCCCCGATCATGAGTGGAGACGATAAGCCAGAAGCCGCGGACGAGTCATCTCTTCCATGGCATAGGCAACGCCCTCCCACCCTTTCCCCGACTCCTTCACACCTCCATATGGCCAGTGATCGAGCCGGAATGTCGGGATTTCGTTTACAAGGACCCCCCCCACTTCAATCTCCCCGGCCATCAGGATCCCTCTCTCCAGGGAACCGGTCATGATAGCGGCCTGAATACCGAATCGTGAATGATTGACCCTTTTAATGGCTTCGTCTGGGGAATCAAAGGGATTTACCGTCACGACCGGTCCAAAAATCTCTTCTTGCTCAATGGGATCATCCGCATCTGTCCCGCTCAGGATAACCGGGTGCAACATAGCCCCTGAGCGTTTCACGGGAAGAGAAGCAATCGCTCCTCTCGACAGGGCCGACAAGACTTTCTCATGAACCCGCCGGGCATGGGCTTCTGAAATCAGGGGGCCCATCAGCGTTGTTTGCTCTGCAGGGTCTCCGACTCCACCTTCTTTCTCCATCTTCCGGACCCGATTCACAAAGCTTTCCAGAAACCTGTCGTACCTTGATCGCTCGACCAGAATACGCTGAATCGAGATGCAGACCTGACCGGAGTAGGCAAATGCTCCGGCCATCAGACGGTCGACGAGCCCTTCTTCCTCCGCATCCTTTAAAACGATGACCGCCGCATTGCCCCCAAGCTCCAGAAGAACCTGCTTTCTGGGAACCCTCTCCCGCAAAGACCAGCCGACCTCCGACGATCCGGTAAACGAAACCACCGGAATTTGCGGAGCATCGACCAGCGACAGAGTCTCCGGAATATCACAGGGAACAATAGAAAGGGCTTCTGGAGGAAGTCCAGCCGATAGAAGGATCTTTCCCAGCGCAAGGGCCGAAAGAGCTCCCTTCGGAGCTGGCTTTACAACGACAGGACAGCCCGAGGCCAAGGCCGGGGCCACTTTATGGGCCAGAAGGTTCAGGGGAAAGTTGTAGGGCGTAATGGCCAGAACCGGACCGATTGGCACCCTTTCGACCATGCCGGTCATCCGGACTCCCTGTGGAACAATATCCCCAGGAATCAGCTGATTACCAAAATCCGCCGCCAGCCGTGATGCCAGAAGAAATGTCGTGGCAGCGCGATCAACTTCAAATCGTGCGGCAGAGATCGGTTTGCCGACTTCACAAACGAGAAGATTCGCAAGGGCTTCACGATTAGCTTCCAGAAGTCTTGCTGTTTCCGAAAGAACAAGAGATCGACGGTGGCGCGTCATCGAACCCATTACCCTGGAAGCCATTGGAAGCCCTTCCAGAACGAGCTCTATGGTCTGGCTGTCTCCAAGGGCATAGCGCCATGGTCCATGACCATCCGGCCCCGGAATCATGCCGGTCATCGGAACTCCGATTTCCTGCTTTTGGCCGCTGTCCCATCTACCCCACAAAAGATAGGGGAAATGCCCATCTTTTTTTTCTGGTAAAACCGACATCATATTCACTTCTCCCGATTTTCCGGACCCGAACCATCAAAATGACTCCTCGAAGGGCCCCTGATGATTGTGATAGACTACGCCCGCCAGAAAACTTCTGCTTCCCACTAAACAAGAATACGCCGAAAAGGATTCTGGTCGCCACTTTGTTCTGTAACTCATACTTCAGGACACAAATACCCTCCTCTTGTTCCCGGCCAGGAGGGCTCTTACAAAGAGTCAGGATCTATACAGGAGAAACAGGCTTGAGACATCAGGTTCGTTTTGTCTGGAACACCAGGAAATGTTCCGTTACCTTGCGTTCATTCCGTGGATTATTCCAGACCGTCTTTGGGCTTTTCCTTGTCGTATCACTTGCAGCATTTATGGTTCCCGTTCCCAAGGACAACAAACACTTTTTGACACTTCCCCTGCCACCGGGAAGACATCTTGACGACCATCTGCTCTTCGCCTCAAGAGACGGACAGAGATTTCTCTTCTTTAACCCGGATGGGCCAGCCGTCCTTCACTTGTTCAAGATTGACCGTCCGATGGGATCACCCTATTTTTTCCATGAACAATGGACCGACCTTCCCATTCCCTCACCGGAAACACTCTCCAGAATCAGTGCAATGGCCCTTGGAAATCACCTCGCCTACCTGTCGGGACTCAACCCGTCAGGAGAACCGATTCTCAGGGTCCTGAACCTCTCACCCAACCAGAGGCACATTACAGGGTATACGGATTTCATGCCCAAAAGTGGCCGGACCCCCATCAGGGAGCTGACACTCGACAAAGCAAATGAGACACTCTGGATCACCTTCAACAACGGAGAAGTCTTAAACGGACACAGTCTCCTTTTGACCCCCGGAACGATTCTTTCTTCCTCACCGCTTGAAGCTCTGACCGAACATCTGCTAAAAGGGTCTCCCGAGGGTCCCGAAACACTGCCAGCCATTAGAAGAAGTCGCATCCAAAACAATGATTGCCTGTCCTGCAGGCTGTTTATTCTCACACGCGAGCGGCCGGACGGGAAAACGGTCCCCAACCTTCCGATCAGAACCCCTGTTCCCGTTGACAGCTCGATGGGCATGATTCCTATTGGACTGACCGGGGCTCTTTTTGCGGGAGATCCGTCGATTGTCTGCCAGATCCCCTCGAGGGAAGTCTCAACGAAGATTGGTCCCTGCCACCAGGTTGATACCGCCACACTTCCGTCAGACGGCATCCTTTCAGGAACACGAGAGACCTTTCTTCTCCATTTAAAAAGGAGATCGGACTGGACTCTAGCAACCATCAACCGGACTTATCTTGAAGATGCCATCTCACACAGACGTCCTCTTGCGAGAGATTTTCCGACCTCCCTGCTCTTGAAAGAGGCCGTCATCAACCGATTTCCCGACAATGCACATCCCATTCCCGGGTTCTGGGCAACAGACCAAAAAAAGCTGGCCATTTTTGGCCATCGACATCTTTATATTCTTTTCTATGACCGCTAAAGAGTCAAACCTCCTTCAGGACAGCTCTTTCCGATCAATAGAAAGGACTGTCCTGTTTCGTCCTTCTTTTTTCGCCTGTTGACTTCCTCCCCTCCATAAACAAAGAAAACTCCCGACCTCGCGGTCCAGGCTTCCTGGTTCACAGGGAGTCGCTCCCGTCCCGGCTTTAGGCCGGAACGGGAAGTCTGACATTCCCTCCGCAGGCACATCCCGCCAGCCCGGCGGTGAGTATCTTCTTGGACGCATTCATGTCCGGTCGTGGGTCGTCTCGCAC
>DAHWBS010000090.1 GCA_027323445.1 Leptospirillum sp.
AAGCTTTCCAACCTGGAAGAAAGTCCGTTATAGAAAGCCGATAAGAGGCTTGTCCCGCATTCGCCCTGTTTCCAAAAGAACCAGGGCTTGTCGCTATTTTTCCCACCGAAAACACTCAAGATCTGATCCTTGAAATCATAAGTCATTTTGATGTCATAAAATAAGACCTTCCCTCCTCATTGGTCCATCGATTGCTCTGACAACAGAAAGGATTTCAACAGAAGAAAAGAGGTGTTTCGTGAGAGTGATCCAGACAACAACCAGCAAGATGCGATACTTGTTTCTCGGACAATTCATTTCTCAGGTGGGTGAAAACATCGCCCGGGTCGCACTTCTTTACTATATCTACAGGGAGACTCATTCGGTCGCGACTGTTGCCCTCACGGGAGTCCTCCAGAACCTCCCTCCCCTTCTTTTCTCACCTGTGACCGGATCGCTCCTTGATCGTCATGACAAAAGATCAGTCCTTCTTGTCCTTGATAGTCTGAGGACGCTCCTCTCTCTTGCCATACCGGTTCTTTACCTTTTCCACTTTCTCTCGATTCCCTCTATCGAAGTCATTGTTTTCCTGACAACAATCTGTTCCGGAGCATTCGGTCCGGGCCTTTACTCCTTTATTCCCTCCATTCTGGAAAAAGCCGCTCCCGATGAGATCCTGAAAGCCAACTCAACCATTCAGACAACCGGAAATGCAGGCATTTTGATCGGACCACTCCTTGGAGGAACGCTGTTAACGATGCTGGCGGCTCCCCTTGTAATGGGAGTGGCCTCATTGACATTTCTGCTTTCGGTCTTTTTCCTGTGGAAAATTCAGAAAACGCCCCAGACGGAGCGACCGGCGGCCCACCAAACTCCGCTTTCCATTGAAAAACTGTTTGCGTTTCATGGCGTCAGGGAGATTCTCCGATCGGAAAACCTGAGGGAGTCCTTTACGATCTATGCTGTTTTTGGTCTTTTGATTGTACCCTTGACGCTTCTTCTGCCTGAGCTGGTCAGTGACAAACTGGGAAGCGGGGGAATGGCCTTCGGGGGCTTGCTGACCTCCTTTGGCCTAGGTCAGCTGGCCATGTCTCTTCTGATGTCCAGAGGGCTTTTCAAAAAGAAGGATCATGAGGCTAAAATCGCTCCGGCGGCCCTTTTGATTGCGAGCGGAGTCATCGTTTTTCTCGGAAATGCGGTCAATAATGCCGAAGCGTTTTTCGCGGCATTTCTTGTTGGCGGAATCCTGTCGGTCATCCATCCTGTCGTTCATGCGAATGTCTTTTGCCACACGCAAAAAGCGTCGCTCGGAAGCGTGATGAGCCTTTTGAGCGCCGGGTTCCTGCTTTTTGCTTCGATCGGTTCGGCCCTTCTGCCCATATTCACCGGGCATCTGGGGCTGACAAAAACATTTGAAATACTGGGATTGGTTTCTCTTGTTTCGGGCGTTTTCTTCTCTCCGATTCATTTTCCTTATTTTAGAAAAGAGAACGGCCAGTCCAATATCGGGGAACGAGGGAGAATCCAGAAGGTTTATCTGGATTGAAATGGAAAAAGAAGGCAGGGAGTCAATGGCTTGGGTTCGTTTTCTTTTCCGACAGAACAAGGAGTAAGCCGCAGACAAGAGCTCCCGACGTCAAGATGGAGGAGATCGAGTAAGGCTCGCCGGCTCCCCGGGCGATCAGAACCGGGCCTATGAACGCTCCTATGGCACTGCCGGAGTCTCCAACGAACTGAATGGCGCCCATCCCCCGTCCCCTCATTTTATGAGGGATGAATGTATCCAGAAAAAGAAGCAGGTTGATCCAGACAAGGCCTGCGCCGATTCCGAGCAAGATCAGCGCTCCATACAATCCAGCCCCGTTCAATTCTTTTGAAAATAAAAAAAGCCCTGAAAATACAAGACAAAAACCGATCGTTGCCAAGCGGGCGGGATGCCCCCACCGGTCGGCAATCCGTCCGGACAATAAGGAAAATCCGGCCGAGAAAAAAGCTTCAATGGCCAGAAGGATCCCTGCGGTACCTTGGGATTGCAGGTGTCCAATCGAGAGGTGCCGATGATGCACCCAAAGGACAAGGGTCGAAAGAAGAACCCCCTGAAGGGAAAAGGTGAAGACGAATACCATCAAAAATAGCGGGATGAACCTCCAGT
>DAHWBS010000091.1 GCA_027323445.1 Leptospirillum sp.
CCAGCTTCAAATTTCTCAGGAGGAACGCAAGCAAATTCCGTGCGACCAAAAATGTCTCGTGCAAAATGGGATAATCCAAAATGTGTTGACTGATTTTAAATGGACAAAAAAAATCGGTAACGCTCATTGAAACCAGGTGAGATGAAAAAAATCTTGACACGTGTAAAAGTTATGGACATTTGAGAAGACTCTCTGATCCACAGGAAGCCTGATGAGTGCTCATTTTGAGTCCAGCATAAGAAAATCTGGTTTTAATGCATGTTATGGACCTTATTTTTTGCCTTGAATGTTCTGGCGGCCAGGATATGTTTGCACTCACAATTTTCTCCGATCCTTGCCCCCGCCCGACTCCCGTCCTAGAATGGATCTTGTCGATCATGTCCAATGAATTTATTGTCTGGAGGAAATATCGTTATGGAAAATGGAGTGCTGGAAGATACAGCAAAGATGGATGATCCAATGGTGGTTGCCGGCATTTCCTTCCGTTCCCGTCTTTGGGTCGGAACAGGGAAATATCGGGATTTTGAGCAGACCAGAGAGGCGATTCTCGCCTCGGGAGCGGATGTGGTTACCGTGGCTGTCCGTCGCGTGAACATTTTGAAAAAAGATGAGCCCAATCTTTTGGACTACCTTCCCACGGACAAGTTCAAGATTCTTCCGAACACCGCCGGCTGCTATTCAGTCGAAGATGCTTTGCGCTATGCGAGACTCGCACGTGCCGCCGGTATCTCCGATATGGTCAAGCTTGAGGTTCTGGGGGATCAGAAAACACTTTTTCCGGATGTCATAGGACTTCTCGAGGCGGCAAAGATCCTGGTGAAAGAAGGGTTCATCGTTTTTCCTTACACCAATGATGATCCTATCCTGGCCAAGAAGCTTGAAGATGTTGGGTGCGTCGCTGTCATGCCGCTGGCCGCTCCGATCGGTTCAGGCCTCGGGATCCGGAATCCCTATAACCTGAGGATCATTCAGGAAACAGTATCGGTTCCGATCATCGTGGATGCGGGAGTCGGAACGGCTTCCGATGCTGCAATTGCCATGGAAATGGGTGTTTCAGGTGTTTTGATGAATACGGCTATTGCAGAAGCCAGGGATCCTGTAAGGATGGCAAGAGCCATGCGCTACGGCGTCCTTGCCGGACGGGATGCCTACCTTGCAGGTCGGATGGGCAGAAAGCTTTACGCCAATGCCTCGAGTCCACTTGAGGGGATGCTTGAAATGCCTTCTCCGGGAGCCCGCTCCTGAATCCCCCGAAGGAGAAGTCCTCCTTTCGGGATGTGATGGAGATTTTACCGCTTCTGTTTGTGACTCCGGAGGATCTTCCAGCAAAAGTCATTGTATCCCGGGTGCAGGAAGCGGTCAGTGGTGGTGTGAGTGCTGTCGTTCTCAGGAGAAAAAATGGCCCGGTCCGGGATTTCCTGGATCTGGGCTATCTTTTGCGGGATAGCCTCGGGGAGGAATTCCCGATCATTGTGAATACCCGTTTGGATATGGCTCTTTCGATTCACGCTATCGGACTGCATCTGCCGGAAGATCATATCCCCATGGATGTCATCCGAAAAAAAAAACCGGACAATTTTCTTCTGGGTGTATCCTGCCACAGCCGAGAGTCAGTGATGAGGGCACAAGCCGAAGGGGCGGACTATGTTTTTTTTGGACCGGTTTTTGAAACTCCGTCCAAGCTGGCTTATGGCCCTCCCCAGGGGCTTAAGCTCCTGGAACAGGTTGTGGCAGAAGCGGAGATCCCGGTTGTTGCCATCGGGGGGATCCATCAGGGGAATATTGAATCTGTCAGGAAGACGGGGGCTTCAGGAGTCGCTATGATTGGAGATCTTGCCTATTCAGCCGATCCGAAGGCCAAGGCTTTTTCCCTTCGGGGTGGATGGACCCGGGGAGGGTCGGTATGAAGAATGCTATTTCGATTTTCATGTTGAATATTCTGTTTGCTGTTTCACCGTTTTCGTTGGCGATAGCTTCAGAGTCTGACATGGACTCATCTCCGGTGCAGGTTGTCCTGGGAGGAACACTTCTTGTCAAAGAGG
>DAHWBS010000092.1 GCA_027323445.1 Leptospirillum sp.
ATAGTATTGACGGACCTCATCCTGGCTGATCACCACCGTTGACCGGACTTCCGTGTTGATGAGCTTCAGGATTGTCATCTGTTTTCTGAGCTGCTCCCGGTATTGATGGTAGTTCATCCCCTGTTCGGAAAGCGCCTGTTTCAACTGCCATCGGGCGGTGAAGTTGTTTTTTTGCATGATCGAGTCAATGGTCCGGTCGAGCTCCTCATCGCTCAATGTCAATCCGGTCCGGTCAGCCTCTTCCATCTCGAGCTGTTCGTTGATCTTTTTCATCATGAGCTTGTATTCAAGGGAGGTTACAAGCTCCCTGTAGGCCGAACCACGATATTGGGCATGGAGTTTCTTGAACGTGGGGGCAAGGGATCGATCGATCTGGCTTTTTGTGATGACATGGTGGTTGACCACGGCAAGAACCGAATCGAGAAGGATCGGCTTCTGTTCGGCATGGGCTGAAGCCGTCCATGAAATGGAGAGAGCGGTTGCAAAAAGCCCGGAAAGAAAAGATGTCCTGACAACGAGGGCTTTTGTTTTCCTGAAAAAATGAAAAGTCATGAACAGTGGCCTTTACTCTGTTGAGGGTCGATCAAACGATGACCCATCTGTGGGAAAACGGTCGCTTCGATATTCTATTCCAGATCGACTGGAAAAATCTTCCTGTAATGGCGGGTGGGCTTCCAGGGTTTCCTGAGTTCCTGTTCGGAGAGCCAGGACTGGAGGAGACGGCGACGATTTTGGGCAATAAGAAGACTCCGGATCTGTTCCCTGACCTGGGAAAGAGGCTTGACGGTCTCCGGGATCAGCCTGATCAGTTTAAACAGGTGGTACCCATAGGTGGATGGAAGAATGTCTGAGATCTCTCCGGGAGAGAGATCGAAAACCTGGTCAAAGGGCGGAGGCATTTCTTCCTTGGAGAAAGGGGCCATCAACCCACCGTTGGAAGCCTCCACTCCGAGGGATTTCGCCCTGGAGAGAGCGGAAAAGGATGCGCCTCCATCCAGTGCCTTTTGGATCGCGATCCCCTCATTGCGGTCGGATGTGACGATATGCCGGACAAGGGCCTGTTCCGGCAGGGAAAAGTCCTTGATATGGTCGTGATAATAACGTCCGATCTCCTGGTCGGTCACGATCTGCCGCGGAGCGATGCGCTTTATGGCTTCCTTGATCAGGAGTCTTTTTTTTTCGAGTTCAGCAACGATCTTGTCTCCGGAGAGTTTTTCAAGATCTCCGGGGGGCAAGGTGATGCGCCGGTCCCTGACAAAATCCAGCAATAGCTGATCCCGGATCGTTTCTCCCAGAACGGCTTTCCGAACGGATTTTGACCACAGCGAAGGATCCCCTTTGGTCAGGTCGGAAATGCCGATGAAGGAGGCCTCATGCTGAAGGTCTGAAATGGTAATGATTTCTTTTCCGATGGAGCCCGCTATTTCGTCAGCAGGCTCCTTGAAGTGGCAGGAGGTCAGGATCAGGAGTCCCGCCAGAATTCCCGAAAATCGGAATCGGCTGATCAATGGTCCTTGGGGGCTTGTCCGGCCGCCGGGCTAGCTGGAAGGTTCTGGCTTTTTGCTACAAGCGCGGCAAGTTCCGGCTGGTTGATGTTGATCTTTGTCTTGGCCCGGAGCTTGTTTGTCAATGCCTGGGTCAGGTCGGTGCGCTTTTCACGCTTGAGAAGTCT
>DAHWBS010000093.1 GCA_027323445.1 Leptospirillum sp.
GTTGCATTTCCGTCGACAGTACCTCTTCAAGATCCTTCACAACCTGGGGGTTGATGTCCTCGATCGTGGCCAGTCGAAGAACAACATCGGCCCGGAGGATCTCGGGCAAATAGTTCAGCACGGATGACGCCTGTGCCGGATTCAGATACGAGATGATCAGGGCAATTGTCTGCGGATGCTCTTTCCTGATCAGAGTCGCGATGGCCTTTGCGTCCATCCACTTGAGAGACTGAAGGCTGCCCCCATCCTGATCATTCATCATTTCAATGATCTTGTCGGCCTGCTCTTTTCCCAGGGATTTCTCGAGGATGGACCTCATATACTTCTCACCCACATTCGGCATATTCCTGGTGACCTTGTAGAGAACGCCGAACTCTTCCATCACCGAATCGACCTCTTCGGGTGTAATATCTCCCATCTGGGCGATCAGATTCGAAATGACAGCCACTTCCTTCGCCTCGAGATTCCTCAAAATCTCCGATGCGGACTCTGGCCCCACCGTCGCGATGAAAATTGCGGCCTTTTCAAGACCTGACAGTTTCCTTTTTGCCACAAGACTCTCCCTGTCCTACTTTTCCTTCAGCCAGCTTCTGATGACCTGAGCCGCCTGCCCCGGATCCTCCTGGGTCATTCTTGCAACTTCTTCCCTTGAAGAGGGCTTGGCTGTTCCTTCTCCACTTTCCTGGGATGGACCTTCAGCCATCTGGAGGGTTGGCATGGCCGGCTTCCACTGGGTCATGCTCTTTAAAAGGGGCCTCATGACAAGGATCCCGAAGAGAAGAAGGAGAACCCCACCAAGGAATATCTCAAGAAGAGGAACAAATGGGGCAATCGACGACTCAAGGTTATGGTCCGGTTTTTTTGAACCACTGGCAACATTCTCCGCAAATGGAACCGACAGGACAACCACCTGGTCGCCACGTGAAGGATCAAACCCCATCGCATTCTGGACAATGTGGGTAAAATCCTGGATTTCCTGGGCACTTCTCGGCTGGTAGACCATCTTTGTCCCTTTTTTCCCGGAAACCTCCACCATCCTCTGGTTGACCAGAACCGAAACGGAAACCCGCTTGAGCGTTCCCACCGGTTCCATCACATGCTTGGTGGTTTCGCTCACATCATAATGATCAATCTCTTTTTTCTTTGAAAAACTCGTCTCTGACCCATTCTGGGGTCCAAGGGGAGGTGAGGCAACCTTTCCAGTCGCACCGGTGACATTCGAAAGGAGACCCGGAACCCCGACCGGAAGGATACGGCTACCCTTGGACTGCTGGCGAACTTTTTCCCGGTCTTTGAGCACTCTTCCATTGGGATCGTAGCTCTGGCTTGTTTTCTCAACCCTTCGAAAATTCAGCTCCGCTGTCACCCGGACAACCGACTGGTCCGGACCGAGAACCTTGTCCAGCATCGTCTGGAGCTGTCCCTGAAATTGCTTTTGAACATGTTCCTGATAGGCTAGCTGGGCAGAGGTCAATTCTCCGGGAATCAGGGAGGGTTTCTTCCTGTTCAGGATTTCTCCGTCGGTGTCAACGACCGTGACATGCTTTGATACAAGGCCAGGAACAGCATTCGAAACTAG
>DAHWBS010000094.1 GCA_027323445.1 Leptospirillum sp.
ATTCCTGGCTTCTCCTTCGCGGGATGAAAACGCTTCCTCTCCGGATGGAAGCCCATTGCCGGGGAGCGATGAAAATCGCCGAGTTTCTCTCTCTTCACCCCATGGTGAAATCCGTTCATTATCCGGGACTTCCCGGTGACCCTGGCCACAAGGTGGCGTCTTCCCAGATGAAAGGGTTTGGAGGGATGCTTTCTTTTTCGCTTGGCGATGACCAAACGGCAAGGAGTGTCGCTTCAGGGCTTGAGCTTTTTAAAATTGCGGTGAGTCTTGGTGATCCCGAGAGTCTGATCGAGCACCCCGCTTCATTGAGTCATCGTCAGATGTCGGCTGATGACCGGATGGCCATCGGGATCGATCCCGGGTTTTTGAGGGTGTCTGTTGGTCTTGAAGATCCGGAGGACCTGATCCTGGATTTGAAAAGAGCCCTGGAAATGTCATGAGCATGGATTTGAGACGTCCCTGATTTTTCGGCTGTGACGCCATAGTGGAAGACGAGTCGTTCCCCCAGTATCCCTGTGATCAGAAAGGCGGAAAGGGCCAGCAGGGAAAAAAAGGCGACCAGGGGTTTTGGGAAGGGTCTCGCTTGCGTGTTGGCGACGACCGTTCTGGCCTTTTGCGCGATCAGGAATCGTAGAAGCAAGATGATGAGTGTCAAAAGGGCGATATTCCCGTGCGTGTTGCCCGGGGGGAATACGGCCCCCGGTCCCATTTCACGCTCTTTCATCGACAAGGCAATCCATCCCGTAGCAATCGTAATGATCAAAAGGATGATGAGTCCTTCAAGAAGATTGATGGGATCTTTGACTTTTATCCCCGAGTTCTTTCCCCTTTTCCTTTCCGATAAAATCCAGAAAACATCCCAGACACACCATCCAACGCCAAGAGTCAGTGTGAGATGAACAATAATGGGATGAAGATGGGCCAATAGCATTTCAGGGATATCCCTTTCTTGATTTTTTATCCTGCCGAGAGTTTTAAAAATATTTTTCATTCATAATTGTCGACAATTATGAATACAATTATGTCTTTATTTGTGAAGGCAAGAAGAATAAAAAAATGCTAAATGTTTGTTTTATTTAATTATTTTTTCTGGCACGGAAATTGATAATAGAGGGTCGTCACCCTGTTAGGGGGTACCACCCCCTGGTGAATTCTTCCCGTTTTCAAAAGAGAACGGGAAGTGTAAGGCTTCCCCCTGGAACAACGCTGTTCCAATCCTCTCTCCGCCGAGAAAGCCACCTGTTTTTATCCTGATCGACTGATGGCATTTTTGCGTCCATCGCGGTTTTCCATTCATTTTTTGACAACCAATATTAGCACTTTTCACTGACAAACTCTTTTAAAGGAGAGACTCATGAAACGACGCTTCCCGGAAGCGAAAGGCCGATCTGTCGGGGTTTTGTCCCTTGCGGTCGCATCGGCGATGGTTATTTTGGCCGGTCTGTCTTCTCCTCATCTTTCTTATGGAGACAGCTCCTCTCCTCAAACAACGACAACAACACCAGCCGCTGCTCCCGTCACACCAGCAGCACCAGCAACGCCAGCTC
>DAHWBS010000095.1 GCA_027323445.1 Leptospirillum sp.
AATAACCCCTGAAATCCCAAAAGATAAGGATCAAACCCATGTCCGATACCGATAAAGTTACCATTACCGTTTATTCCGAAACGGGTGATAATCTTGGAGAGAAAATTTTTCCAAAGGTCAAAGAAGACTCCGCATGGAAGGAACGGCTGTCACCGATTTCCTATGCCGTGACAAGAGATCATCAAACCGAACCCCCTTTCTCTGTCCCCGGATACAATCAGAAGGATCCTGGACTTTATCGATGCATCTGCTGTGGCAATGCCCTGTTCAACTCGGAAACAAAGTTCGATTCGGGTACGGGTTGGCCAAGTTTTTATGCCCCAGTGTCGGAGAAAAACATAGCTGTCCGGGAAGATACAAGCCATGGCATGAGACGCAGCGAAGTTCTCTGCCGCCTTTGTGATGCCCACCTTGGCCATGTTTTTAATGATGGACCTAAGCCTACTGGACTCAGATACTGCATTAACATGGTATCCCTGAACTTTATCTCAAAAGCGCCGTAAGACCCCTGCCTTCAGGCATGGGGATATAAGGCGTGTTGTTGACTTTTTGTGCATCATGATATGCAATACACAACATGAGAAAAACATTCAAGTATCGGCTGTATCCGACCCGGAAACAGGAAACCCTTCTGAACCAGCAACTGGAAGAGTGTCGATGGCTCTACAACCATTTTCTTGAGCATCGAAAGAACTCCTGGGAATGGTATGGAGCTGGATTGTCCCTGTACGACCAGATAGGAACGCTCCCGTCCCTGAAAAGAGAGCGGACTTCCCTCGATGCGGCCTATTCCCAGTCTCTTCAGAATGTGGCCGTCCGCATCGATCTGGCTTTTCAAGCCTTTTTCAGAAGAGTCAAGAACGGAGAGAATCCGGGCTATCCCCGGTTCAAGGGAAAGGGTCAATATTCCTCGTTGACCTTTCCGCAATGGAACAGCGGATGCGATTTGACGGGCAACGGTCTTCGCCTGTCCAAGGTCGGAACTGTTCCGGTTGTTCTCCATCGTCCCGTCGAGGGAAAAATAAAGACCTGTACCGTTCTGAAATCTTCCACCGGAAAATGGTGGGTGACTCTTTCCTGTGAAAACATTCCGGAAAAAGTTCTTCCCTTCAATCCCCTTCCGGTGGGAATCGATGTGGGAATCAACGCTTTCGCAGTACTTTCGGATGAAACAGAAATTCAGAATCCGAAGTTTTTCAAGCAGTCCGCGAAGAGGCTCGCGCAAAAACAAAGGAAACAGGAACTTCAAACACAAGAATCTCCTGAAAGGAAAAAGACGAAAAAGATCGTGTCGAAGATTCACGAACGGATGGCCTTTCAACGTTCTGACTTCGCTCACCAGGAATCGACAAGGATCGTGCAACAGTACGGACGGATCTTTGTGGAGGACATTCACGTCAACGAAATGAACTCCCACAGATGTTTGAATC
>DAHWBS010000096.1 GCA_027323445.1 Leptospirillum sp.
TCAGGATCCTGTCCACTCCGATGGCCTTGGCACATCATTATTAAGCCTTTCTTTTAACCTTCTTTGGGTAGGGAGGGATTTTCCGGGTCTTTTTCCTGTTCCCAAGTGTTTGGGATTTCATGAGGCATATAATGGAAAAAGATAATGGCCGCAATGGAAGAGACCACTCCGAATACCAGAAAAGAAAACCTGAAACCGACCCTTCCGACTGATATCCCCTGAAGAATTGGGCCTATGACCGATCCCAGCGCCATTGCAATCATCGAAAGCCCCATCAACATATTGAATCCCTTTTTGCCCCGGGTCAGGTCGCCAACGATCAGGGCAACCGAAACCCCATAGATGCCCGCCGCCAATCCGTCCAGAATCTGGCTTGCGAGAAGAACGTCCGTATTCATGCTGAAAGAGCAGATCAATGCCCGAATGGGCATCACGAAAAAGGCGATGGAAAAAATGACCTTATGTCCCCATCGGGAGCTGTATTTTGCGGCCCACCATGCGGCAGGTATCATCACCGCCTGGGCAATGAAAACGACCCAGGCGAGTTTTCCGTTGCCTCCATCGAGGAATCGGAGATAGAGGAGCAGAAGCGGCATGACGGGAGCATTGGCAATCTGAAAAAGCGTCGTTGAGATCAAAAGAATTCTGATCGAAGGATCCCGGAAGAAGTCGGCAAAAACTTTTCGAAGCGGACGGTTGTCTTCGATCGCATCCATTTCGCTGTTTGAGGACTCATCCTTGAGCGAAGATCCTGCTGTCTTATGGTAGATGAGATCCTTCTGCGCAATGAGCAAAAGGGACAGGATGGCCAGGATGGATCCGATGGCGATCGGAAGAAATCCGGACCAGAGTCCGACATGATGGATCAGGAAGATGGTTCCGATTGCAGAAACAAGAAATCCTGCATGATTCCACATCTGGGTTCTTCCCATTGTCCTTGCAAATAGCCTGTGGCCCGAAAGAGAAAAAGCCAGGGTGGCGGACAGGGGCGCAAAGAAGGAACTGCTCATACCCGAGACCAGAAGAAAAGAATTGGTCATCGCATGGTTGTCAACCTCAAGGGGAAGAAGGGAAAAAGAAACGCCATACAGTAAAATCACCCATCCCAGAAGGAGCCGGTGGCGGGGAATGATTTCTGCGATCACGCCGGAAAAACCCTGAAAGATGACCGTTCCCAACCCTATCATCGCTGTGGCGATTCCGACATCCTGAAACGACCAATGATGGTCTTTCAGGTAATCGTTTAAAAACGGAACACCTACTCCAATGATTTCCCCCAAAAAAAAATTTAAAAACTTTTCGATCTACTTTTATGATATAAGCCATAAAAGGATAAAATGGATAAAAATGCAAATTAAACTCACGCCATTGGCCCCTAAAAATGACTTAAGCCTGATTTACGCACGTAAAAT
>DAHWBS010000097.1 GCA_027323445.1 Leptospirillum sp.
ATTGGATTTCTCCACTTGGAAGAAGCCTAAAAATTCGATAATCGTTTATTTTAAAAGAAGTTTTTAATTGTTTTCCTAAAGCTAGACATTGTTCTTTTCTTGCAAAATAAATTAAATTTGTTCCTTCTTTCATAATTGCGGCACCTCCTGTAGGCATTTCAAAGATATTTTCTTCAATATTTCCTACTTTTCGTTTGTTTGTCCACGTCATTACGTATTTTTCTTCATATTCTGCTGCTTCTAACCAACCACCTGTACTTCCACCAAACTCAGGAAAAAAGGGATTTATTTCTGTTGTATTTTGAGACATATTATTTTTTATATTATTCCGTTCTTTTTCAATCATTCTTCTTTTGACATTTTCTTTAAATTTCACGCTTTTTGTAGCGGAGAATGGATTTGAACCATTGACCTTCGGGTTATGAGCCCGACGAGCTACCGAGCTGCTCTACTCCGCCAGTGTTCATTTACAATTATAGTTTTAATTTTCATTGAAAGAAAAGAATGGTAATCTTTAAACTTGAAGTAAAAGAAAAAAAAGAAAAGCAAAAAAAAGAAGTTGAATAATAGTGTTTTGAATTCTTCTAATAATTGGACGAATTTTTTGGCTACTAATTAATTTTTCATTTTTAATTAATTCTAATGGTTTTTCCCAATATTGACCGTCATACCAAGAAGCTTCTTCATAAAATAAACGTGCTTGGGTAAAGCGATAATCAATTTGAACCCAACGTGATAGAATAATTAAAAAGAAAAAAATGAGTAAAATCATTGTCAAAAAACAATTTTCAAATAGCCAATCTAAAAAATAATACATTCCTTGCAGAGTAGAAAATTTCACAACAGAAAAGAAAAGAAAAATAAAACTAAAAAGACTTTTTATTTTGTTTTCGTATTTTTTTGTTGATAAT
>DAHWBS010000098.1 GCA_027323445.1 Leptospirillum sp.
ATGATACAAAAATAGATTTTAGCCAAAGGAGTAAAGAGAGAAACAAGGTGGATTTCTTTTTTATTGGGTGACCTCTTCTTCACTCTCTTTTTTTATAGATGGAGGAAGGATTGGGACAGAGAGTAGAGTCAAAAATAAAATTTCACTCTAGTATGTGTATTTAAAAAACAGTTATAATATGTATTTAGTATCTAAAAAGGGTGGAGTAGAGCAGCTCGGTAGCTCGTCGGGCTCATAATCCGAAGGCCAATGGTTCGAATCCATTCTCCGCTAAAACAAACCTAAAAACGAAGAAAGTTTATTTATTGGCTTAAGAAGAATGACTATCAAAAACTAAAAAATTAAAAAACAAATTCTAACATGAGTTTAAGTATTGAACAAGGAACACAAAATTATTTTCCTGAGTTTGGAGGAAGTACGGGAGGTTGGTTAAGTGCAGCAGAAACGGAAGAAAAATATGTCATGACATGGACCAACGACCGTAAAAAATTAGCACCCGAAGAAAATATTTTTGAAATGCCAACGGGTGGAGCTGCCATTATGCGACAAGGAAATAATTTAGTTTATTTTGCTCGAAAAGAACAATGTTTAGCTTTAGGAAAACAATTACGTACTTCGTTTAAAATTAATGATTATCGTATTTTTAGAGTTTTACCAAGTGGAGAAATTCAATTTCTTCATCCAAAAGATGGTGTTTTTCCTGAAAAAGTGAATGAAGGTCGTGTTGCTGTAGGAAAACGTGAGTTTTCTATTGGAAAAAATGTAAACCCAGGTTCCATTAAATTTACTGGAGTTACCTCT
>DAHWBS010000099.1 GCA_027323445.1 Leptospirillum sp.
AGCATTGTCCAGATTACGAAAAGAAAAAGCGATCACCTGAGGGCATTCTTCTCTAACCGCCTGAGCAATGTCTTTTTGGGGAGATTTTGAAAAGACGAGATCCAGAACCCGGATCTCATGGCCCTGACGGCGCACGGCCTCTGCAACATAGGCAAGACCCAGAGGAAAAACCGGATCAGGAAAAAGTTCTCTGTTCGCCGAGATCAGAAGAAGCTTCAAATGGATCCCTCTCTATCCGAAAAACGGGAGAGTACTCGCTTGAGGATGAAGGGCAATTGGTTGAGTCCGGGATTTTGTTACTGAGTAACGCCAAAGAGAAGTCTCTATACCTTACTCCGTTTGAAGATTCCGTCAAGGGGGAAGTTTGTTTAGTGTAGGGAGCACATAATCTGTCCGGTTTTGTAGCGCAAGGGTTGTCCGGTTCAATAATGGGTCCAGGGAGGACTCAGAATGAACCGAACGACCGTGCTACAGGAGATCCGGAAGATGCGTTTTGAAGACACATGGAATGAGTGGAAGAAAGGACGGCTGACGCAGGAAGAGGCCGGCCGGATTCTGGGGATGAGTGAACGGACCTTTCGGCGTTACCTCCGGCGGGTCGAGGAAGAAGGGGTCAAGGGGATTCTGGACAAGCGCCTCACTCAGGCCTCATCAAGACGGGCACCTGTCGATGAAGCCCTGAGCCTGGTCGAAAAGTACCGGAGCCGGCATGAAGGCTGGAACGTGAAACACTTTCATGGCTGGT
>DAHWBS010000009.1 GCA_027323445.1 Leptospirillum sp.
GAATTGTCTTTGATAAAAGGATTTGGTGGAGTTGAGGGAGGTTGAACCCCTGACAGCAAGACTGCCAGTCTTGCGCGCTCCCAACTGCGCCACACCCCCAAACGGTTGAAAGGATTCGGTATTCTTTCAACTTCGCCATCTTAGCTTGGAAAAAAACTCTTAGCAAGGGCTATCTTAGCCCCTGATAGCCCCTTTAGAGACTATAATCAGGGCTATCAAGTCAGAGATTTGCTTTTGACAAAAGCAAGCTCATCCACTTGGATTCAATCCTTGATTTATATCGAATACCGATATACAGTATATCTGTAAACCTTCTCCCAAAAAAAGGAGTCCTCTGTGCATATTCCGCGCCATCCGGGTCGCGTCCTCGTCGAAGAAATCCTCGAACCGCTCGGAGTGACCCAAACGTCTTTCGCTTCCCATCTCGGCTGGACCTTCGCCCGTCTCAACGAGATCGCCAACGCCCGCCGGGGGATAACGCCGGATTCGGCACTGGCCCTGTCGGAGGCGATCGAAGGAACTACCCCGGAATTCTGGATGAACCTCCAGAGAGACTGGGATCTTTCCCAAGCCCGTCCATCACACGCGTCAGTAATGCCGTATCCTTTTCCGCCGGAAAAAGAGACCCGCTCCGTCATTCGTAATGTCGTAATCTATTACACCGCCCCATCCCTTTTGGCCCTTCCGGAAAAATGAGGTGTCCATGAGACTGGCCGGACAGCTTCTCCCAACCCCCCTCGATCAGGCAGACATGGCCCTTGTCGCATGGATCGCACTGGGATGTATCGGCCCCCTCCTCACAGGTGTACTGAAGAAGCATCGTTCCCTCTTTTTCGGATGTCTCATCCTTCCGGGGGTACTGGACTGCATGGCCGGAATCGGGCTTCTGATCCATCCTGTCCGCTTGTCCCGGGAGCTTCCGTTCGGGCTTCCCGGATTACCCTTCCGCATTGCTCTTGATCCCCTTTCCGGTTTTTTTCTGACAGTACTCGGTCTCGTGTCGATCCCGGTGCTGCTGTTCTGCATCGGGTTTTTCCGGGGATCCTCTCCGGGAAAGACCCGGTGGGTCTTCTTCTGGCTTCCCGTCTTTTTGGGAACGATGTCGGGGGTTCTTTTGGCGGACGATGTCATGACGTTCCTACTGTTCTGGGAAGGCATGGCCCTTTCCTCCTTTTTCCTGGTCGTGACCGACATGCAGGAAGCTCCGGTCCGCAAGGCGGGATTTCTCTATCTGCTCATGGCCCAGATCGGAACCGGCCTGATCATCTTGTCCTTTTTCCTGCTATCAGCCGGGACACCCACAACGGGCAGAATGTCCTCCCTGGCGTTCGAGAACCTGGTTCATGGCTCTTTTCCCGGGTGGGTCCCCTGGTCGGTGTTTCTCTTATCCCTAGCCGGATTCGGCGCAAAGGCCGGCATCGTCCCCCTGCACGTCTGGTTGCCGGAGGCCCATCCCGCCGCTCCGGCACCGGTTTCCGCCCTGATGAGCGGCCTGATGCTCAAGATCGCCATTTACGGGATGATCCGGATGGACATAGACCTTCTGGGACTCTCCCACATTGTTCCGGCTATGGGCGTAACCGTCCTCATCGTCGGAAGCCTCTCTGCCCTGTTCGGCGTCCTCCATGCGTTGATGCAACATGACCCGAAACGCCTTCTCGCATACCATTCCATCGAAAACATCGGGATCATCCTGATCGGATTTGGCCTTTTTCTGCTTTTCGAGTCGACCGGACACCCGGTTCCGGCTACCATCGCCTTTTCCGCAGCTCTCTTTCATGTTTTGAACCATGCCCTCTTCAAGAGCCTCCTTTTTCTGGGCGCCGGCATCGTGATGCAAAAGACCGGCACGCACAATCTCAACGACCTGGGGGGACTTTTCCGGAACATGCCGGCGACCTCCACCTTTTTTCTGGTCGGCGCCCTGGCGATCTCGGGGCTTCCGCCCCTGAACGGTTTCCTGTCGGAATGGCTCACCTTCCAGTCGGCGTTGTGGGCCCCGTCTCTCTCGTCGATCCTTTTGCAGAGCGTTGTCGTCCTGTCGGCGGCTCTCCTGGCTCTTTCGAGCGCACTGACCGCCATGTGCTTCGTCAAGGTGGTCGGGGTTGCCTTTCTCGGCCAGGCCCGGTCGATCAAGGCGGCACAGGCCCGGGAAGCCGGGATGGCGGAGCTGTCCGGGATGGCTCTTCTCTCCCTGGGGTGCATCGGGGCGGGACTCTTTCCGTTCCCCGCCCTGAAGTTCCTGTCTTCGGTCGTCACCTCCCTCACCGGACAATCCCTGCCCTTGCCCGCGGAAAAAGATCCCTGGCTCTGGCTGGCCCCGGTTTCGTATTCCCGCGCCCAGTACAGTCCTCTCCTGCTACTTCTGTCCTTTCTCCTGATTATGGGTGCCCTGGCCTTCTGGCTCCGACGGTCACAAAAACCGGTCCGGGTAGCTCCAACCTGGAATTGTGGCTACCCTGTCCGGGATTCCCGAATGCAGGATACGGCAGACGCGTTCGGACAGCCTGTCCGGCATTTTTTTGCCCCTTTCTTCCGAATGGATCGACACCTCCCTTCGGCAGAAGACGACCAGCCAGTCTACCGTCTGGAAGTGCGGGATCCGTTCTGGGCTTCTCTGTATGACCCGATTGCATCCGCCCTTTTTTTTGTCTCGGAGATCGTCGAGAAAATCCGCAATCGCCGGATTTCCCAATATCTCTTGTACAGCGTTCTAACGCTGATTCTGCTTCTTCTCTTTTTCGAGGAAGGACCATGAACACATTTCTCCCCTTTTTGGGAACAAGCCTGTTCCAGATGCTCCTCGTCGGCCTTCTGGCCCCGCTGTTCCTCGGATGGCTCAATATCGTGAAGGCGCTTCTTTCGAACCGGACTCCGGCCAGTTTATTCCAGCCCTTTCGGGACTGGTCCAAGCTCCTGTCCAAGGAATCGATCGTTCCACAAGGTTCGTCCGACCTTTTTCGATGGGCTCCTCCGGCCGTGTTCGCGCTTCTTCTGACCTCATCCCTCCTGGTTCCCGCCCTCGGCACCCACGGAAAAACGGTGGCCTTCGGGGACGCCCTCGTGCTGACGGGCATAATGGCCCTCGTCCGGGTCCTGATGGCGCTCGGAGCCATCGATACCGGCACGCCGTTCGGAAATCTGGGAGGGCGACGGGAAATGATGGTTGGGTTTCTGGCAGAACCTGCCACGGTCCTGGTCATATTCACTGCGTCGATTTTGTCCGGATCCACCATGACCTTCCAGACGGCCGACGCGTTGCGGTCGGGAACTCTGCTCCCCACTCCCAGCCTGGTCTTCGGAGGCTTGGCATTTCTTTTGATCCTGCTGGGCGAAAACGCCCGGATACCGATCGACAACCCCTCGACCCACCTCGAACTGACCATGATCCACGAAGCCATGCTCCTCGAATACTCGGGACCGTCCCTCGCCCTGATGGAGTGGGGAAGTGCTATCAAGCTCGTCATCTATCTTCTTCTGGGAATCGCTCTCTTCTTTCCGTGGGGACTCGCTGGAGATGAAGGACTATCGGATCTGATCCGGGCGGGAGGATTCCTCCTTCTGAAACTTCTGACGGCAGGATTCGTTCTCGGACTTCTGGAAACACTGATGGCCAAGCTCCGGATCTTTCGGGTCCCTGAATTCATGACCCTGGCTTTTCTGTTGGCCATTCTCGGATTCTTGTCCCATTTTGTCCTGGAGGTCTAAATGCACCATCCATTCGAGCAATCGCTGATCGGACTTCTGGGAGGTCTTCTGCTCCTGACCGTTTTTGCCATGCTTTCCATCCGGAGAATCTTTTCGATGATCCGGATATTCGTCCTCCAGGGACTCATTCTCTCCGCCAGCACCCTGACCGTCGGACTCGCCTCCGGAGAAAGACATCTCCTCTTCGAAGCTGCTTTCACCTTCGTGCTGAAAGTCGTGGCCCTGCCCGTCCTGCTGTTCCATCTGATCCGGCGCCTTCGCCTCCGCGGAGACGTGGAAGTCGTCCTGAATGTTCCTATCACAATGGTGACAGGGATCTTCCTTGTGATCTTTTCCTATGCAGTGGCTTCTCCGCTGGTTCGGATGGCCATGACCGTATCCCGCGGCCTGATCGGTGTAGGTTTGGCGACAATCCTTCTGTCCTTTCTGGTGGTCCTGACACGACGCAAAGCCATGACCCAGGTGATGGGGCTTCTGAGCCTCGAGAACGGACTTCTCTTTTCGGCCACAAATGCGACATACGGCATGCCCATGATCGTCGAGCTCGGGGTTGCGCTGGACGTTCTGGTCGGAACGCTTCTGTTCGGCGTCTTCTTCTTCCAGATCCGGGACAGTTTCGAAAAACTGGATCTGGAGCGATTGGAACGGACATGGGAGGACTGAACCGTTGGACATCTTTTTCGCTTTGACCATTCCTCTCTCGTCTGCCGCACTGTTTTCCGTGAGAGGTCACCGTTCCTGGGCGCCCGCAGCCAACGCCGTATCGGCCTTCCTCCTATTCGGTGTCTCTCTGGTTTTGGCCGCACATGTAGCTCTGGAGCATACCGTCCGTGCCTTTTCCGACCAACTCTTTCTGGATCCGCTCAACGTTATTTTCATCGTTCTGACCGGGCTCGTTTCCCTGACGACCGCGTTGTATTCCGTCGGATACATCCGCATCGAAACCGCGAATGGCCGTTTGGGCCCGGGATCTCTCCGCCTCTATCACAGCCTGTTCCAGATGGTGATCTTCTCCATGATGCTGGGACTTCTGTCCAACAATCTGGGCCTCCTGTGGGTCGCGCTGGAAACGGCGACCTTGTCCAACGCCTTCCTCATCAGCCTTTACAGAACGCCCAAAAGCGTCGAGGCGGCCTGGAAATATTTCGTGCTGCTCGGAGCCGGCATCGCACAGGCCTTCTTCGGACTGATCCTGTTGTATTTTGCTGCAGAGCGGGAACTCGGTCCCGGTGGGAATGCCCTCCTCTGGACAGAACTCTTCCGAATCAAATCTCATCTGGATCCGACGGTGATGTCTTTATCGTTCCTGTTCTTCTTCGTCGGCTTCGGAACAAAGGTCGGACTCGTGCCGTTGCACGGCTGGCTTCCGGACGCCCACGCAGAAGGTCCAACGCCGGCCTCGGCAATCCTGTCGGGTCTGCTCTTGAATCTGGCGCTCTATGCCCTGCTCCGGGTCAAGGTCCTGGCGGACGCCGTCGTTGGAGGGAACATGACCGGACATGTCCTGTTGGCCTTCGGGTTCCTCTCCGTGGTCGTGGCCGTGTTTTCCCTCCGGAAACGAAACGACGTGAAACGTCTTTTTTCCTATTCGTCGATCGAGCATATGGGTATCGCCACAGTGGGCTTCGGCGTGGGAGGAGAAGCTGCCACCATGGCGGCTCTCCTGCACATAACCTTCCACAGCCTGACCAAATCGTGCGTATTCTTCCTCGTCGGAACCGCCTCTCAATATTGTCGGACGCAGAAGATCCCGGAGATCCGGGGGCTTATCGCCCGCTCTCCTTTCTGGGGATGGGCACTAGTCTTCGCCGGACTGGCTCTTGTGGGAATGCCGCCCTTTGGCCTGTTCTCGAGCGAATTTCTCTTGCTCCGGGAGCTGGTCCGCACATACCCCGGACTGGCGGCTCTTCTTTTAATGAGTCTTTCCGTAGCCTTTGGCGTCATTCTGAAACGGATCCTTTCCATGGTGGGGGGGGATATTCCTCCCGATACAGCTGAGACTGTTTTCCCTAAAACGCCCGTTCTCCTTCATCTGGCACTGCTCGCGGTCCTGGGCATCGGTATTCCGTCCCTCATCTGGATCTGGTTCCAAAAAACGGCACAATACCTGACGATACTCCCGTGAGGACCCGCTTGCGGAAAGACTCGGTGAAAGACATGAATAAAAACGTGTGAGAAGAAGAGATGACTGAAGAGAAAAACATGCAGGACGATTTGTTCTTTCCACCGGTTCGGACAACGTCTGCCACCTCGGGGAGCGAGTATCTGTCTGAAGCGACATCGATGAAGAACCTTGGGGGACGATTTCTGGCCCTCTGGAGCACAGATCATCCCGGCCGGTTTGTCTGTGCCGCCTTTTCCGACGCGGAAGGCCTCCGGATCCTCCGAGCCCCGGTCGCAGAAACATCCCGAACTTTCCCTTCAATCACCCATCTTTTTCCTCTTGCCTCCCGCCCGGAACGGACCGTACGGGATTTTACCGGATGGACACCCGAAGGGCTCGCCGACACACGACCCTGGCTCGACCACGGCTTCTGGAAAAACGCTCCTGCGGGAGAACGGGACTATCCCTTTGTCCGGGTCGAAGGCGAAGGGGTGCACGAAATTCCTGTAGGACCGGTCCATGCCGGCATCATCGAACCGGGACACTTCCGTTTTCAGGTAGTCGGGGAAAAGGTTCTGCGGATGGAAGAACGGTTGGGGTACACCCACAAGGGGATCCGGGCCTTGCTCCGCAATCGCCCGGTCGAAGACGTCGCCCGCCTGTCAGGTCGGGTCTCGGGAGATTCGGCCGTGGCCTACCAGTGGGCCTTGGCCCAAGCCATGGAGCGGGCCACCCGGACCTTCCCTCCCGAACGGGCCTTGTATTTACGGGCGGTGCTTCTCGAGCGGGAACGGATCGCCAACCATCTGGGGGATCTGGGCGCTCTGGGAAACGACGCAGGATTCGGATTTGGACTGGTCCAGTTCGGACGGCTGAAAGAAGATCTTCTCCGGAACAATGATCGGGTCTTCGCCCACCGATACTTGATGGACATGGTGGTTCCCGGAGGCCTCCGGGAAAACCCCGGGAAAGAAGATATTTCCATTCTTCTGGAGGACGTCCGCCGTCTCCAGAGGGACGTTCAGTTGCTCAAGATCATCTACGACGAACACGGAGGTCTCCAGGACCGCTTCTCCGGAACAGGTGTCCTGGACCCGATGCTGGCGGGAGACTGGGGACTGGGCGGCGTCGTCGGGCGGGCCAGCGGCCAGATGCTCGATTTGCGCCACGACCATCCGGCTTGGCCGTACAACAGGGAACGCATTCCCGTGGCCTTGTCACGGCGGGGGGACGTGGGAGCACGGGTTCAGGTACGATTTCAGGAAATCCGCCATTCTCTCGCGTTTCTGCATACGGTTCTGACGCTCCTTCCCGAAGGCCCTGTGAGAACACCTCTCCGGGAATGTGGGTCGTTGGCCGAAGGCACCGGCCGGATCGAAGGCTTCCGCGGCGAAGTTCTGGTATGGGTTTGTCTGGAGAAAGGCAACATTGTGGCGGATGCTTACTTTCACGATCCGTCCTGGCATTTGTGGCCGGCTCTCGAGCGGGTGGTTCCCGGCAATCTTGTGGCCGACTTCCCTTTGATCAACAAATCCTTCAACCCCAGTTACAGCGGCCACGATCTCTGACCGCCGAAGGAGCACCCAATGTACAGAATCATTCTTAAAATCCTGAAAACCGGTCTTCTGACGGAGCCTCTCTCCGTAACCTCCCCGGAGTCTCCCGCGCCGTTCTTGCCGGTCGCCAAGAGCCTTTCTATCCGTCATGTGGATGCGGGTTCCTGCAACGCCTGCGAACTCGAACTCCACGCCCTTTCCGGGTCGTATTACGCCCCGGAACGACAGGGGATCCGGTTCGTGTCATCTCCTCGTCACGCCGATCTGCTCCTCGTGACGGGTCCCGTCACCTGTCACATGGAGCAGGCTCTCAAGGATACCCATGATGCAATGGCGTTCCCGAAGGCCGTACTGGCCGTTGGAGACTGCGCCTGCAACGGAGGCGTCTTCCGGGGAAGTCCGGCTGTCCGCAATGGCGTTGACGCCATTTTCCCCGGGACGGCAAAGATTCCCGGCTGTCCGCCCTCTCCAAATATCCTTCTCTCCGCGTTACGGGGCTTGAGCAGACCCGTTTCCGGAGACCTCCCCGCCTCTTCCTGATCTCCTTTCCACGGACGGTTCCGGCCCGGTGGAGCATGTCACATTCGATATCCCGGGATGAGAACGAGCTCTCTGGCATCAGAGATACTGCACGACCAGGTCAGTCGGATTCTGATTCAAATCTATTGTGCTTAGCAAAGCAGAAAAAATGGTTTTGACACCTGGGTCTACTTCAGGAAAAGCGATTCCCTATTCCTTGATGGCAATATTGAACAGACGGGCGATAAGGGAAAGATCATGCTTGACGGATTGAGGACCGACCTCTCTTCGTCGTTCATCGCGATATTTGGCAAGACGGGACGGGATGATCGCCTCAAGGTAATATTGCCCGAGACGGTCTGAAATGAGACGGATTTTCGACAGAATGGACTATTGGCTTTTCTTCGTCGGAAGTATTTCTTGTTTGTAGCGGTCCAGATCGTCTTTGAGCGTGGTCGATTCCGATTCGGACCGGGAGACAAAGACACCCCGGGCCATTTCCGATTCAACCACGGCGCCCCCAGACTTCCGCCCGGGAATTAAAGGCCTTTCTCTAAACAGGGTAGCCCTTGCGCCGGATCTGGGTTTGCCATTGCAGATCGCCCCGTTTGTCGATCGTAGCCACTAAAGCACCTGCCGAAAGTGAATGTACACTTCGAAGCTCAGTGTTTCTAAAAGTCAAATTTTAGAGGAGGGTATTTTAGAACGAATGCAAGAAAATCCTTATATGGCGGAGAGGCAGGGATTCGAACCCTGGGTGGGGTTTTAGCCCCACATCCGCTTAGCAGGCGGACGCCTTCGACCACTCGGCCACCTCTCCAAAGTCATTACTGTTCTTTAAATCCTTGCACAAAACATAAAAACACTTGCAGCTTCTGTCACCAGACGGCTCCCGAAGCTGATCATTTCACCGCAAAGGTCAAAAACAACCGGAGTGAACTGGTAACAGCCGAAATGGCCATAAAGAGTAACCTAAAACGGAGCAAACATTCAACACAAAAGCAAATACCCTGACAATCCCCGCTGTCAAAAAAGAATCACGGTCTTCAACTCAAGGATACGACCCAAGCAATCGTAAAAACTGATCAAAGAGGACCACTGGAGAAGATCTGGCAAGAATGAAGAGAGAAAAACTCATCAAACGGAGTTGGGAAGAAATACAGTTTGGCGGAGGGGGTAGGATTCGAACCCACGGAGCTTTCGCTCTACGGTTTTCAAGACCGCCGCCATCGACCACTCGGCCACCCCTCCAAACGGCTTAAGAGTATGCCACAAAAGAAGGCTTTCTTCTACCTCCCATTTTTTACAAAATTCTGAGCATCTCAATTATTGACCTTGATCAATCACGAATACTACGGTCTGGCAGGAGCTCTCAAATTGCCCGAATTCCCTGAATTGATTCCCCCTGACATAGGAATGATTCCGGGAGCACCCTGAGGAATATCTCCCTGATCCGGCGCAAGTAGCGGATTGATCGTCTGGGCGTCTTTTTCATGTTTTTGAGTATTCTCAGGTGCAATCAGGGTTTTGATCCAGGTAATGGCCCGCAATGTTCCCGCATCTTTTGGATTGAGCTTTTTGGCCTTCAGCTCTTCAATAAGGGCTTCCTGATAAAAACCCATATGGGCCAATGAAATTCCCAGCACCATATACGCCTGATCATCAGAAGGGTTCAATCGGACCGCCTGTTCCTCAGCCTCTCTGGCAAGGCTCCATTTAGCGAGCGAGGCATACGCCCAACCGGTGGCCTCCCAGGCGGACTCGTTTTTGAGATCTGTAGCCAAAACCAGCCTCTCCTGACGGATTTCCTGATCGAAATGGCCGGTATTTCCTTCGGCAATACCCAAAGAAATCCGGGCTGGTAAATATTGGGGATTATTGGAAAGCGCCTGTTTTTCTTCACGTACAGCATCTTCATTCATTCCAAGCTTCCCATAAGCAATCCCGGTCAGAAAGTGCACACTTGCCCTGTCCGGATACAGACGGTCCAGTTTTTTAAGCTCAGGTAGCGCAAGACTGGACTTTCCTTTCATAATGAGAGCGGCCATTTTGGGAAGTTTCTGTTGCAACTCCACAGGATCAGAGGGCACGGCAAGCGGGATAGCCCAAAGCGGCAATGGTGCAGAAGAAAGAACGAAGATCGACAAAAGACCGGACAGTATTTTTTTCATCGGTTGATTCTATCAGAAATAATCTGTTTTTCCAGATAAAAAAGGTGATATATGTCACATTTACAAAAAGATCAATACTTCATGAAAATGGCTATCTCAGAAGCCAAAAAAGCTTTTTTGGCCGACGAAGTTCCCGTCGGAGCCCTCCTCCTTCTGGGCGACCGGGTCTTGTCGAGAGCCCATAACACGAGAATATCCACTTTCGACCCAACCGGCCACGCCGAGATACTCGCCATTCGGAAAGCCGCACAGACAATCAAGAACTACAGGCTCACCGGAGCCTCTCTTTACGTAACACTGGAACCATGTCCCATGTGCTTTGGGGCAATTATGGAAGCCAGAATAAGGGAAGTCATATTTTCTGTCCGGGAACCCCGATCCGGCGTTATGGGATCTTTATATGATTTTCAAAACGATCCGAGATGGTTGCATAAAATTGTCGTACGGGAAGGTGTTCTTGATGAACCAGTCAAAGAACTTCTCCACAGTTTTTTTTTAAAAAAACGTTTGGGACCACAAGATCATCTATGCTAGGATAAAAGAAGATGTGGAGAGATGGCCGAGAGGCTGAAGGCGGTTGACTCGAAATCAACTCTGGGGGGAACTCCAGCGGGGGTTCAAATCCCTCTCTCTCCGCCACCCCATTAAAGAATCATCCAGCCAGTCCGGAAAAAGAACAGGAGTGGGAGAATGGCACCCCAATCCAAAATTGACCTGAACGCCATCATGGAACCAATATCAAGAGCAACAAATTCTCCGATGGTACTGATTGACCATTCATTCCGGATTTCATGGATTTCCAAATCCGCATCCGAATCATTGGAGCTTCCATTTGAAAACGTTGGCTCTTTGTGTCCGGAATCCCTTCAGGGCAGGATCTGCTCCGGAAGCTGCCAGAAAATTTCCGGATTTTTTAACAACCGTTTGGCCGATCAGGGAATTCCGCAGCCTTGTCTTGAGGCAACCTTTGGACAGATCAATATCAATACAGAGAGAATCAGCTCCGAATTAAGCGGCTACCCCTATCTTCTGAAATCGTTCCAGCCATTTTTTCAGAAAAATCCTTCAAACAACCAGCAACATACCTTTGTCGCCTCCCGCGAGTGGGCAGAACCGTTTCTCGAAAAACTCACACGCATTGCAAAAACAGAAATTCCGGTTCTTCTTATCGGAGAAACCGGAACCGGAAAAGAATGTCTTGCCCGTCTCATTCATGAAAGAAGCCGCCGGGCACGCGGACCATTTGTCGCACTTGACCTCTCTGTCATTCCGGAGACTCTGGTGGAAGATGCTCTGTTCGGACATCAGAGAGGCGCTTTCACCGGAGCTGTTGCCTCCCAGTCGGGAAGACTCTCCCGAGCTCATGGGGGCACACTTTTCATCGACGAAATCGAGAACATCCCCCCTGCAGTCCAGACTCGCCTGTTACGCTTTCTGGAGGATGGCAGCTACGAGCCCATGGGGTCGAACCAGTCCCAGGCTATCTCCACCAGAATCATTGCTGCCACGAACGAAGATCCGGAGAAACTTCTGAGAGAAGGGCGAATGCGGCCGGATCTCTTCTATCGCCTCAACGGGCTTTCCCTTCAGATCCCGCCGCTCAGGAAACGAACGGAAGATCTGCCCATTCTTGTAGAGCATTTTCGTTCAGTCTTTCAGCAACAAAACAGAATCTCCTCGTCTTCATTTTCACCAGAGGCCATGCAGACCCTTTCCTCTTACCACTTTCCCGGGAACATACGGGAATTGAAGCATCTGGTGGAATCGGTTCTGGCCGTTTCTGATCCTCACAGGCCCATAGAGGCCTCCGATCTTCCGGAGCCCGTCCAAAAGGCCTCCTCAGGATTCAATCCGCAAAAGAACCAGGGATTCGGGGAGTCCACTCACTACAAAGAAGACTCTCTTGATCCGGAGCTCTTTGAACGTCGCAGAATTGAAAAAGCCCTTCATTCTTCAAAAGGCAAGATTGAAGGTGCGGCCACACTTCTCGGAATCAGCAGAATTACTCTTTGGCGCCACATGAAACGTTTGAACATGAAACAAAGATAGTTTCATTCATGAAACATCATGAAACAATGTTTCATGATGTTGATTCATATAAGAAACATCCCCGCAACCTCTCTTTTTCACTCCAAAAAATAAAATATTACGAAACAACTTAACAAAAAATATCCTTTGCATTTTTTGGGCATGCCGCTTGCTTATCATTCCCCGTAACCATCCCTCAGGAATGGTGCCATTTCATATTCTTGATCACTCATGCCCTTCGGGGCTTTTTAAAAGGAGACGGACAATGAACAAGCAGCCCTCAGTCGGAGCAGCCCCAATGGTTTTGTTTGCTTTTGTCACCATTTTCCCAGTACTTCTTTTTGTAATCTTTGAAAAATGTCAGGCTCCGCTTATTGGTGGAATCGGAACCTTCTGATTTTCTGAAACAGGAGAGTCCTTCTTCCAGAAGGGGCTCTCCTGTTTCAACTTCTGATCGATTCCTCAAGGCCCCATCCGGGAGCCATGCGATTAAAACGGTTAGCCCTGAAAACTCTTGTTTCAATCCTCATAAATACTCTCACCCCCGGTAACTTCTGAAGAATATCTCTTTAAGTCAGTCTTGAAAGACACCTCCTTGATTTTTGGCAAATTATGGATAAATCACCTTATTTTTTGCGATGCAGTTACTCTTTTTGACTGCCTCCTGCAAAAATAGCCCTGACTTATTGAATAATTCCTCGTATCATCTTATCATCGCAGTTATTCAGACAATGAAAGGGCAAAGAGATTGAGTGAATTCAAAGATTCTCAAAATGGATCCATCCTGGACCCGGACGGGGAAGCCCTCTCCAGGTTGATTGCGGTCATAGACCGGCTTCGCGGTCCTGAAGGTTGTGCATTTGACCGGTCACAGACTCTTCAAACACTTCTTGAAGACCTTCGGGAAGAGTTCTATGAGCTGGCTGATGCCATCTCAACAGAAAATCTTGCGGAAGCTTCAGGAGAAATCTCCGACCTCTTGACCGTTTTACTCTTTATGCGACAGCTCATCTGGGAGAAGAACGGTCTTCTGGCCTCGGATCTTTTGAACAGATCAGCTGAAAAAATGATTCGTCGACACCCACACGTCTTTCAGGAACCCGATCCTCACAAAAAAATTCAGGAGATATGGTAGACGTGGGAAGCGATCAAAAAAACAGAAGAAGAACATCAGGACCGGAAATCAATTCTTGACGGCATCCCGGGGTCCATGCCCGCGCTCGATGCCGCGCAAAAGCTTGGCAGAAAAGCCGGGCGCGTTGGCTTTGACTGGTTATCCGCGGATGATGCCTGGGAAAAAGTCATCGAAGAGATCGGAGAACTCTCTGAAGCCCGAAACGAGTCTCCCCAAAGAGTACGACACGAGTTTGGTGATTTGCTTCTGGCCCTCTCCTCCTACGGGAGACATCTTGGAATTCGCGCGGAAGAGGCCCTGCTCGAAGCCAACAAACGCTTCAGAAATCGTTTTCATCAAATAGAAACAAGCGTTTCCCTGTCCGGAAAAACCTTGTCATCACTTTCACCGGAAGAATGGGACAGTTTCTGGATTGAGGCCAAAAAAAAAGAGGAACCATCGTGACCGGAAACACAATGGCCGGATTCATCAAATCCGTTGGAACCGGCCCTAAAGGATCAAGAGGTCTGTCCCGGGATGAAGCCTTTGAAGCTTGCCAGCTCATTTTATCGGGAAACTCGACACCAGCCCAAACAGGCGGATTCCTTCTGGCTCTCAGAACAAAGGGAGAAACAACCCCTGAAATGGAGGGATTCCTTCTGGCTCTCCAGTCCTTCCTCAAAGTCCCTGTACCATCGGAAACCCTTCATGCCCTTGACCTCGGATGCCCCTATGATGGTCACGTAAAAAGCCCGGGGCTATGGATCCCGGCCGCCATCCTGGCATCGAAAGCGGGGCTTCCCATCATTCTTCACGGCTATGAGGATCTTCCTGCCAAATTTGGCGTGGGACTGATCCCTCTCTGGAAAAGCCTTGGGCGACCGGTTTCAAGACCAGAAAATGCCTTCTCTGATCTAGAAATTCATAAAATTGTCTGTTTGTCACAGGAAGATATCACTCCCGAACTTGCCCGAATCGCCCCGATCAGACGGGAGCTGGGTCTTCGTTCCCTTTTCAACACCGTTGAAAAGGCATTAAACCCCATGAAGGCCTCTCATCTGGCAATCGGCTACTTTCATGAAACCATTCTCCCGGCCATGGGATCAATGGTCAGCATTGCCCATCCCGATGCAATATCTACCTTTGTAGGAGGACAAGAGGGAAGCGTTGGCCTTTTCACCCATAGGGCAACAAAAATATACCGGGTCAACTCCGGTCCTGACCAAAAACCGGACTCGCTCCCTCCTGTCGATGAAAAAACCGAACCAATAGCCATTGCTTCAACGACAGAAGCTTACACCCGCTACTATCACGAACTCCTCAAGGACCCCTTTCATCCCCACCGAAGAGCATTGATCTGGCAGGCAGCCACATTGCTTCTGTTAGGAGGACTGACATCTCAAATGGAGGAGGCTCTCAATCTCATTGAAAGTTGCGGGACCGAAACAGACTGGTAATGGATAACCATCAGGAAAAGATCTTCCCATCCTCCAGAAGGTCATAAATGAAAAAAACGATATCGATAAGAGATCTCAAGGTTGGAATGACCGTTACAGGGGTTGATAAAAACTGGTTTGAAACCACCCTTGTCTCACATCATTTTACCATTCGATCAAATGAAGATATCCGGAGACTGGAAAAAAACGGGATCCAAAAGGTCTCCGTCGAGTTCGATCCCGTAAAGGAACACAAAACCACCCCGGACCCGGAACATAAAATTTCCCCCAAACAGGTCTCAAGCCCAGAAAACCTGGCATCTTCCATCAATGAAGGCTCAGCAGAGCTTCCGGAGCCTTCTCCCAAAAAATGCTCCGAGATTGAACACATTCAGAAAGAAACAGCCACTGTTCTTGAAAAATCCTTCAATGATGCCCGGATGGGCAGGACAATGGACACAAAAAAAATCAGGGAAATGGTCAGGGAGACTATTCATCTGATCCTTCAGAATAAGAACTCGACCTCATTTCTTGCCGATATTTCCGGAAATGACGATGAAACATTCCTCCATTCCGCAAATACAATGATGCTTGCAGTCGGTTATGCCATCAGAAAAAAATACCCTGAAGAAGAATGGATGGCATGGGGAATGGCCGCATCGCTTCATGATCTTGGAAAAATCTTTATCCCGGGAGAAATTCTTAAAAAACCATCCCGACTCACACCCGAAGAGTGGGAGCAGATGCGCAAACACCCGCTTCTGGGTTCACAGTTTCTGAAAAAATCCCCTGAGCCCGACCTTCGCAATCTTGCAGCAAAGGTCGCTGTAGAACATCATGAGCGCCATGGAGGAAAGGGATATCCTTATGCTCTTGACCTTCCAAGCATCCACCCTGTTTCCCAGGGAATAATGGTCCTCGACGTCTATGAAGCCCTGACTGCCGATCGCATCTACAGAAAAGGAATGATTCCCCACAAAGCCATGTCGTTTCTTCTCCAGAGCACCATGGGGCTTGATCAGGATATCAGCCGGACTCTTGCGAATATGGTCGGAATCTATCCTGTGGGCACACTTATAGGACTTGCAGGGGGAGAGATTGGAGTTCTTCTAGGCTATCAGGAAGATAACGTCCTTACAGGAATGGCCAAGATTCTTGTTCTTTTCTCGGCCAGCCAGACCTTTCTTGAGAAACCCTACACAACGGAACTTGCCATCGGAACAAACGAACGACATTTTCCGACTTACACCACCAACGATATTGGCATCACCCATAAACAGATGATCAACCACATCCGTCAATTCTCACAACACTCACAAAAATAAACCGGAAGAATGCTTTCGGCCCAAGAAAAAGGCTGACAATCGGGAACGACCCTCCGGACAATCCATTGATGTCGTCGTCCTTAAGATATAACGACAAGATCGTCCGGTGGGTGATCTGTCTTGGTATAAAGATGGTTATTTCACTTTTTTGACCAGAAGCTCCCAGTAACCATCTACTTTTTCTGTGCCAATGTATTGCTGTCCAACTTTAGAGATCCAGGCGGGAATATCCTTGGCTGACCCCTCGTCAGAAGACAATATCTTTAAGACGGCACCAACGGGCTTGACGGATATGACCCGGATCAACTCCATAAGGGGACCAGGACAATAAAGTCCTCTTGCATCGATCACTTCATCTGGCTTTACAGACTCATCGCTCATCATTCTCCCCCGATCTTCCCTATTTTTAGGGACTAGACAAAAAGGACCTGCCCCCCTTCGGCTTTCCCCCAAAATGTCGCAACGCCAACTACTTCATCAAAAACGGGAACCATTTCATCCAGCTTGGCATCCATCAGGTCAAGAGCCAGTGCACAGGCAAAAACCTTAAGTGTTCCCATCTCTTTTCCCTGAAGCAATAGATCCGAGAAAAGAGGGGCCTTCTTTCTGATTGCCGCCTGACCCAGAACCCCGATTTTAGGAAAGATTCGATCGGCAACCGTTTTCTTCTGAAAACAAGTCATAGCCGCCATCGTCACAAAAACATTGACCTCTACCCCTGAAACCGAAGCCACAGAAGCCATCATGCATCCTGCCTGAAGTTTTTCAAATTCATCCGAAGCCAGCACCACCGATAACTTTTCCACAACCGCCCCCTAATTTTATGATGCAAAAAAGAATCAACAGCGCTCCACGCTTATGACAATAATACCATTTCCGGCCAATGATCGAGAAGTTGCGCAGACACTTTATAAAAATCCGACCAGGAACTAGAATAATAGAAATCTTCCAGGATACGAACAGAAAAAACCAACAGAAAGGTTTTTCCATTGATAAAAAAGCGCCTCATGAACATCGGAATCGCCATCTTCATCGCAGGCATCCCTTCAGCAATAGGCCCCGTGTACCTCGGACTTGTCAGAGATGATATCCACGCACATTCATTCGTCGGAGATACAGGACTTCAAGTCATTACAATCTGTGGAACCGTCACTTCTTTGCTTGGGCTGTACTTGTTTCTCCTGGGTAAAAAAATGTCCCGTTCCTAGGATGCTCGTCTTCTACGAAAACCCCGGGAAAACGGGATGCCGGATCGCCATTTGGAACCGATGACAGGCCAAACCTTGAGAGGATGGCATTCAAAAGCACCCTATGGTCGCTGTATTCGGAGAATTCAAGATGTCCCTTGTGGCGGCTTGTCACGCAAATGAAGGGAACCCGCCCACCCTTTCCCGGAAAGGGCTGACGTAAGAAAGGGTGATGAAAGAAACCCCTTCCCTCGTCCCAGACAATAAAGATGATCCCCCCTTTTTTAAAACTCTCCGAAGCCATGACCTTGGGAACCCACTTCGCCATAAAAGAATCGCCCGTTTCAATCAATGAAGAGGTCCTGTTGCTTTTGCAGGCACTTCCTCCGTGCATATCGTGACAAAGTCCGGGAACAACATAAGAAAGGTCGGGAAGGTGCCCGCTCCTGAGGTCAGAGTCAAGGTCCTGAAGAGGACGGTCGAAGCTGGCTCTTTTGGGATCATTTCTCAGGGACGGAATCAACATGAACGGATTGTGCTTCTGCACATAAACCGGATGACGCGAAGGGTACCGGTCTCCACTGAAACCGGCATAGGGCATCCCCTCGAAATATCCGCTGACAGTCAATCCCTTTGATTTCAGCTTGTCCACAACTGTCGAAACAACAAATCGCTGGGATGGATCATCCGAATGACTTGTTCCGCTGGATCCCGCGACCAGCTCCACATAATTGGGGAGACTTGGGTGGGTCATTGCATGATAATTCGTCATAATCATGTTGTTTTTTGCAAGTGCATTCAGAAAAGGGGCCTGTGGATTGCCTATGATCTGGGAAAACCCCTTGTTCTCAAGAATGAAAATAACAATATGCGGAGGCTCGGGAGAAGCGATGGAAAGAGCTGGAGAAAACAAGCAAACTGCCAGAACCAGAACCCTGGAAATCTTTTTGATCATAAAGGAACGGAGAGGGAAGCCAGCCATGGACATCAATCGAAATCCTTTAGAAGAAGGAATCGTTTAAACCAGTCTTCAAATTGTGGTATTTCCTTGTCTGCATGCTCCAGGGGCTTGACCTGAAGGGACTCATTCTTGATGAGCTGCACCAAAAGTTCTTCTCCCGTCCAGTTCGACGACGGGAAAGAATGTTTTGAAATAGCGCACTGGAAACGATAGTCAGTAAGACTTAGCCTTTCGAGTATCCCTTTATAACGGATCTCGACATTCGTTGAAACACCCTCGCCCACATCGGGATAAATCATAATGATACCTTCATCAATTTTGCCAATAAGGTCAGAGCTTCTTCGGGCTTTTTGGAGAAAATCGATAAACTCATCCTGAATGTCCTGAAACTTCAATCGAAAAAGGATCATTGAGAAAGGACGAACTGGAGACTGGGCGATCATGTGTTCCATTGCAAGAACAAGACTTTCCCGATCAAAAAGACCCTGTTCGTCAATCTGGTAAAAAGGAATCAAACCCGCCTTGCTCCTGAACTCACCCATCTCAAAAGCGCATTCTGCAACCATCTCCTGCCAGCGGATACGCAGTGGTTCCTTCCAGACATCAAAAGAAAGAAGAGGAATGCCTATCCAGGCAAATACATGGAGGTACCAGTTGCAGGGAAGAAGCACCTCATGCTTCCACAATTGATCCGAATGGGCCACGAGTGCTGGCCGGATGCTTGAAGCAGAAAGGGTCCGGAAATAAACGGTATCCCCGTAAAGAACACCTTCAGTACTTTGCCGCATGCTCTCCGGAGGGCCTTCGTACCCCATGCGGATAAAGTGACTCGAATCGCTCATGGAGGTCGCATCTGCCATGAAAACCCTGATCAGCTGATAGGCTGCAGGAAGAGTCGTCAACAATCCCTGGGAGAGCTTATCAATGCTCACAGCGTCATGGTTTCCCATCAGGATATTGCCGACAGGCCGCTGAAGCTTGTCTGCCATGCGAGAGAGGTAGGGAAGAAATGTCGTGGAAATTTCTTTTTCCGAAGGAAGAAACTCTTCCTTGGAAAGAAAATAGATCGCTACCGGTGAAGGCAAATGCCCCAGAGGGTAGTGCTTCATGAGAAGAGAACCCTTTTTTCCAAAATTACGGAACTCCCTGACAGAGAATTTCTCATCGAAATGATGAGGGTCTCCTTGGGGACCACCCTTTTGAGAGTTCAGAATTTCAAGAACATCTTCATAGGGCTTTCTGGCCAAAAACTTGAAGCCAACCTGAATATGAAAGGAAAGCGTGTCATTGAATACAACGATCTTTCCTTCCTCATCCACTATAAAACAAGCGATTTTGGGGTCGACAACAATAAGGTCAAGGATTTTTTTATGCGGAGCGGTATCCCTGATAGATCGGGAATAGATATAAAATCCCAATCGCTCAACCTCCACCGGCTAAAATGATCAGAACACTCTCCATTTCCGATGCCTCTTCGAGAAAAACGATCTTTCCGGAAAATAATCCAGAGACAATCTTTAAACCCTGAACGGCCGTGACCGTATCGATATCAACAAGCGCATACTGGACATACTAGCACAAAAGAGCGACAGCACACCCAAAAGTCTTCAAGTCGGGAATGAACGGGTTCTCAGCGCATCCCATATTGTTTCAGCCACCGTCGGATGAGGGAAAATAGAATGAGACAAACGATTCGCCCCATCCGGCAATCCAATCGCCAGTGTCGCAACAGGAAGAATCTCCGACAACCCCGGACCGACTCCCCCAAAACCCAACAAAGCTCCGGACTGTTCATCGACAACCACCTTTACGATTCCCCTTCGGTCACCATGAATCAACGAACGTCCATTTGCCATCATCGGAAACTTTTTCTGGATTGCGGGGATACCTTTTTTTTGGGCCTGATCAAGAGTCATTCCGACTGAAACAAGCTCGGGATGGGTGTAGACAACCCGGGGTACCGTAAAGGGATCGATCGGAACAGGATCAAGACCTGCCATTTTTTCGACACAGACAATAGCTTCATGGCTTGCCGCATGAGCGAGCATCGCCCCCCCGATCAGGTCCCCGGCCGCATAGAGTCCTTCGACACCGGTCCATCCTGAAGCATCCACTTGAACAGAACCATCAGGCGAGAGCGTCACTCCCGCTGATTCAAGATTCAGACTGGCTGTATTGGGGGTTCGACCGATAGCCACCAGGAGATATTCAAAAAAGACCTCTTCCGGAGGGTCCTCCTTCGAAGCGTTCTCCGGCTGCAGAGACAAGAATACACCTTTGTCAGTCCGGTTAATTGTCCTGACAGAAACGCCACACCTTAAAACAACTCCCTGACGGTCAAGCTCCCGTGACAGGATAGAAACCAGTTCGGGGTCTTCTCCTGGCAAAAGGAATCTCTCCCTCTCCAGAATCGTGACACTCCCGCCCAAAGATGTAAAAATCTGGGAAAATTCAACTCCGACAACACCCCCGCCCAGAATTCCGATTCTTTTTCCTGAAGGATTAAAGGAAAGTGCATCCGAACTGTCTATCACCCTTTCATGATCAAAAGGAAGTCCTGGAAAAACCTTGGGACTTGAACCTGTTGCCAGAAGAATATTTTTGGATTCCAGGACGGAAGCCGGAGAGCTTCCATCAAGAGCCACCTTCCCCAAACCTGCAAGATGTCCCAAAGACTCGAATGTAACGACCCCCGCCGTTTTCAGCAAATGTCTGATTCCCTGGTGCAAACGATTTACAACAGACTGACCAAAAGCCATGATCTGAGAGTGGTCAATCCTGGGAGGATCATAATGGAGACCATTGGCCGCTGACCCAGAGGTTTTTTGAATAAGGGCAGAAATTTCCAGTAGAGACTTTGTTGGAATACACCCTTTATGAAGACAGACGCCTCCTACCTTGCCCGACTCCACCAGTGCAACGCGCATGCCCAATTCACTTGCCCGAAGAGCTCCCATATATCCTGCTGGCCCACCGCCAAGAACAATCAGGTCAAAAGAACTGTATGAATTATCGACAATCAAATTGCACCTTTCCATTTTATCTGGAAAACACTCGCGAATCCTTGACTTTAGCCCAAAAAACACCTATATTAACGTTGCGGGGTGGAGCAGCTCGGTAGCTCGTCGGGCTCATAACCCGAAGGTCGTAGGTTCAAATCCTGCCCCCGCAACCAATATTCTCCTCAAACCCCGACTCAGTCCATAATTCATCAGTTCATTCTTAAAAAATAGCATCTTGCTCGCAAAACGCGCAATTTCTTTCTTTTTCAGGATCCAGAATCACTTCATCTGATATTATAAAACATGAAGAAGTTCTGCTACCTTCTCTCAGTCTGATGTGTCAAAGAATTTGAAAAACAGGACACGCGACAAGGGGCAGAGAGTACGTTAAAAAAGTCAAAAACTCCAGCAGATCTCTAACCACAGAAGCAACAGAACCGGCAATCTCTTTTAACTACAATCGGCCCACAGGTCTTTCCGGACCATTCATCAGGAGGGAAAAATGGATTCAAAAGAGGCTTACAAACAAAAATTAAATGCCCAATTGAAAGAATGGAGTGCTCAAATCAGCCTTATAAATGCCAAAATCGAGAACAAGGGAGCTGACATGAGACTCAAGTACGCCAAAGAGCTTGATTCCGTCAAAGAAAAGCAGGATGAAGTCATCCAGAAAATAAAGGATCTTGATCAGGCGACAGAGGAAAGTTGGGAAAAAGTTAAAGTCACTACAGACCAGATCCTGAATGACCTTAAAACAGGAGTGAACAACATACTATCAAAATTCAAGTAACGCGACTCTTCCATCAGATTGGCCGCACAGTCGGTTCGCCGGAATACAAGCTGCCCAAAAGGGAGGACTCTGGTCCAGCGCCCCATCACTCAGTACACGGGCCAACGTTCTCCGCCTGCGATCAAGCGGAGAACGACAATGCCGCAAGGAATCTTTCAAGACCGGGCAAGTCCGATGCGCCGATCCGTCACCGGAAGGGGAAGTGGCAGGCAGAAACTTCCTTCGTTCAGGGAGGAGAGACTGTCCCGTTTCGCCCTACTTTTTCCACCAATCCAAGTTTCCGGTAATGATATATTTCCGGAACAAATCAAAAAGAATAAATCCCAGAAAACCAAACTCCAGAAGCGTAAACATCTTGAAAAGGATCGAAACAACCCTTGACCTCCGCTTGCTCATATCCGGTGGTGGTGGTGGCCCTTCGCCAAAATGATTCAAGTCGTCCATCGTTTCCCCTCATCACACTTAAGGTTCATATCCCCTCTCCATCGGGAGAAGAAGGCTATCCTTTTGAGTCTTCCGGAATGGCCATTCCCAGAAGGTTTTCATTCAAGCCACCGATCCAGTACGTTTTTCCGTCACGCCCCGGAAACATCGCAAGCTTTATAATTTGATGATTGAAATCAAAGGAAAGATCGATCTCGCCATCCAGTCCAAATCTGGAGTGGGAACCCTTTTGAAAGTGACCATTGGTGCGAAATGCCCCGATGACTGAACCCGCCTGATTGACATGACCGTCAAGTTCAAATAAGCCGGCTTCCCGGTCAAAACGGATGACGCCATCAATTCCCAGAGGCCCATCGACCAGTAAGCCTCCTCCCAAAACAAAATGATACCTCTCAAAAGGATAGATCGCCACAGGATGTGTTTCTGGCAAAAGAACGCCGACGCCCTTCATATGGGGATTGGTGGAATAAAAGATCCCCTCGTCAGCGTTTCCGATAATGTTGATCTGGCTATGCCGGGACTTTAACCACAACTGCATATGAAGACGACCATCAAGCCCGGTGGCGGTTGCCCCACGGAGATCTGCCCGTGGAAGAGGCACACCATTTTCCAAAATGACCGGATTCACGGGAGAATCGGATGAAGACTGGAACGGAATAGGACCAACAATCGTGAAAAATTCGTTCAGCCTCTCCCTGTAACCTGTATAGATAATGACTCTCGGTGCCCAAGGGTCTTTATGCAAAGGAGAATGAATCATCAGGAAGTAGATTGGAGGCTCGACAACGGAATCATCAGAACTGGCAACCAGTACGGCCGACGCCATCTGGCAGACGGAAAGGTTCGAAAAACGGACTATTCCTCTCAGCTCGACCCGGCGACTCCCAGCCGGAGAACGAATCTGAAGGGTTGCATGCAAGGAAAGATCCTTCGCCAGCTCGTTATGAGAAACCCCTGCCGGCCATACTTTGTCAATCCGGATTTCCCGGCTTTCGCCGACTCCGGCTGGCCAATTGACACGGATATCCATATAACGTGAAGAACAGGTCCTGGCTGTGACAGATAAGCCCTGAAACGACTCCCCGCTCATCATCGACAGTTTGTAGGATTCGGCCTTCACCGTTGGATACACCGGTGGCGGAACAAACACTTCGCAGCCTGCAACAAGTAGGGAAAAGGTCAAAAACAGCCACCTCACCGCACCTGAAAAACCAGTCATCACTCTTTTGAAATGTGTCATAATCCTCTGACAGACCTGTCGATTCTTGTCTCACTCATTGACATATGGCATAATTGGCAACTGATTGTTTGATCAGACCATCATACTCTGGATCAGGCCCGGCGGCTATCAGTTCATCCATACATGAAAAAATTACCCAGGCAGGATACACACATGCAAAACAGAAGAAACAAAATCCGTTACGCTCGCGCAATTGTCCTTGTGGCTATCATTTTTCCAATAACATCGTGCGCAATGACCAATTCTGTCGTGGGAGATCATCTTGGAGCCGCACAAAAATTTGCGCAGGATGCAACCTCAACAGAAAAATCCGCACACAGGGAAGCAGGTATTTTAAACCATCTCGAAGCTGCAAACAAATACTCAAACGCTGCAGACGCACACATCAGGGCAGGAAAAGAATATTCTCTCTTGGGAAACCCGGTTCAGGCCCAAAAACAGTATGAACTGGCTTCGGAAGACTTTCAGACCGCCAGTCAGGAAAGTCTTTTGGCCAGCGGAGAAAGTCCAAAACAACAGTAAGGCCTCATTCTTTTTTTCGTCGACGGCCTTTTCTGCTGCGACGACTTTTTTTCCGGTCAGGACTCCCTGACTCTGGCTTTTGAACCACCACACCTGCCAGCGGAGCCGCCTCTGATTTTCCCCTGCGTCTCCCCGCTGACACTTCCATTCCTTCAAGAGCAAGCTCACACTTGAGTCGCTCAAGATCAACGCGCATGACCCTCACCGAAACAGAATCTCCGATGCGGTAGACCTTTCTCGTCCGTTCACCTCTCAGACTATGATGCTTCTCCTGAAAAACATAATAATCATCTGACAGTGAAGAGACAGGAACCATCCCTTCAACCGGGGTATCGTCAAGTTCGACAAAAAATCCAAACCCGGCCACACCCGAGATCACCCCCGAAAACACCTCTCCGACATGATCACCAAGGAATCGGATACGTTTGAAATCGATTGACATTCTTTCCGCATCAACAGCAGCTCGCTCCCTTTCGGAAGAATGGGCAGCGGCTTTTGAAACATCGGTCTTGACCGAATCCTTCAATGGTCTGGACCGGTCTGCACCAAGGAGACGATGGACAACAAGGTCCGGATAGCGGCGAATCGGCGAGGTAAAATGAGTATAATCGCTCATTGCCAGACCGAAGTGGCCCAGTGGCTTTATGTCATAGCGAGCCTGTTTCAAAGATCTCAGAACCGAGAAGTGCACCATTTTCTCCTGAATGGTGCCCCTTGTTGTTTCAAGAACTCTGGAAAGCATTTTCGAAGTGGGAACCTCCCCCTCCTTAAGAGACATGGCAAGGCCAAGCGCCCCTAAAAACAGGTTGAGATCCGCAATCCGTTCCACAGAAGGGGCTTCATGTACACGGAAGATCCCTCCCCCCCATCTGTCAATCAGCTCTTTTGCAACAACCTGATTGGCCAGCAGCATAAACTCTTCAATCAACTGGTGGGAAAGATATCGCGATGAGCGGACGATATCGATTGGATGTCCTCTCAGGTCAAGAATGATCTCGGGCTCCGGAAGGTCAAAATCAAGACTCCCGCCCAAAAACCTTTTTTTTCTTAAAATCTGGGCAACAGACCAGAGTTCAGACAAAAGTCCTGTCCACGGAGCATATCGGGTATCCTCATTTGCCCCCCGAAGAACGTCATGGACCTTTGAATAGGTCATCCGCATCCGGCTTCTGATGACCGACAATGTGACCCTCGAGTCAAGAATCTCTGCCGTATGCGGATCGAGCTTCAGGACAACACTTCTCGCGAGCCTGTCCTCGTCTGGGTTCAGTGAAAGAACTCCATTTGAAAGGACTTCAGGAAACATGGGGACAACCCGGTCGGGAAAATAAACACTCGTTCCACGCCGGAAGGCTTCCTTGTCCAGAGATGTTCCTTCCGAAACATAAGTCGCAACATCCGCTATATGGATGCCGACCTCGAAGCAACCATCCTTGAGCCGGACAAGGGAGAGGGCATCGTCAAAATCCCGCGCATTATCTCCATCAATCGTAACAATTTCCCATGTCCTGAAATCTTCGCGGTTGCTTCCGGGAGCAATCGGAATGTCCCTTGCAACCCGCTCGGCCTCTTCTTGCACATCAGCAGGAAAAACATCCGTCAAGCCAAAAGAGGCCATGACGATTTCCGTGTCAAGCTTCGGATCTCCCGACTGCCCCAGCTGGGCCAGAATGCGTCCTCGCGGGGAATTCACCGAATCGGGATAGGAGGTGATCTCCAGAATGACCAGATCTCCTTCCGAATATTTAACGGATGGCTCCGTGGACTCCAGAATAAAACTGGTCTTGAGCTTTGCATCCCGGGGACGAACAATCGTATTTTCACCAACCTTATGAACAGTCCCGACGACAGAGGTCCTGGCTCTTTCAATCACAGCAAGGACCACTCCTTCCTGACGGCCACGACGGTCAATCCCTGTTCTCACAGCCTGCACAATATCCTGATGCATCGCTCCTTTTGTCATTCCTGCCGGAATAAAAAGGTCCGGTTGACCATCCCCCACCAGAACAAAGCCATAACCATCCGGGTGAGCCTGAAATGGTTTCGTGACCACGGGAAGACGCTCTTTTAAGGCCAAACCCGCTCCAGGAACAAGCAGTATGGCCTCTTCCTTGAGCAGGGATTCGATCGCAGACCTGATCAGCTTCAGGGATTTTCTACCCTTCTTCAGTTTTTCGACAAGAATCTCCTCTCTGACCGGCACAGAAGATGTTTCCCTTAAAAAAGCCACCAGAGAATCCTTGAAAGACTCCTCGCCAGATTGATCAACCGCCCCTTCCAACAGATCCACGACACCTCCCGTCAATAATTTAACCCATTCCAGTTTGACACAAAAGAATCATCATGGGAAACAACATACCGTTCAGCTCTTAAGAAACGGCAAGGCAAATGAAATTACAGGGATTTTCCTTTTCGCTTTCCTCCATCAGACCATATCATTTGATGCCCTTATTTATGGGCGACAGCACTCTGAATTTCTTTTTAATAATAGCTCTTGCACATCATGACGTATTCCTTTAGCATGTGATCTTGGCAAGATGTGCAATCTGGTGTACCATTCATCGTTTTTAAATATTATTCGTTGCACATTTTCCCGTGTCCTCATGCAGGAAAATTTTCCTGGACAGCTTTTTAGAAAGCCTATTTCGGGAAAAGATACAAGGAAGAGCGGTAGTTTTTTTTGTGTTAAGCAATAGATAGTTTTTATGGAAATACGGGATGGTCGGCCAGCGGTTAGTCAAAGCACCTTCACCTTTCCCGTATCTGGCATTTTTGCAGGTGTGTCCCCCGGGAGCCTGACAAAAAGCGAGGAGGGGTTTTCACTCCCCCAAACTCACAAAAAATACCCGGGGGAAAAACAGTAAACCATCTATCGTTCAGGAGGACTCTCATGTCCCAGCACCACGTGTCTCATTCAGGTCGTATCGCCTTGGCCGGCTTGGCAATTCTCGGATCAATCTCGATCCTGGGTCTACCCCAGACTTCTTTTGCCGACAATACCGCTGCTCCGGCAACAACTGCTCCGGCAGCCACTGCCCCAGCCGCTGCTCCGGCAAAACCGGCAGCTGCCGTAAAAAAAGCTTCTTCCAAAAAGAAGGCTGTTGCCAAAAAGAAGGTTGTCGCCAAGAAAAAAGGACATCATGCACCAACATTTGTCGGAGTGGTAACAGCCGTCAACATGGACTCATCCCCGATGACCATTGTTGCATCCCGTTCGCTCGGCAAGAAGAATGGCAACATTGTTTTTGGTGGTGATATCACCAGCCACACCATGGTCATGAAGGGCCACAAACATATCTCCGCAAAAGATATCAAAAGCGGAGAAAAAGTTGTTATTCATTACAAGGCAGCCATGGGAACACTCGTCGTAACAGGTGTATCTGTTCGATAAACTCAACTTCAGTCGACCGCTGTTGAGCACAGGCGCCTAAAAGCGGGCACGACTGAGGCATCAAGGGCCCCTTCGGGGAAATCACACTTTAAGGAGTAATAGAATGAATTCAAAGAAATCTCTTCTTGCCATGTCCATCCTTGTTGCCGGCGTTCTCGTTGCCGGAGGTTGTTCCTCAACTGGCGGATCATCCACCGCAACTCCAGCAGCAGAGTCCCAGGCAGCTGCCCCAGCTCCTGCCCCTGCTGCCACTGAAACCCCAGAGCAGACAGCTCAGGACGAACTCAAACAGACCCTCTCCAAGGACATCACCTATGGGTTTGACAAAGCTGTCCTCACCGCTTCTGATCGGGAGTCTCTCAAGCAAGATGCAAAAGTTCTCAATGCCAACCCTTCAGTCAAGGTTGTTATTGCCGGACATGCCGACGAGCGCGGAACCGATACCTACAATATCGTTCTTGGCCAGAAACGAGCCAAAGCCGCAATGATGTACCTTGTGCACATGGGCATCAGCAAAAAGCGCATCAAGATTGTCTCCTACGGCAAAAGATCCATCCCTGGTTATGACACCTGCTCTGACCATACTGAATCCTGCTGGCAGGCCAATCGTATTGCCCACTTCATGAAAATCACCATGTAATTTTCTTCAGATCCTGTCTCAAAAAAGGGCTGCAATGCAGCCCTTTTTTTATGACCAAAGCGTCATGCTATTTACGCATCCAGCCCAGACACTTGATCCAGATCGCTTCATCAAAGTTCATACTTGAAAATCACAAACCGGCAGACTACCATCTCGTTAGTTATGATCAATCTTGTTATTTTGGCTCATACTCACCTGGAGATTTTCTGATGACATTTTTCCCGATTCGGTTTGCCCATTCGTTCTGTATCGTACTGCTCCTGTCAGCATGCAGCCATCAGGAACTCACATCCATCGCACCCGGTCCCGATGACCACAACAAGATCCCAGGCGTTGCCGTCAATGGAAGGGCACATCCTTTTGTTGAACAGGAAAAGCACCAGACATCACAACAGGTCTATGAAGTTCCACCGGTAAAACCCCTGCCGGTCTCGATCCCAAAAACAGCCGCCGAGGTCTCCCTTCCGATCCAGAGAGAAATCTATTTTTTGCCGAACGGTGCCAGGATCGCCCCATCATCAAAAACGGTTATCAAAACTTGGGTCGATACTATTCGCTCCAAACACCTTAAAAAGGTATTGCTGATCGGCCACACAGATCCATCCGGAAAAGAGCTGCTAAACAAAAAACTGTCACTGAAAAGAGCTGCCGCTGTCCGTTGGATGATAAAAAAAATGGGTATAAAAGACGTAAAGATTTATTTAAGAGCTATAGGCCCTGAACCGAAAGATGGATTTCACCGTTGCAAGGCCAGAAACTGGAAGTGTTATGCCAGAAACCGGGCTGTTCGCTTTATCGAGATTGACGCTCCGAAGAAATCTTCCCCTTGAAGCGAAGAAAAATTCGGGCTATCAGATAGGTCCCAAGAAAAATCAGAGATGAAACAATCACAGATCCGCAAATGAATGGCCAAATCACCAGTTTCACCTGGGCAATGATAGCCGTTGTTGGCATTCTGGATAGTGCGCGAAGGGAGGGGAAGATCGTTTCCTGATGGAGAAGGTGCTCCCCTATTTCAATTTCGGCCACATACACCGGAAGAAAAATCGGTATGAATGTCCATGGGTTATTGATCCAGGTACCAAGAACAGCCAGAGGAACTCCTGTTTTCAATAATGTACCGACAGCGATTACCAAAATCGTATGGAATCCAAAAGGAGGCAAAAAGGCCGCAGAACAGCCAATTGCGAGCGACAGGGCCACTTTATGGGGATCAGGCTGGGCCAGCACCAGCTCCCGAAGTTTCTCTTTCCAGTTTTTCCCATCAATCCCCAACATGATCGAACCCCCAATCCCTCGTATCGCAGGTTCCATCTGACACGATGGTCCCGGCAATACCGGCCGAATCAGCCTTTCCCCAGTAAATGAGCTGATCGCGGGACTGATTGTTCAGGAGTTCCCTGACCGCATGTTCAAACGCTTTGGCCTTTTTCTCAGGGACACCCACAATCAGGTCATAGTCTTCTCCTCCTTCCATGGCAAGTTTCCGGGGTTCCTCGGACAAAATTTCTCCAGCACTTGCTAAATAGAACAGATCAGGATCCGAATCGAGAACGATCGAGATTCCTGAAGAACGGGCCATAGAAGAAAGGGCCTGCCCAAGCCCGTCAGATGAGTCCATAGCGGCTGTCAGAAAAGGATGTGTCTCAATCCAGGAGGGAAAGAAAGGAAAAGTACGGGGACGTTTGAACCTTGAAACAGCCTCTGTCAAAGCTTCTGAACGCTCTCCTCTTGATAGGGCCAGAAATCCCGCCCTTGCCAGACCCGGTCGACCAATAGAATAGATTCTGTCCCCATGGGAGAGACCATTTCTGGGAATAAAACGACCTTTTTTGACCGTTCCCAAGAGTGTCATTGAAAGATCCAGGCCGCCGGTCGTTCGGGAAATATCTCCTCCTGAAAGATAGGCACCGAACTCATGGCAACCCGCAAGGATTCCGTCATAGAGCCTGTCGACTGTTGATTCCGGTATGGCGGATGGAAGAGCCAGTGTCACAAATGCGGAAAAAGGGCTTCCTCCTTTGGAGTACACGTCACTCGCATTGACAACGACAAGTCGATAACCCACCTCTTCGGGAGTCATCCATTCCCAGCGAAAATGCACTCCTTCCCGCTGACTGTCGGTTGTAACGAGCAGGTCAGACCCCTCCTCTACCCTCAGAAGAGCTGTATCATCTCCTATTCCCTTCAAGATTTCCGGAGGACATTCAGGCAATCGGGAGATGATATGATCAATGAGATCACGCTCCTTCACCTTGAAAAACCTCTTTTAACACACTTCTGAATATAATAAGAGACCCTGGTAATTTGTTTCATCAGGTTTTATACGAGCCGAGCAACTGATCCAGATATTCACGAAACTGCGTTCCAAGATCAGGGTTTTTCAGACCGAACTGAACGGAAGCCTTTAAAAACCCCATTTTATCGCCCGTATCATACCGATTGCCCGAAACCTCAATGGCATAGATCGCACGATGGTTCGAGAGTGTCCGAAGGGCATCTGTCAGTTGAATCTCGCCCCCTACTCCTGGCTCCTGATTCTCTAGAATATCAAAAATATCAGGCGTTAAAATGTAACGTCCAATAACGGCATAATCAGAAGGCGCATCCTCAGGTTTTGGCTTTTCCACAAGGGAGGTCACCTCAAAAAGTCCAGGCTCAATCAAACGTCCCGCGGCAATCCCATAAGAACTGACATCACTCTTCGGGACCCTCTGAACACCCAGAACAGGGCCTTGATACCTTTTGTAGGCGCGAACAAGCTGGGAGAGCGCAGGCTCTTCGGAGTCAATGACCTCGTCGCCCAGAACAACGGCAAAGGGTTCATCCCCAATAAGCTGCCGTCCACAAAAAACGGCATGTCCCAACCCCTTTGACTCTTTCTGCCGGGTATAGGAAAAATCGGCCAGAAAAGAGATCTTCCGAACCTCTTCGAGAAGTTCGAACTTTCCCTTCTTCCGAAGCATGTCCTCAAGCTCATAGGAAATATCAAAGTGATCCTCGATCGCTCTTTTTCCCCGGCCAGTGATCATGATGACCTCACTCACGCCCGCAGCAACAACTTCTTCTACAAGATACTGGACAACAGGCTTGTCCACCAGGGGAAGCATCTCCTTTGGCGAAGCTTTTGTCATGGGCAAAAATCGGGTTCCATGTCCAGCAAGAGGAAAAAGAGCTTTTCGAATATCAACTTTCATACAGATCCCCCCATGATTGTTTTCTTGTTCAAAGCGACCTGGACCTTTTGTGATTGCCCCCCGGCATGAACGCGGGAGATTGCTGGGGTCACACCCGAGACTACAGATCAAGTCTCAAAACAGACAGAAGGTACCGGAAGAAGACCGTCCCGTAGCGTTAAAGAAAGTCTGTCTTTCCGGGAAGTGTTTTTTCCGGACCGATTACAGCCGACACCTGGAGGTTTTAAGAATCCATAAAATACGATTGCAGTATCTATACGGTCCAGGAACACGCCTTATATCCCCTCACTCAACGAAGAGGGCTTGGGGATATCCCGGGTTAAAAGAACGTCCCGGATGAGATCATCAATAACCGCATCAAGAGACTCCCTTGAAAGATTACCCTCAATCACCCGATCTGCCAACTCCAGACGCTCTGACCTCGTCATCTGGCTTTTGATCCTTAACAGAGCCTCTTTTTCGGAAAGACCGTCTCGCTCCATGAGGCGACTGAGTTGAAGGGATTCAGGAACATCCACCACGACACACAGGTCAACTTCTTTGTTTGCTCCGCTTTCAAACAAAAGTGGGACTTCATATACAAAAACCGGATAATCCCCGGACAATGACTGTTTTTTTAATAAAAACAACTGGCGGATTACGGGATGAAGAATCCCTTCAAGCAACGCCCGGGACTTCGGATCGTGAAATATCTTCCGGCCCAACAATTGCCGATTAATCGTCCCGTCCGGAAGGATTTCATCCGGAAACGACCGGGAAACGAGCAAAAGCCCCTCTGTCCCAGGCATGACCGCTTCCCTGGCCAATAGATCCGCACTGACAACGGGGATATTCTTTCGGACAAACGCCGCTGCCACGTGGGATTTCCCGGATGCTATCCCGCCGGTCAGTCCGATGACCTTTGACAAGGCTACCCCTTGAATCCCGGAGCATTATTCAGGGACTTCTCCTTGAGCCGGACAAAGTACCGCCTTCCTGATTCGGCTTCAATCCCCAGAATAAGTGCTCCAAAAACCAGACCGCTTATCTCGAACAAGTGCGGCTTGAGAAGAGGGTCGTCAAGAGGCGCAGCAACAATCATCCCAAGACGCAATAGACCTCCCAGAAGAAGAAAGCCACTGACTGCAACCAGGCCGACAGTACCCCGGTAGGTCAGGGTTCTGATGGCAAAACTCCACATGACAACCGACAGAAGAACCATCAAAAGGGGGAGTTCAAGAAGCAGGAGAGACGGATTTCTGAGAGAAACAGGAAGAGACAGGAATCGCTCCAGTATCCAGGTCATGTCCAGAAGTCCGGGTATTGCCACGATCAGGATCGTGATCCGGGTTCTCATCGGCATCATCATGGGCTCACCGCTCCCCTGGCAGATGATGGCGATCCGCCGGAAGAAGGATCCGGAGACGGCGGGGAAAGTCTTGGGCGAGCGGAAGACCCTGGCTTCAAAAGACCTTTTTTCTCCAATTCAGCCCTCTTGATGATTTTTATAAAAAAGTCTTTTTGCGGATTGCCGGGATCAAGACTCAACCCCTTCTGAAAGTAGGGAAGCGCATCGATTGAAGTTCCCTGGCTCCATAAAATAGAGCCAAGGGCAAAGTAGGGCTCGGCCCTGTCAGGATCCTCCCTGATTGCAATCTGGAGTTCCTCTTTGGCCTTGGGGATGGCTTTTACCATCCGGTAAACCATTCCAAGCTTGAAATGGGCCTGGGCCATGGCCGGATACTTCCTGACTACGTCCTGATAGGCGCTTATGGCTGTCTTGAAGTCTCCCTTCGCAATTGCCGCATCTCCCTTGGCAAAAGGATAGGGGATCATTTTGGGAGTCGCTTTCTGCTCATAATAAATCAGGAAGATCACCAGATATAAAATCAGGCCTACCCACCCAATCCGGGCAACCCTCCGGACTTTCGGCTCCTCGGATGTCCCCTTGTAATGTCTCAGGATGAAAACGGTTCCCAGAAGGGCCACAAGAATTGCAACCAATGCCGTCATCAGGGCCATTTCCAGCATTGGCATATTCAATCCCTCAAGAAGGGCATGCTGATCAGTCGTACCTCTAAGCTCCATTACGCCCCCACATTATAAACAATCAGAGTCTGACCACGCGTTCCGCTTGAAATCTCAGGACATTTCTTCAGGCGCTGTGATCCTGCTCCTTTTTCATTCGGAAACACGGACAGACATTCGGCCAGACAAGCCCCTCTCCTGCCGATGGTCCCGGATCAGGGAGGTCCAGGCACTGCGTTCACCTTGCATGATGGATACCTCGGATTTTCTCCGTCTTTCGCTTTCCGGAAAATGGAGAAAACGCCCGATTGATGCACCTGCCCTCTGCTGGAGCATCCGGGAACAGAGCCTGTCCAGAAAAGGTTGGCTTTTTTGGAATGCCGGCACCCTTCCTGTCTGGCCGTACAGGGACAAATCAACTCCATACTGTTCCCGGGAATTTTTCTTGATGCTCCAAAGATGGTTACAGTGGCAGCGGCATTCTTCACTTTTCTGGTTCAGAAGAGCTTCCTTTTTGCGGGTCAAAGACAACCGATATCTGAATGTTTTTTGTCTATTGATATCAGTCTGGCATCAACCATGATAACACATTATGCCGGATGGGCCTCTACCCAGTTTTTCCCCCATCCGGTCGAAACAACCAGCGGAACTTTCAGAGAAAAAGCCTTTTCCATAACGTCCTTCAACAACAAAGAAACCTCCTCGACCCTTGACGATGTCACCTCAAGAAGAAGTTCATCATGCACCTGAACGAGAAGGTCCGCATCCCGGAAAGAAAAAGACTCAAGACGTCTAGACAAATCCACCATGGACTTCTTGATCAGATCTGCCGCCGACCCCTGAAGAACCGTGTTCACCGCCATCCGTTCCCCATATTCCCGGAGCCTGCGATCTCCGGAATTGACTTCGGGAATACGTCTGATCCTTCCTGAGATTGTGCGGACCATCCCTGTTTTTCTGGCCTCGTCCAATATGGCTGAAAAAAACGGTTCAATCCCGGGATAAGCTGCAAAATAACGATCAATCACGTCTTTCGCTTCCGACGCTGTCACACCGAGACTCTGGGACAAGCTGTACGAGGACATTCCGTAGAGAATTCCAAAATTGATCGTCTTTGCCCGCCGTCTCGAATCGGAGGTCACCGGCTCTCCAAACAGTCTCCTGGCCGTGTTGGAATGAATGTCCTCTCCTTGAACAAACGCATCGACAAGAGAGGAATCCCCGGACATATGCGCAAGGAGCCTCAGCTCGATCTGGGAATAATCGGCCGAGAGAAGCATGGAGCCGGCAGGAGAGACAAAACATTTCCGGATTTCAAGACCCAGTTCCGACCGGATAGGAATGTTCTGCAGATTGGGGTCAGAGGACGAAAGCCTTCCCGTGGCGGTCACATTCTGGTGGAACTGTCCATGCAGACGTCCACTCTCGTCGATTTTGGAGGAGATGCCCTCGACATAGGTCGAAAGAAGTTTTGAAAGCTGACGGTATTCCAGAATCATCCCGGGCAGGGGGTGTTTGTCCCGGAGGCCCTCAAGGGTTTCCTCATCCGTGGAAAACCCTGTCTTTCCCTTTTTGGCCGTTGGAAGAGCCAGTTTTTCAAAAAGGATCCGGGAGACCTGGCGGGGAGAAAGGATCAGAAAAGACTCACCCGCCGTCTCATGAATCTCTTTCTCGAGATCCGAAAGGCGTCCCGACAGCAAATGCCTCAGAGCCTCCAGTTGCTCCTTGTCGATAGAGACTCCACGCCGCTCCATTCTGGCAAGGATCCCCGAAAGAGGCACTTCGACATTCAAAAGAACAGGCAAAAGGTCGTAACGGGAAATTTCTCCATGAAGAAGGGGGTACAGTCCCCTGACCAGTTGACGTCGCTCCCCGTCGTCCTTCAGGAAATGGCGGGAGGCAATCATGGAAAGAGAGTTTTCCCGATGGCCCGGATCCAGCAGATAAGCGGCAAGAACAAGATCAAACACAACCTCAGGAAGGATCAGGTCCGGCCAGTGTCGATGGAGAAGCATGCTGTCGGATACCCAGACAGGTTCGCTTATCCCCAGAAGAGTCTCTTTCAAATCCGGACTGCTGGACCTTGAAAACAAGAGCGATCGATCTGGACCGTGGTACCAGATTTCATCTGGCGATACCGGATCAATACCATATTTCCCGGGAAGATCCTCGTAAGGAATCGTCTGTGGCCTCTCCGGGCGGGAAGTCTTCGACTCGACAGATTCATCCTCCGGCAATCCGGAGATTGTGTCCCTTCTTTTTAATGACCGGATTCTTGTCCAGAGGGAGGGAGCCTCAAGATCTTTCAGAAGCCCTTCAAGCCCGACAAGATCCGGATCAGTCAGGGACAGGGAATCCTGAGAGGCTTCTATCGGGAGCCTGTCATGAAGGATTGTCACCTTTTTACTCAGGAGAATCCTGTCCTTGTTCGCAACCAGAAGCTCCCTGATCCGGGGAGGAGTCACTGTTTCCACCCGGGCCAGAAGCGTTTCCACTCCGTCGCCTGAGCGCCCCAGAAGCTTTGCCGCTGTTACAGGGCCAACTCCCGGCACACCAGGGATATTATCCGAAGTATCCCCCATCAGGGCAAGAAGATCCGGAATCTGGGAAGGCAAGACACCCCACCGTTCAATGACCTCGGACACTCCAAAACGCTTTTTGGTCATTGGATCAAAAACCGTTACGGAGTCAGAGACGACATTTAAAAGATCCTTGTCCGCCGACATCACAACGACATGAGAGTCCACTGGGTGTTTTTCGATCCATCGATGGGCCAGTGTCGCAATGACATCGTCGGCCTCATATCCGTCAACGGACACCATGGAGATCCCCAATCCGGCAATCAATCGTTGGATATAGGGAATCTGGACCAGAAAATCGTCCGGAGGAGGTGGCCGGTTGGCCTTTATTTCAGGAAGGATCTCCGAGCGGACACTCTTGCCCTGGCCCTCGAATATGACCCCCAGATACGTCGGCTTGAAGTCCCGGACAACAGACAGGAGCATATTGGCAAAAACGGTGAACGCACCGGTTGGGCAGCCCGTGGAGGTCGTGAAGTCGACACGGCTGTGATAAGCGCGAAAGATGTAGCCGAAGCCGTCGAGAAGATAGAGAGTGTTCTCCGGAAGCGCACTGGCCCAGGTGAAATCCCCGGGGGCGGCGGAGCGGGTGCCCCGGGGATTCTGAGTCATGGGATTATGTTCCGGATGGCCTGCTGGCCACAGGATGGCGCCATTCGGGATGATCCTTCACGTGGCCATGAGCGACATCGAAAAAAGCCTTTTGAAGAGCCAGCGTTACAGGACCAGGACGACCGTTCCCGATCGTACGCTCGTCGATTTCCCGGATCGGGGTCAGTTCGGCGGCCGTTCCAGTGAAAAACGCCTCATCGGCAAGGTAGAGATCATCTCTCGTCAGCGCACCTTCCCAGACAGGAATACCGGCTTCTTTTGCAAGAGTTTGCACGGCATTGCGGGTGATTCCGTCCAAAACCGTTTTGAGTGCAGGTGTCCGGAGGACGCCACCGGAGACAATGAAAATATTCTCTCCGGGGCCCTCTGCAACAAATCCGTCCTGGTCGAGGAGAATAGCCTCGTCGTAACCGGCCATCTTGACCTCCCATTTTGCCAGCTGGGAGTTCACATAATGAGCAGAGACCTTCGCCCGGTTCAGGAACGTGTTGACGCCAAAGCGTGAAAACGAACTGATCTTTGCCCGGATCCCCTTGGCAAGGCCTTCCTCACCAAGGTACGTCCCCCATTCCCACGCAGAAATGGAAACACAAATCGGGTTTTGCCGGGCATAGATCCCCATATCCCCATAACCAACGTACATTAAAGGACGTATGTAGCAGGAAGAAAGATTGTTCTCCCTCACAACCCTGCACGTGGCATCCATCAACTCCTCTTCCGAGTATGGCGACTTCATGAGCATGACCTTCCCAGAGTTCACAAGGCGTCTGGTATGTTCGGCCAATCGGAAGATGGACGTCCCTTCAGGGCCGCTATACGCCCTGACTCCCTCAAAAACTGCCATTCCATAATGGAGAGAATGTGTCAGAACATGGACATTGGCATCTTTCCATGGGATCATCTTGCCATCCATCCAGATCCACTGTGACTCTTTAAGCATCAAGACCCTCCGCAATCATTGGTTAAAACGATCAGTCCCTGCCACGAAAAATTTCAAGGATTCTCAAAAGCGACAAAAACAGGTTCAAAACGTCAAGGTACAAGGACACTACTGCCATAACCGGTGTCAGTTCCTCTTCCGAAGAGGACAGGATCCGGGCCGTATCAAAAAGAATCAGTCCGGAAAAGACCAAAGCACCCATTCCAGCCACAATCACCTGAAGAAAAGCCGGATGCCAGAAGATTTGCACCAGCGACAAGACCACCACGATGATCAGGCCCGTAAAAAGGAAGCTTCCCAGAAAGGAAAAAGACTTCCCGGACACCATCGCATAAAGGCTAAGGCTGAAGAAAATGGCGGTGGTCAAAAGAAGCGCATTGGTCACGATGCCGGCTCCGCCAGGAAGATTCACGGCCTGGGCGATGGCTGGGCCAAGAGAAGCCCCCATGACTCCTGCAAAAAGAAGCGTCACAAGAACGTTGACAACAGGCACCCTTTGAACGCCCATAAGGAGAAAAAGGGTCCCGAAATTAAGCACCATCAGAATGATCGGGTGTCTGAGCATGGTGGAAAGCCCCTGCTCCATCCCCCAAAAGGTCGCCATGGCCGAAACAAGCAGGGTCAGAGCCAAAAGGCTGTAGACCCGGACCATAAACTTTCCCTGACTGGCTGAACTTCTAAGACCTTCTACCACATTGCGGTCACTGGTCGCATTCCAGGAATTCATCGAACTCATTTTTACTCTCCCTCAGCCCAAAACGCAGGCCCAAGACAATCGTCTTTTATTTATACGGAACCCTTCCGGCCATTGCCGCCGGATTTCTCATGGGGCGATTATATCAAACAAAACCATTCCTTGTCCTCTCTGGTATTTGCTCTTTACCATCTTGATAACGACCGATATCATGAAAACACAGCAGAGCCGGGTGACTGCTCCCCATGCCTGAAGCCAGGGGTCTTACGGCGCTTTTGAGATAAAAAGACACGTCACATACTCTTCCCCATTGTTCCTGCAAAGACAACAAGTCTACAATAGGGGTGTGAGTTGCCCTTTATAAAATCGGAAACAGGAGAATTCATGCTTGATAAAAAACGAATCCTACACGAAGAGGAAACCATTCGGGAAGCCCTTGCCTCACGCGGCCAAAGCATCGACTTTTCTCCCATAAAGGATCTCGACCTGGAGATCAGCCAGATGAAACAGGCATGGGAAGCTCTTCGGGAAAAACGAAATCGTCTCGCACAGGACATTGGAACCAAAAAGCGCAATGGACTGCCCACAGATGACCTGATGGACGAGTCCAGAACCGTCAATGAACTCATTGCAAAAGATGAGGGACTTCTTGCCGCTCTTGAGTCCAGGCTCGACGAATTTCTCTGGGGCATTCCGAACGTCCCGCGCCCTGATGTTCCAAAAGGAAGATCAGAGCTGGACAATGTCACAGTCCGCTCTGCAGGTATCCCCACAAGTTTTTCCTTTACCCCGAAACCGCACTGGGAAGTCGGGGCCGAACTTGGCATCATGGATACCGAACACACTTCTCTTGTCAGCGGAAGCCGCTTCTCGACTCTCATCGGTATGGGCGCCCGCCTTGAGCGGGCCTTGACAAACTACATGCTGGACCTCCATACCCTTCCCCAACACAATCCGGAAGGGGCCTACAAGGAGCATTCCGTTCCTTTTCTCGTCAGAAAAGAGGCCCTCATGGGCACAGGACAACTTCCAAAATTCAAGGAAGAGCTTTTTTATTGTCCGGAAGATGAGCTGTACCTCATCCCGACAGCGGAGGTTCCCCTGACCAACCTGTTTCGGGAAACCATTCTTGACCCCTCTGAACTTCCGATCCGGATGGTCGCTCAAACAGCCTGTTTCAGAAGAGAAGCCGGTGCGGCAGGGAGAGACTCCAGAGGCCTCATACGCCAGCACCAGTTTGAAAAAGTCGAACTGGTCTGGATCACGAACCCTGAAACATCCTCAATAGATCACGAGAGACTGACAGCCGATGCAGAAAGGGTCCTTTCCGGACTTGGCCTTCCGTACAGGGTGATATCCCTTTGCACGGGAGATCTGGGATTTTCTTCCGCAAAGACCTACGATCTGGAGGTCTGGATGCCGTCACAGAATACCTACCGGGAGATTTCTTCCTGTTCCAATTTTGAGGATTTTCAAGCCCGCCGGGCCCAGATCCGGTTCAGGGATCCCAATACAAAAAAAACCCGGTTCGTCCATACGCTCAATGGATCCGGGCTGGCAATCGGAAGGACCGTCGCAGCCCTCCTTGAAAACAGACAGGGGCCTGACGGAACAGTCCGAATTCCGGATGCACTTGTCCCCTATATGGGAGGGGTCACAGAGATCTCCCCACCGAAGAAAGGTCAAAAATGAGTGACTCGCCTGCAAAAGAATCTCTAAAAAGTCTTGTTTTCTTTGGAAAAGATTTTATGATCGGATCGCGAGTTGAAGGTGTTTCCAGAAATCACTCCCTTACATTTTTGAGAGTCGATAAAAAAGAAGCCCTTCATACCCTTTCCCCGCAACCCCGTCTTGTTCTTTTTGATATTGCGACAACGGGCGATGATCTTCCTCAAATGGTCTCCGGACTCAAAAACATCTATCCGGAAATCTCCCTTGTCGGACTGGCTTTTCATACCGACGAGATCTCTCTCGAAAAAGGGAAAAGAGCTGGTCTGGACGCCCTGATCACCCGTTCGCACCTTGTGGATGGACTCAACAGGATTCTGGAAAAAAGGCAATAATAATGATCGGCCAACATCCACTTTTGACAGCCTGGAAAAGACCCCTCCCCTCTTTCAGGGTTTTCCTTTTCACACTGGCTGTTTTTTGGAGTTTGCCGGACCTGCTCTTTGCCTCCCCGGGAGCTCTCGATTTCTCAAACACCCTTGACTGCAGGGGAAGCATCAAGGATGTTGACCTGTCCCTTTCCCGCCTGTCTCCCGCCTATCCTCTCCACAAGGCACGGCTCCTGATCCTGAAAGCCCGGCTCGACAGGGATCGCCCAGGACAAAACAGCCATAAAGACGGGCTTCTCGCACTGCAAGAAGCTCGTCTTATCACCGACAAACTCAGGAAAAGCCACTCGGAGGATCCGGAGATTTGGGTTCTTCTGGGGCAGATCGATCTCATTCAAACACAATATCAGGGATTTCCCCTCGGAAT